>JAZOWF010000063.1:0-23077 GCA_045659065.1 Acutalibacteraceae bacterium
GAACCTTAAATGCCCGAGTTACAGTGCATTTAAGGATTTCTTCGACGAAACAATACTCGCGTCTTGCGAGGAGAAAAATCATTAAAGGTGCTGTAAATCGGACTTTTAAGGCTTGTCAGGTTCGATTACCGTTACCTTAAATAAAACAGTAGTAAAAAAAGAGAGAGAACAGATTCTCTGTTTTTGCTTTATAATCTTCTTAAAAAAATTTTTTACTTGTCTGTTATTTTTCTTTTTGCTATAATAAAGATGAAAAAATAAAATACAGAAGGGAATGACTGATATTGAAAACAAGAGCTTATAAAAGATTTTTCTGTATCCTTCTCACATTGCTGCTCGGAGCGGGTATTTTAATACCTCAGCTTGACAGCTCAACCTATGCGGCTTCCTTGAGAAAATACACGGTGAAAAGCAGTGTGCTTCAGAAGGGACAGCAGTTCACTCTGACCAATATGCCTTATAACAACGAGGCAAGTATTATCAGTGAATACAAGGGAAAAGAGCTGACTGTCAACTGCGTTCAGAACTTTGCATACACTCCTGACGGAAAATATATTTTCACAATCGGAGAAAGCAACACGGACAATAAAAAGCACGGTCTGCTTACACGCTGTAAGCTTCCCTCAAAAAAGGGCGTGACAGCCAAAGCCGAATGTCAGCAGGCAACTGTCCTTGCAAATTACGGCCACAGTGATGTTCTTGCCGTCACTCAGGATAATCTTTCCAAGCAGGTATATAACATCTGGGTTTCCTGCAGTCCGGGCACAAACGGACTCGGCAGAAAAATTGCCCGTCTGACCTATAAGGTGAATTCCTCAGGCGTGGGCAAGATTACAAAAACCGTTTATATATCCGGCTTTGAAAAGACAAACGTCAAAAACGGCAAGGCAGGATATTTCAAAGATAAGGTCAAGCCTGAATGGGTACAGTGTGCCGTTGACGCTGACAGCAATCAGATTGTTTTTCAGCTCAATCTTCCTTCGGGCTACAGCTGTGCTTATCTGTCATATAACTTCAAAAAAATCAACAGTACCCTTAATTCACTCAAGGACAAGGGCACCTTTAACATTTCAACAAAGCCCAAGTGGCAGCTTGCACACATCACTTGCGGTCTTTCTCCCTTATGCTCTTATCAGAGCTTTGCCGTTAAGGGCAAGAGCCTTTATATCGGCGGAGGAAACTTCGGTCTCGGTGCACAGATTTATGTAATTAATTACAAAACCTATAAGGACGGCAAGGTCACGGAGCTTTCTGTCAAAAAGAAATCCGCTCTTTCCGAAATAATCACCATTGACACGGTTATCAAGGTGGATGATGCAAGCTATAATGAAAATTATCTTGAATTTGAGGGTCTTAAGGTGGAGAAAAGCGGAAGCAAAACTTATTATTATGTCAGCTTCAACTGTGCAGGTCCCAGCCTTAAGGACTCAACGGGTATTTACAGATTCTCGGCATAAGAAAGAGGTGTTGAAATGAAACGACTGACTAAAATTTCAGTTCTTTTTATCGGTGTTTTGATTTTGTCCCTGTCACTTCTGTCCGCAAGAGCGGCTTCCTCAAAGATTGCTTTGGGAAGCGTTGTGCTTTCTCAGGACACCTTTGTTTACACGGGCGAGGAATGCAGACCCGAGGTTGTTGTTTATGATGTTGACGGAAACCTTGTTGACCCTGTCAATTATACCTGCGAATATATCGGTGCGGTCAATGCAGGAAATGAAAACACCAAGGTTTATGTCAAAGCAAACGATGATTCTGAATATAAGGGCGGACTCAGACAGCAGTTTTTTATCAATCCTGCTCCCATCAGTGAGGCGGTTGTTGAGGAAATTGCCGACTATACCTATGCGGGAAGCTACTTCAAGCCCACCCCCGAAATCACTTATCTGGGCAAAAAGCTGACAAACGGAACGGATTATGTGCTTTCCTATGAAAACAATAAATATGCGGGTACAGCCACTGTCACAATCAAGGGATCTGCAGATGTAAGTGAGGAAAAGAAAAATAAAAACTTTACGGGAGAAATTTCCGTGAATTTTGAAATTCTTCCTCTTTCGATTGAAGGCGGAAAAATTGAAGCCATTGCCGACAAGACCTACACGGGCAGTGCCGTGACTCCCGGCATTCAGCTTATTCTTAACGGTACTCAGCTTGGCTCAGCACGTTATAAGCTGACCTATAAAAACAATGTCAATGCAGGTACTGCAACAGTTACTGCAACGGGTGTGGGGGATTACTGCGGAACACTTACTGCGGAATTCAGAATTCTTCCCAAGCAGGTAACTCCCTCAATCACTCTTTCGGCAACCAAGCTCACTTATGACGGAACGGTTAAAAAGCCTAAGGTGAAGTCTGTTACCTACGGCACGGAAAAGATCAAGCTTTCCTCATCAGATTACACCGTCAGCTATTCCTCGGGATGTAAAAATGCAGGCACCTATAAGGTTACCGTCACTCTGAAGGGTAACTTCAAGGGCACAAATTCAAAAAGCTTCATCATTGCTCCCAAGGCTGTCAGCGATGCAACGGTTGTGCTTTCAAAAAGAACTTATACCTATTCGGGCAAGGCCTGTAAGCCATCTGTTACCGTTACCCTTGACGGAAAGACTCTGAAAAAGGGCACGGATTACAAGGTGATTTATTCATCAAACAAAAATCCGGGAAACGGCAAGGTGCAGATTGAAGGAATCGGAAATTACAGCGGAAAAACAGCAAGCGTGATCTTCCTGATAAGAAAGGACATTCAGAAATTCCGTGTGTCTGCAAAAGCGGAAAACTTCAAGCTTTCTTACAGCAAGCTGCAGAAGGCTGACCAGAAGCTGACCGCTGCTAAAACTCTGAAAATTTCAGATTCCGTGGGCAAAATTTCTTACAGCATCGGTTATATGTCGGGCGGAAAATTTTCCATTGATGAAAGCACGGGCACAATCACCGTGGGCAAGGGCACCCAAAAAGGCACTTATGAGCTCACTCTCAGACTTTGTGCAGAGGGTGATACTTATCATATGATGTGCTACCGTCTGGTTGATATCTGCGTTACGGTTAAATAAACTTAAAAGCCGAAGGTCAGAGGAAATGACCTTCGGCTTCTTTTATTTGTTGAGTGACATTGCAATTGCTTCGGGAGTGATTGGCAGCTCACGGTGCCAGACTCCTGTTGCACGAAAGATTGCATGAGCAATTGCGGGTGCTGGGGTGTTGATAACAATTTCACCGATTGACTTTGCACCGAAGGGACCTGAGGGCTCATAGCTTTGCTCAAATTCAACTCTCAGCCTGCCCATATCAAGACGGGTGGGGATTTTGTACTGCATAAAGTCTGCTTCAATGGGGCGTCCCTTTTGATTATAAGTGATGTTTTCTGTCAGCGTATGTCCGATGCCCTGAACAATTCCGCCTTCTGCCTGGATTCTTGCAAGGGCGGGATTGATGGGTGTGCCGCAGTCAACAACAGCCATATAATCAATTATGTCAACCTTGCCCGTGAGCTTGTCAAGCTCAATTTCAACCATACCCACCATAAAGGGAGGAGGAGAAACAGGGGAGGTGTGAGTTGCCGTTGCTTCAGCGGATATGCTGTTGAAAAGCTGTGCCTTGTAAGCAACATCCTCGATTGAGGCGGTGATGTCCGAATCTTTCTTGCGGACTCTGTTTCCCTCAAAAAGCACCTCATCGGCTGAGCATTTGAGAAGCTCGGCTCCGATTTTGCAGATGCGCTCTTTAAGCTCGGTACAGGCCTTGACAACTGCCTGACCTGTTATATAGGTTGTCGATGAGGCATAGGAGCCTGAGTCATAGGGAGAAATGTCTGTGTCGGCACCGAAAACGGAAACTCTTTCAACATCACAGTCCATAAGCTCCGCAACCATCTGGGCAAGAATGGTGTCACAGCCCGTGCCCATATCCGCAGCACCGATAAGAAGAATATATCCGCCGTCTTCATTGAGCTTCACCGTTGCAGAGCCCACGTCAACAAAGGAAATGCTGCTGCCCTGCATTGCCATTGCAACACCTGCTGATCTGACCTTTCCGTTTCCGAGATCCCGTACCTTTGAGCGCTCCTTCCAATCAAAAATCTCACGGCATCGCTCCATACATCTGTCAAGGGCACAGGCGGTGGCTGTTTCGTTATAGTAGGCAGGCATAACCATACCTTCTCTGAGCATATTTTTGTCACGGATTTCCGTTGCATCCATACCGAGCTTTTCTGCAAGCTCACTGACAAGGGATTCCACGGCAAAGATGCCCTGGGTTGCACCGTAGCCTCGGTAAGCACCGGCAGACATATGATTGGTATAAACAACATCGAAGCTGAAGCGGAAGGCTTCAACGGATGCGGTGTATAAGGGAATTGATTTGTGACCTGAAAGTCCGACGGTTGTGGGACCGTGCTCACCGTAGGCGCCCGTGTCGGAAAGGGTGTACATATCCATTGCGCGGATAATGCCGTCTTCGGTTGCACCGAGTCTGACGGTGATTTCCATTTCGTGTCGGGGTGAGCCTGCAATCTGAGATTCCTCACGGGTATAACAAATCTGAGCGGCACGTCCTGTTTTCATTGCAACAAAGGCAGGATAAACATCACAAACAGCCGTCTGCTTTGCTCCAAAGCCCCCGCCGATACGCGGCTTTTCAACACGGATTTTGCTTTTGGGGATTCCGAGAGCGTGAGAAAGAATTCTTCTTGTATGAAAAACTATCTGAGTGGAGGATATGACGTGAAGGCGTCCGTAACGGTCAAAGCTTGCATAGCTGATGAAGGGCTCCATCATTGCCTGATTGAAGGCCTTGGTGTGATAAGTGCGCTCAAGGACAATGTCACATTCGGATATAACCTTGTCGACATCTCCGTAAGCCTCGGTGTCAGAAGCAACAAGGTTTCTTTTTGCGTCGCCGCCCACCTGACAGGGAGGAAACCAGTCCTCCTCGGGATGAACAAGAACGGAATTGTCCTTTGCGGTGCGGAAATCAAGAACTGCCTCGAGAATCTGATATCTGACCCTGATAAGCTTCATTGCCTTAAGTGCCGCCTTTTCGGTTTCAGCGGCAATGATTGCAACAACATCGCCCGCAAAGCGCACATGGCGGTCAATGATAAGACGGTCATAGGGTGAGGGCTCGGGATAAGTCTGACCTGCAAGGGTAAAGCGTTTCTTCGGTACATCCTCCCAGGTGAAGATATCCACAACACCGGGAACCTTTTTTGCGGCAGCGGTGTCAATTTCTTCAACAATTGCATTTGCGTGAGGGGAGCGGAGAAGCTTGACGGCAAGAGCATCCTTCGGTGTCACGTCGTCTGTGTAAACGGGCTTGCCGAGAAGAAGCTGCATAGAGTCCTTTTTTCTGACAGATTTATTTACTGCTTTACATTCTTTATTTTCCATAGCTGCCTCCCTTTTCTTTGCGGAAATTCAGAAAGCTTCTGATTCCTCTGAGCTGACCCTCATAGCCTGAGCATCGGCAGAGATTGCCTGCAAGGAATGAACGGATTTCATCGTCGGTGGGGTCGGGATTTTCTCTCAGCAGAGCAATGGTGTTCATAACCATTCCGGGATTGCAGAAGCCGCACTGATCGGCACCCTGGTCGGCAATAAAGCCGATGAACTCTGAGGCTTCATCCTGAAGACCCTCAAGGGTGAAAATTTCGTGTCCGTCTGCTCTGACGGCAAGAAGCGAACAGGACAAAACAGGTTTGCCGTCCATAAGCACGGTGCAAAGTCCGCAGTTTGCACTGTCACAGCCGCGCTTGACACTCAGACAGCCTTTTTCACGAAGCAGATCAAGAAGAATTGTGTCCGCTTCGGCAGAGCATATAATATTTTTTTCGTTAAGAGTGAATTTTATTTCCATAATCATTTACCTCCCAGCTGAGAAACTGCGCGCTCGGTCAGTACTCTGACAAGGTGGGTGCGGTAAGCGGCACTGCCTCTGAGATTGCCCGATGTGGAAACATTTTCCGCAACAAAAGCGGCAAAGACTTCGGCATCGGTGATTTCTCTTTCAAGTATGACTGCCCTTGCGGGACGGGCTCCGATGGCGGCTCTGAGATGTCCGCCGATTTCCGATACGGCACAGGTCAGCACGGGAAAATCCGTGCGCTGATTTCTCATTGCGGTGTAAACAATTCTGCAAGGAGTCTTCTTTACAATCAGACGTATAAGAATATCGTTGTCGGGCTTCATTTTTGAAAACTCTTCAAGGGGGATAATACCGCCCTTATAAAGCTCAACATAGCTGTCAAGAGCAAGAAAAACCGTCAGCACATCGGAAAAGCCGAATCTGCCCCAGATGCTGCCGCCTACCGTTGCCATATTACGAAACTGCACGCCCACAATATCCTTGACTGCATCGGCAACGGCCCCTTTTGTGTAGGCATTGATTCCTTCGTGTTTTTCAAGGTCACGGAGAGTTGCCGAAGCTCCGATTGAAAACTCGTCCTGTGTTTCTTTGATAAAATCAAGTCCGAGGTCACAAAGATCAATTGCGGTGTTTATGCTTCCCTTGCCAAGTCTCATCCAGAGCATTCCTGCGACAATGCGGTTACGCTTGTTCTGATTAAGCTGCCATGCTTCTTCAAGAGATTGAGCGCGGACATAGTTTTGTATTGTGAACATCAGTAAGCCCCCTTTTTTTCTGTTTAACGGATTTCTGTTTTTTATTATAGCATTTTTTCTTGCATAAGCAAATGGTATTTGCTATAATATGGTTATATTTTTAAAACTACAACGATAGGAGAAAAAATTATGAAAAAGCTAATTTCAGTTATTCTTGCTCTCACAATGCTGTTTGCCCTTGCAGGCTGCGGCGCACCCGACACCTCTGACAGTACCTCGGCTCAGACCACCGAAGCTGTCAGCAGTTATCCGATTACCGTGACGGACCAGGCAGGACGAGAGGTTGTTATTGATGCTCAGCCCGAAAGGCTTGTCAGCGGTTATTACATTTCAACAAGCCTTCTCATTGCCCTCGGTCTTGAGGACAAGCTTGTTGCCATTGAGGCAAAGGCAGATCAGCGCGCAATTTATAAGCTTTCAGCCGAAGCACTCATCAGCCTTCCCAACGTGGGAACAGCAAAGGAGTTTGATCTTGAGGGCTGTGCAGCTGTTGAGCCTGACCTTGTTATTCTTCCCCTTAAGCTCAGCAGTGCCGCTGAATCTCTTGAAGAGCTCGGCATTGATGTTCTTATTGTCAACCCCGAAAATCAGGAGCTTCTGACAGAAATGATCAGCCTTATTTCCGAAGCAACAGGTACAACGGAAAAGGGTGAGGCTCTTGCGGCCTTCACCGCTGCTCAGCAGAGCTATCTTGCGGGGATACTCGAGGGTGCCGAAGCGCCGAAGGTTTATCTTGCAGGTAATTCAAATATGCTTTCAACAGCGGGCAAGGGAATGTATCAGTCTGATATTATCCGTCTTGCAGGCGGTAAAAACGCTGCTGAAGAAATTGAGGACAGCTATTGGGTTGAAATTGATTATGAGCAGCTTCTTGCCTGGAATCCCGATTTCATCATTCTTGCCTCCGATGCTTCATATACCGTTGAGGATGTTCTGAATGATCCCAATCTTGCTCAGTGCACCGCAGTTGCAGAGGGTAATGTTTATCAGATGCCCGATAAGGCTGAGGCGTGGGACAGCCCCGTGCCAAGCGGAATTCTCGGCGCGGTATGGCTTGCTAACGTGCTTCACGGAGACTTGGTGAGTGACGAAGATTGCAACGCAAGGATTGATGAATACTATGAAACATTCTACGGCTTCACATACAGCGAAAACTAAATATTACATCACAGCCGGAGTAATCTTACTGATTGCTCTGGCTGTCGGCAGTTTAACGGTGGGAAAATATCCGCTGACACTTGAAAAGCTTCTTGCAGGAGACGAAATGCAGAGAAATGTTTTTCTGACGCTTCGTCTCAGCCGCACCGTTGCAGGTGTTATGGGCGGCTTTGCGCTGGGTGTTGCAGGCTTTGTTTATCAGACAGTCTTCCGCAACTCTCTTGCTTCACCCGATGTTATCGGCGTGTCCTCAGGGGCAAGTGCGGGAGCGGCGGCAGGAATTCTTTTTCTGTCAGGTACTCTGTCTGTTACCGTGTCAGCCTTTGGCGGTGCTCTGCTTTCGGTTATACTTGCCCTTGCCCTTTCAAGGCTTGACCGAAGCGGAAAAAACAGCACAATTGTTCTTGCGGGTATTGCTGTGCACTCCCTTGCCCAGACGTCACTGATGTGCCTTAAGATGACGGCTGATCCCGAAAAGGAGCTGGCTTCAATTGAATATTGGATTATGGGCAGTCTCAACGGAGTGAGCCTTTACTCTCTTGGCGGAAATATGCTTTTGTGTGTAATCTGTCTCGGAGTGTTGTTTCTGCTTCACAGACAGATTGTTCTTCTTTCAGCCGAGGAGGGTGAGGGAAGAATGCTGGGAGTGAACGTTGTCAGACTCAGACTCGGAGTTTTGCTGACGGCAACTCTTGTTGTTGCCTCGGTTGTGAGTATTTCCGGTCTTATCAGCTTTGTGGGGCTTCTTGCTCCGCACACGGCAAGGCTTCTGACCAAAAACAACCGCATCGGAACAATGCTTCTCAGCGGTCTTACGGGCGGTGTGCTTCTTGTGGGTGCGGATATTCTTGCACGCAGCGTTGCTCAGACGGAGCTTCCCGTGAGCATTTTCACAAGCATTCTCGGTGCACCCTTTCTTATTTTTCTTATTGTCAGAGGGAGGCAGAAGGTATGAGCTTTTTTTCAGCAGAGAACATAACCGTCAGCTACGGCAGACAGAAGGTTATTGAAAGTGTATCCTTTCAGCTTGAAGGCGGATGTCTTACGGGCATACTCGGTGCAAACGGAAGCGGAAAAACCACTCTTCTCAAGGCAATCTGCGGTATTGCTTCCCACGGGGGCAGATGCGTTCTTGAGGGAAGGATTCTTGAAGAAATGTCAGCAGGTCAGATTGCAAAATCAGTCAGCTATATTCCTCAAAGAAGCGGTATTTCCATTGACATTTCTGCTGCCGATGTTGTGCTCATGGGCTTTAATCCCGTGCTCAGACTTCTTCAGCAGCCTGACCGTCAGATGAAGGATACTGCCGCTGAGGCTCTGGCCAAGGTTTCTCTTGAAGGCAAGGAGCAGACAAATTATCAGCATCTGAGTGAGGGTCAAAAGCAGCTTTGCATTCTTGCCAGAACTCTTGTGAGCCCGGCAAAGCTGTTGTTGCTTGATGAGCCCGAAAGCGCAATGGATTTCCGTTTCCGGCATCAGATGCTTTCATTGATTAAGGAAAGGACGTCAGCGGGGCAATGCAGTGCACTTGTGGCTCTTCACGATCCCTTTCTTGCCTTGAATTTTTGTGACAGATTGATCATTCTGTCTGAGGGAGGGATCCTCGGCATTGTTGAGCCGAAAAAGGACCCCATTGAAAAAACAGAAGAAATGCTCAGCAGTATTTACGGAAATGTCAGCTTACAGCTTTGCAGCAACCGAAAGGGTGAGACTCAGCTTGTAATGCTCAGGGAGGACTGAAAATGAAGGCTGTGACAAAAATTATATTCCTTGACGAAAATGATGAAAAATTTTTCGGCGAAGGACCTGCCCGTCTGATGCACGCCATTGAAGAAAAGGGCTCTCTGAGGGCGGCAGGTATTTCAATGGGTATGGCATATACCAAGGCTCTCAAGCTGATTAAAAATGCTGAGGATGCCCTTGGATTTCCCTTGCTGACAAGAGTCACGGGAGGGAAAAACGGCGGCGGAAGCTGTCTTACCGAAGAAGGAAGGGAGTGGCTGCGTCGTTATGAAGAATACAGAGATGCCTGCAAGCAGGCTAACAGCAGACTGTATAAAGAATTCTTTCCGAAGCAGCGGTAAGCGTCACCTTATTCTGACAGGCAAAAGAGGAAGCGGTAAAACCACTCTTCTTTCAGAGCTTTTCGATGAAAAAACCGCAGGCATCATAACCTTTGCCGAGAAGGGAAGGGCTGTGTGGCTTGAGGATAAGCTTTCGGGTGAAAGGGCGGTTATCGGCTCCTTTGACGTCTCATCTGAGGGCAGTGAAAAACGGATGATACCGCAGACGGAGGGCTTTCTTGCTTTGGGCATGTCTGCTCTCAGACGCTGTGCAGAGAGTGAGAGTCAGTGGGTCACCGTTGATGAAATCGGTTATCTTGAGGATAAGTGTGAGGAATATAAAAATGCTCTGCTTGAGCTTTTTTCAGAAAAGCAGGTCTGTGCCGTTGTACGTAAGGACGGGTCTGATTTTCTCAGAAGCATCACGGAAAGAGAGGATGCCTTTGTTGTTGATCTTGATGACCCCTTCGGAAGCATCGGATGTGTGATTATGGCTTCGGGTATGGGCAGGCGCTTCGGCGGAAATAAGCTGATGGCAGATTTTTCATCAGAGCCGATGATTTCCCGTATTCTTTCGGCAACAGAGGGGATTTTTTCTCAGCGGGTTGTTGTGACAAGACACAAGGAAATTGATCAGCTTTGCCGTAAGCAAGGCATAAGGACGGTTTTACACTCTCTCCCTCACCGTAATGACACTGTGAGGCTTGGCCTTGAAGCTCTTGAGGGAGTTGACAGATGTCTTTTTGCTCCCGCGGATCAGCCCCTTCTCACAAGGGAAACTGTTGCCGCAGCGGCACTTTGCTCAAAAAATGCTCCTGATTATTTGTGGCGGACAAGCTGCGGTGAATCCGAGGGTATGCCTGCCGTTTTTCCAAAGGCACTTTTTTCTGAGCTGATGAAGCTCACTGAGGGAAAGGGCGGATCAGCGGTAATAAAAAAACACCCCGAGCTTCTGCGGAGGTTGGAAATTGATGACATTCTTGAATTGAAGGATGTTGACACTGCCGAGGATCTGAGGGAGCTTTTAAGGACAATGACATAATATGAAACAGTAAAGCCGCCTTCTTGATGAAGGCGGCTGTTGTTATTTGTTCGATAAATTGGAATTTATCTATATTCATTTTTGAGCTTTAGAACATTTTCTTCAATGCATTTGATTATGGACTTAAATTCCTCATCCGATTTACCTGTGGGATCTTCCAACCCCCAGTTATCATCAAATGCTCTCCCAACAAATGGACAGCCAACATTGCATCCCATAGATATCACTATGTCGGGATGGGGAATATCAGAAATCAGTTTGGAATACTGTGTCTGCTCCATATCAATCCCATACAATTCTTTCATAATACGAATGGCATCTTGATTGATTTGAGGCTTTGTTTCTGTACCAGCAGAATAGCTTTCAAAAACGTCCGATGCCAAATACTTTCCCAAGGCTTCGGCAATTTGACTACGGCAGGAATTATGAACACAAATGAAAGCCACCTTTTTCTTCGGTGCTTTATAAAACGGACATTCTTTCTGTATGCACTGATTGTTCATATGTGAGCGAGAACAGGTTATTTGACCCAGTTCCATATTGACTCCCAACTTCTCGCTTGTAATTTTGACTGCTTCCATAATGGCAAGATAAGAATCTCTTTTACAGCAGCGAGGGCCACCGTTTTGTCCGATTGCGTTCAATGCTTTTGCTGTCATTTGATTGGAAAGTCCCCAAGACTCTTTTGCAAGGGGTGTTGCCTTCAGCACAATGGAAACATACATTCCTGTACTGACACCTGCTCCACACGCTCCCCAAAATCCGCAAGCACCGCCAGGAACTTGTTTTCCTCTCTTTTGCATCTCATAAAGTGCAGCTTTTAAGTCTATATCTCCACCTGCATTTTTATAGGCAGTTAAAAGTGCAGAACCAACCATTGTATGATGCTCTGGACCGTGCATATGGCAGGACGGCATACACATCATTTTTTCCATAATCTCAATGGGGTTCACAGATTCTGTGTTAAGGCATATTGAAATAATCTCGTCCATTCCACTCGTATGGCATTCATCACAAACGAAATGACCATTTACGCATCTTGTTTTGCTGCTTTGCTTTTTGTGGCAAAGTTCGCATTCCATTAACTCATCTGCTTCAAGATATTCCAGTGGTTCTTTACAAATTAAACATTCTTCATTCATTCGAATACCTCCACAAATTCTTATTTTCCAAACTCTTTCCCTGATTTAATTATAATCAAAGGGCATTGAAAAAACAAGTCTTTTCAGGCTTCTGTGTTAAGGTGCAGCTTTTACTGACGGCTGACCGTTGGTTGCAATCGGCGGGGGTATATGATATAATTCCCTTATGAAAGTGAGTGATTTATATGTATAAAATTATGTTTGTCTGCCATGGCAATATCTGCCGTTCACCGATGGCGGAATTTATATTTAAGGATATGGTCAGAAAGCAGGGCAGAGAGGATGAATTTCTTATCCGCTCCTCAGCCACAAGCACGGAGGAAATATGGGGTGACAGAGGCAATCCCGTTTATCCGCCTGCAAGAAGAGAGCTTAAAAGACACGGTATTTCCTGTGAGGGCAAGACAGCCGTTCAGCTGAAAAAAAGTGATTATGACAAATATGACATTTTTGCCGCAATGGACAGCAGAAACATCCGCAATATCGGTCTGATTTTCGGCTCAGACCCTGACGGTAAGGTGCATAAGCTGATGGATTTTACCGACCGTAAGGGTGATGTTGCAGACCCCTGGTACACGGATAATTTTGAGGTGGCATATAATGACATATATGACGGCTGCAGGGCTCTGCTTGAATGGGTTGACCGTGAAAGATAAAAAAGTGCAGTGCTTACTGCACTTTTTTATTTTCAGAAGGAAAATAAATTATTGAATATCCGTAAGGTTTGTGATATGCTGATGATATAAAACAAAAGGAGAGATGAACTGTGTCAAAGAAAAAAAGAAGAAAGAGAAGAAGAAAGCTTATTAAATTAATTTTTATCCTTGCAGTGATATGCGGTGTTGTTGCAGGAATGAATCATTCCTCAGTTGAAAGGCTTATTTCTCAGGGTAGCAGCTATAAGGCAGTTGAGTTTGAAAATCAGCTCGTTCCCGAAATGGATGAAACGGGAAACTGGGTGTTCACAACTGACGGTGACTTCAAGGTTATGCATCTGACAGACATTCATATCGGCGGCGGATTTCTTTCAAAGGACGTTGACCAAAAGGCTCTCAATGCCGTTGCCGCAATGATTACGGCAGAAAAGCCCGATCTTGTCATTGCAACGGGTGACATTGCCTTCCCCGTGCCCTACACAGCGGGTACCTTCAACAATTACAGCGGCGCAAAGGCCTTTGCAAATCTTATGGAAAGCCTTGGCGTTTACTGGGATGTTACCTTCGGCAATCACGATGCGGAGGCATATTCATATTTTGACAGAGAGGCTCTTGCAGAGTTTTATGAAAGAGAAGAATACGAGCACTGTCTTTTCAAGGCAGGTCCCGAGGATGTTGACGGCTTCGGCAATCACGTCATTGAGGTCAAGAACACCGACGGCATAATCACTCAGGCTTTTGTTCTCACTGACTCTCAGGCTTATGTCAAGGACAACATCATTGAAAGCATCAAGGGTACATACGACAACATTCATCCCAACCAGGTTCAGTGGTATGAAGCTGAAATCAGCAGAATGAATGAAGAAAACAAAGCTGTTGACAAGGATGCTCAGACGGTCAGCTCACTTGCATTTTTCCACATTCCTCTTGTTGAAATGCTTGACTGCTGGACTGAATTTTCCTCAAACGGATATAAGAATACAGAAAATGTAAAGCACATTGAAGGTATTATGGGTGAAGGCGGCAAGGCTGTTTACTGCGGTCTCGGTGAGGATGAGCTTTTTGAAAAAATGCTTGAGCTCGGCTCAACAAAGGCAATGTTCAACGGGCACGACCACCTTAACAACACAACCTTTGAATATAAAGGCATTCAGTTCAGCTACGGTTACAGCATTGACTATTTTGCTTATTCGGGTATTGACAAGCTTGGCTCACAGAGAGGCTGCACAATGATTACCTGCAAGGCTGACAGCTCCTTTGTTATTGACAAATATAATTATTACTCTGACAGATATGACCTTGAAGGCTTTGAGCGTGAGGATGTCACAATGCAGCATGAGGGCGTGACAATTGTTCCCGACGAAAACCTCAAATAAGCCGTTAAAGAATCTGAGGAAAGAGTATTAAGGAGATTATATGATATGAAAAAATGGGATTTTTACACTTCAAAAGAGATTAAGGCTGACGGCTGGCTGCGCAGACAGCTTGAAATTCAGGCTGAGGGTCTCAGCGGCAATCTTCACAAAATCTGGCCCGACATCAGAGACAGCGCCTGGGTGGGCGGAAAATGTGAGGGCTGGGAAAGAGTTCCTTATTGGCTTGACGGCTTTGTGCCCCTTGCATATCTTCTTGAAAACGAGGAGATGATTGCAACAGTAAAAAAATATATCGATGCCATTCTTTCAAAGCAGCAGGACGACGGCTGGATCTGCCCCTGCAAAAAGGAGATGATTCCCGTTTATGACACCTGGGCGGTACAGCTTATCTGCAAAACCCTCAAGGTTTATTATGATTGCTCAGGTGACGAAAGAATTCCCGAGGTTATTTATAAGGTGCTCAGAAATTATTACGAGCTTCTTAAAAATAAAAAAATCAAACTTTTCGGCTGGGGTAAGCACAGATGGTTTGAGACCTTCATTTCTCTGAATTTCATTTATGAAAAATACGGTGAGGAGTGGATGAAGGACCTTGCAAAAATCCTCAGTGAGCAGGGCCTTGACTACAACAAGGTTACCGATTCATGGAAAAAGCCCAGCCACGTGTGGAAGATGAACACACACATTGTTAATCTGACAATGATGCTCAAAAGTGAGGCAGTGTCACACAGCCTTCTCGGCGAAGCCTACACAGACAATGCAGAAGCTCTCAGAGAGGTTCTTGACCGCTATAACGGTACGGTGTTTGAGGGCTTCACGGGGGATGAGGTGCTTTCGGGCATTGACCCCTCAAGAGGCACGGAGCTTTGCTCTGTTGTTGAGCAGATGTATTCTTATGAGGAAATCTTTGCTCACACAGGTGACAACAAATGGGCAGAGCGTCTTGAGGTGCTTGCCTTCAATGCTCTTCCCGCAACAATCAGTGAGGATATGTGGACTCATCAGTATGTTCAGATGGTCAATCAGATTGCCTGTCAGAAAACAATGCTTATGGCACCCTTCAGCACAAACGGTCCCGAGGCACACCTTTTCGGTCTTGAGCCCAATTACGGCTGCTGCACGGCAAACTTCAATCAGGGCTGGCCCAAGCTTGCTCTTTCAACCTTTATGCATAAGGGTAACACAATCATCAATGCGCTTATGCTGCCGAGTGTGCTTAAAACAGAGGATGTCACAATCAGACTCGAAACCGATTATCCCTTCCGCAACAAGATGAAATATACTGTTGATTCTCAGAAGGATTTCTTCTTTGTTATCCGTATTCCCTCCTTTGCAAAAAATCTCAGAGTAAACGGAGAAGACAGACGCACAGAGGATATCAGACTTGAAATCAAAAAGGGTGAAACAGAAATTACCGTTGAGTTTGAAACAGCCGTTGAGCTTAAGGAAAGACCCAACAAGCTTTATGCTCTCAAGGCAGGCTCATTGATTTTCTCAGTGCCCATAAGCTATGACAAGAAAATCAAAGAGCACAAGAGAAAGGGCGTTGAACGCAAATTCCCTTACTGCGATTATCAGTTTATTCCCACAAGCCCCTGGAATTACGGCTTTGCGGGTGATGATTTTGAAATCAGCTATAATAAGGTGGGTGAAATTCCCTTCTCACAGAGCTGTCCTCCCGTAACGGTGAAGGCGAAGCTCAGTCAGATTGAATGGGGTCTCAAGTTCCCCTATAAATCAGTTTGTGCAAGGGTGCCCAAATCAACAAAGCCTGTCACCGCTGCCGAGGAAATTGAGCTTTGTCCCTATGGATGTGCAAGACTGAGAATGACAGAAATGCCCCGTCTTAAATAATTATTAAGCAAAAAAGAAAACAGATGTAAGCGGATTTTACCGATACATCTGTTTTTTGCTTTGTCTGTTATGTCTTTGCTTTTTTGCCGGGTGAAATTTCATTCCAGAGGGTGAAGCCGAGAATCAGCGCACCGCCGCAAAGCTGAAGGACTGTCATCGATTCACCAAGAACGGTGACAGAAATCATAACGGCAACAAGGGGGTCAATATAGCTGAGAATGGCCGCCTTCTGACCGGGAAGCTCCTTGAGGGAGGAGAAATACATACAGTAAGTGATGCCCGTGTGCACAATGCCCACAATCAGAAGATTCATCAGACCCTTGCCGTCGAGGGTGCCCAGAGTGATTCCGCCTGTTAAAAACACATAAGGCAGCAGAGTGATGATTGCTGAGCAAAACTGAAGAATAGTTCTTTGCAGACCTTCAACATTTCTGATGAATTTATTCAGGAGAATAACTGTAGCGTAAAACACAGCCGCACCCAGACCGAAGAGAATACCTGCAAGGTCGTTTCCGCCCTCTGATTTGCTCATTCCCGTGATAAGCACAAGTCCTGCGGTGGACATCACAAAGCAGATAATCTGCTTTGCCGTAAGCTTTTCCTTGAAAAGAAAGGGGCAGACCACCGTCACAATTACGGGAGCAAAATAATAGCTGAGAGTTGCAACTGAAACGGTTGTATATTTGTATGCCTCAAAAAGAAGAATCCAGTTAATGCCCATTGCAACGCCGGAAAGCAGAAGCAGAGGGATTTCTTTTTTTATTCCCTCAAAAGAGAATTTTTGTTTTGTCACAAGCAGATAAGCGCCAATCATCAGTGCCGCAAGCACGGCTCTGTATAAGGCAAGCTCACCCGAGGAGACATTGATGTTTCTGACAAAGGGTGCCAGAGTGCCGAAGATGGCCATTGAAGCCGTCATCATCAGACGGGGATTTTTTATCGCTTTCATTGGTTTGTCCTTTTTTATGAATTTTTACTGATGATTGAAGATATCCTTTGTATAAGCTTTGCCCTTTTCAAAAACAACAGCTGTACAGCCTTGAATCCATTCATTTTCAGGAGAGCCCAGAGATGATTCCATTGTGTAAGAGCTGTAGCCTGAGGGCTGAATGTAATTGAGCATAATTCCGTCACAGACAAAGGAGAAATCGTTGAGGTGGTCGTGACCGAAGAAAACATTCTGAGTAGTGCCCTTTTCTCTGAGGGCGTCAAAAAGACCTGAGTCAAAGCCCGATTCACAGATGCCTTCTCTTTGCTCACCGCCGAGAAGCTCATCTTCGGGAGCCTGCTTTGTCTGATAAGGGGGAATGTGGAGAAGGAGAGTTGAACTGAAGGTGCCGAGCTCCTTTGTCAGCTCATCGTGCTTTGCCTTGTACCACTCAACCTGAGACTCCTTGACACCGTCATAGACCTGACCCTCATTTTCAACGCCGTACTGCTGCTTGAGCTCGTCGGTCATATAATTGCCCGAGTCCATAAGGAAGATGACCTGCTGAACCTCACCGTTGCTGCCGAGAAGAGTGATTGTGCAGTTTCCGAAGCCGTCGATATCATTCCTGCCCGTTCTTACAAGGCAATGCTCCTGAGAAGCAAAGGCCTCAACAAACTCTTTTCTTGAATAAGTGAAAATGCCTTCACTTTCGTGGTTGCCAAGAACAGCTGCCCAATAAACACCTGTTTTTTCGAGAATTTCGATAAGCTGATTTGTTCTTTTCTTGTTAAAGCCTGAGGAGATACTGTCACCGCCGAGAAGCACAAGGTCGGGCTTTTCCTCGGTGATGTTTCTGACAAGCATTTCAACGGCTGTTTTGTCGGTTTCTTTTTTGCCGTTCAGATGAAGGTCGGTGAACATCAGCACCTTAAAGCTGTCTCCGTCGGTCTTTTTCACCGTCACACCGTCCTGTGTGTCAGAAACAATTTCAAGAGAGCTGCCGACGGGCTCAATGGATGAGATATCATAATCAATATTCTGACAGATTTCAGCAACAATAAAACCGCCGCCGATGAGTGCTGCCGCAAGAAGAATAATAACAGCGGCAAGTAAAAGCTTCTTCATAATTTTACCGTCCTTTTTTATTTTTATTGATTATATCACAAGGCTGATATTCTGTAAACCTTTTATATATTGCAATTAACAGCCGTTAATGATATCATTTAAGAGTAACTACCAAAGCATGGATGGGTCCTGCTTTAAAAAAGGAGAGATAAAAATGAAGACAATACTTTTTCAGGGAGATTCCATAACCGACTGCTCAAGAGTACGCAACCCCGATGCTGACGGTATTCAGAAGCTGTGGAACAAGTATCTCACCCTCACGGGCAGAACTGTTATGGGCGGCGGTTATCCGGATTTTACGGCAAAGGCAATTGAAAAGCAGTATCCCGGCGTCTATCAGTTTGTCAACAGAGGCGTCAGCGGGGACAGAATTCCCGACATTTATGCAAGAATTGTCAGAGATATAATCAAGATAAGACCCGATTATATGAGTATTCTTGTGGGCATCAATGACGTCTGGCACGGCATTGATTTCAACAACGGAACAGGCATTGAAAGATTTGAAAGGGTCTTCACCATGCTTCTTGAGGAGCTGAAGGCGGAGCTTCCCGAAATGAAAATTATGATTCTTGAGCCCTTTGTTCTTGAAGGACCTGCAACTCAAAGCAGAGAGGGAGAGCCCGACCGATTCATAAAGTTCAGACAAGAGCTTGATGAGGTTGTTGAAATCACAAAAAAGGTTGCAGAAAAGTATGGAGCGAAATTTGTGCCCCTTCAGCTTGCTTTTGACAAGGCTGCGGAAGGCTGTAAGCCCACCGATCTTCTTTCAGACGGTGTTCATCCCACACGCAAGGGTCATCTGCTGATTATGAGAGAATGGCTCAAGGCATTCAACGAGCTTGACTGATATATATAATTTTATATTTTAAAAGGGTTTCTTCCGACGTGAAAGTCTGAAGAAACCCTTTGTTTATCTCGGTTTATGCGGTCTGCACTTTTTTTACAGCCCCTTTTTGTGCTTTGTTTTTTTATGAGATTTTGTTAAGCTCGTCGAGGTTCTTCTGTCTCTTTTCTTCAAGAGCCTTGACAATCTCCTTGTGCTTCTTGCCTGAAAGCTTATAGAAGAACATAGCTGAAATTGAGGTGAAGGAGAAAAGTCCGGGAAGCAGAGCAAAGATGTAAAGAAGACTCTTCTTAGCCTCAAGAGGCATAAGCTCAGGTGTGGAGGCATACTGGGTATAGCCTACATATACAAGCAAAAGCTTTATAAAATAGTCTGTGCAGTTAGTGAGAATTCTTGAAAGCGTACCCTTGACTGCGCTGACGGTGGCTTCATTTCTTTCACCGAATTTATATTCACCGTAGTCATATGCCGCCATCTGAATGAGTCCCGGAACAATGTTATAAAAGCCTGTTGTAAGACCGTGGAGAGCATACCAGAAAACAACGTTGATGAAAATCTGCTGAGGAGTATGCTCTTCGTAGGGGAATATTGAGAAGAACATAAGAATATAGCAGATACCCGTGCCGAGCTTCATGCCGATATAAAGAATTTTATCGTCAAACCATTTGCGTATTATGGGAGCAAGGAAAAGTGAGATACCTGTGGGAACAAATGAAGCTATGGATGCAAATGCCATAAGAGCCCAGTAGTTACCGTCGTTACCGCCGCCCATATTATATGAATATGTGTATTCAAGGAAGGTGTCTCTGAAGAATACTATTTCAAACTGCTCGGTTCTGAAGCAGGCAATGAAAGCATAGGTCATACAGGTGTAGCCGATACCGAAGCCGTGACCGAGAATTTCGGAAAGCATAAAGATCATAAGAGGCTTGTTTTTAAGAATGCTCTTGTAAACATCCTTAAGCCTGGGAGTTTCCACTATCGGAGGATCGGTGATTCGTTCCTTGGTTTCTATAATGTTCCATATAGCAAAGGGGATAGCCATAAGAGTAACTACGCTGTAGCCGTAGAAATATCTTTCTGCCTCAGATAAATTAGGCATAAGATAGGGGAGAATGGCGGCTATATATGTACCTGTTGAGCCGATAAATGTGCCGAGGATACTGTCGATTGAGGCAATATATCCTCGTTCAAGGTTGTTTGTTGTTCTTCTTGCATTAATAGCGGTCAGCGCAGCGTTATAGAATGTGTTGAAGGCATCGTTCAAGAAGTAAAGCATAACAAGATATGCAACCTTGAAGGTGTCACTTATGCCGGGGAAATAGGCATTCAGAGGGAAGGCCTGCATAATTACAACAAGGTTCATAGGAACGATCATCAGCATCATCCAGGGCTTGAAGCGGCCCCATCTGCCGAAGCTGCGGCGGCGTTTGTCAATAAAGCTGGCAACAATAACATCGTTTGCAATATCCCAGAAGCCGAGAATGAAAACGATGGTGCCGTAGGCTATGAAGGCTTCGTTGCTCAAGCCTAAAAATGTTGATGCAACAAGACCGCCGAAAACACTGTTCATTGCTGTGCCTACTCTTGAAATAGCAGAGCTGGAGCTGTAAGCCACATACTCTCTGACAGTGAGCTTTTCATTGACGTTTGTTGCGCGGGAGTTTTTGATTCTCTTCATAATCCACCTCACAAAGCTTTATGAAATGATTATACAATAGTACAGAGGCATAGTCAACAGATAAAGGTGAAGCTCAGAAGGGATTTTTGTGAGGATTCATCAAAAAGCGGGGTATTTGCTCTGTGTCCGTCACAGCTTTTTTCTCATCAGACCGTGTCTGTTGCAGAAAATATAAAGGTACCCTCTGCCGCGAAGCTGCATACGGGTTTCGGCGTTGCCCTCGGGATAAAGCTTGACAAACTGAATTTTATCCGTTGTGACGTGGGCAATAAAGGAAATGAAATGGGTTTTGTTCATTTCGTGGCTCACGGTAATGAACTTTTCATCCTCAACATTTTCAATTGAAATGAGATGCTCGGAATCCGTCTCTTCGGCTTCAAGGGGCGGAAGGGCAATGCCGCAGCAGCTGATAACCGCTTCACCCGTTGAATGAATGACATTCTTACACACGGGGCAGACATAAAATTTTGAAAAAAGAAGATTTGAGGATGTGTTCCTGTTCATCACTCTTTCTCCTGACATAAGCTCCATAACCGAGCAGCCGAGAGCCTTGCTCAGCGGCTCAATGAGGGTTATGTCGGGCAACCCCTTTGCAGTTTCCCATTTTGAGACTGCCTTGCTGCTTACTCCGATTTCTTCCGCAAGCTGAAGCTGGGTAATTCCTTTTGCTTCTCTGAGCTTTTTGATTGTGGAGCCTGTGATATAGGTATTCATATTTATTCTCCTTTGGTGTTTTGTGTACTGAATTCATTATAATCAAGATAGGAAAAAATAACAACCTACGGATAGTGGAGAGGGGAGGATATAAGCTTTTAATAGCTAACCCCCTCGGTATATTTTCTATACCAGAGGGGGTCATTTTTTTATTCAACCTCAAGCAGAAGCTTGCTCACTCTTGCCTGAACGTCAATGTAATAAGCGGTTTCGGTGTTGTTCATTTCTGAATCATCCCATTTTTCAAAGTCTTCAACAAAGTCGGCATACTTGCTCATATATTCTGCATATTCGGCAAGAAGGCTCAGATTGCCTGAGTCCTGGTCAAGCTTTTTCATCAGCTCAACATACTCTGTCATAAAGGCCTCATAGCTGTCCATTGCGGCTTTGAATTCGGGGCGCATTCCGTCAACAAGATCTTCGGTTTTTTCTGTGGTGGTTGCCTGTGTTGTTGTGGCTTCAGCGGTGCTTTCTTCGGTTTGAGCTTCTTCGTTTTCGTCGGGAGCTTCAATTTGAATGCTCATAATGTTGAAACCTTCATATCTGACTGAAATGTGCCAGCCGTCAGCATTGTCCGCTTGGTAATATTTTTCACTCTTGTCATAATCAATATTGAAGCCTGATTCACTGCAGCGGCTCACATATTCATTGAAGGCATCCTTAGTTGTTTCGGCAATCAGCACACTGAAGCTGTCTTCATATTCAAAATTAAACTTGCCCCTGGATGATTCGGGGACGGGAAGAAGCTTTCCCGCTGTGCCCGCAGGCCATTTAATCTGAGTCATTTCTGTGGGAGCGTCAACGGAGATTCCCATTGTTTCGTTATAGCTTGAATAACTTAAATAAAGATTATATCCCTCAGCGTTATAGGCTTCATAAAAAATGCTGTTTTTTTCTGCATCAATATCAAATCCCTGCTGCTTGCAGTCCTCAATGTATGCTTCGTATTCAGCGGCTGAAATTTTCACGATGTCGATATTAAGCCGTGTTGAGGAGTTGCTCCATATCTTGCCCTTGCTTTTCGGTGCTTCAGGGATAACCTGAGCAAGAATCATTTCATCCCAGATGATTTTTTCGGTATCAGGTGAGCTGAGAAAGGCAATGAAAGCAATGATTATAACTGCGGCAATAAACCACCATCTGCGGAAGAAGGGCTTTTTCTTTTTCTTCATTTTCTTTTGCATCGTGTTTTCTGTCTGAAAATATGAGGTGCCGCTCTGCTGCGCGGTCTCGGGTGAGCCGAAGTCAGCCCTTGCCCCGCATTGGGGGCAGAACTTACCTTCAAAATCGGTTGAACAATGGTTACATTTCATAATAAATCCTCCTTGATATTTACTTTCTGCTTTTCAGAATACGCCACACACTCCGCTCGGAGTAGTTGTATTTCTGTGCAAGCTGAGAAACATTGCTTCCGTCATATTCGGTGATAATGGCATCGTGAATATGCTCCTTTGAAAAAAGTCTGCTTGGGAATGAGACCTGTGTTCCGCGGAACATCTTATATATTGCAAGGGTGTTTTCGACACCGATTTCATCCGCAATATCCCGATAAACATCATTGAGTCCGCAAAGCTCATTACCCAAAGCTTTCACCTCCAATTCATCAGTGAAGCACTCTTTCAACGTCATAATATCACCTCCCCGAAGACATAACAAATGACAATGTCATTGTGTTTGTCAGAGCAGGATTGCAGTCTGACGGAGCAGACAGCTGTGTTTTTCATAAAAAAGCTCCTTTCTCGCCGACGCCACATAAGGAAGTATTTGTTTCTCGAACAAAATTCCCTGTATTTTTGCCAAAAGCCTCGCAAGGCGACAGCCTTGCTGCATTTTATGGCTTCAATACAAGAAATTTTTAGTTCTTACGAAACTGCGAAGCA
>JAZOWF010000064.1:0-64742 GCA_045659065.1 Acutalibacteraceae bacterium
TAAACGGGATCAAGAGCGTGCTCAGCATCGATGAATGCCGCCTCACCGCCCGCCTTCTGAGCCTCTGCTATGCAATGAAGGGCGAGAGTTGTCTTACCTGACGATTCGGGACCGTAAATTTCAACGATTCTACCCTTGGGAAGACCGCCGATACCTGTTGCAAGGTCAAGACCGAGTGAGCCTGTTGAAATTGCTTCAACATTCATTTCAGTGCTCTGACCCAGACGCATAATTGCGCCCTTTCCGAATTGTTTTTCTATCTGCGCAAGAGCCGCATTAAGTGCGCTTTGTTTATCTGCCATATTATTCAAACCTCCGTACAAATGTTCGATATGTGTATTATACAATAATAATATACAAAAATCAACTGTTTTTTCAGAATTTTCAAATAAAAATACTTTTTATTTTTAAGCTTATAAAGATGATTTTTACACAAAAGAACCATAGCTTTTTATAAATTTACTGTTTTAATAGTCAAATTTTGAAGTTTTTTCGAAAAAGGTATTGCATTTTACTCTTATTTCTGTTAAGATACCTATTGCTTATGTATTTAATTATTTTAAGGAGGTGCGGTACATGGCAAAATGCGAATATTGCGGTAAAGATGTTGCTTTCGGCATCAAAGTTTCCCACTCACACAGACGTTCAAACAGAACATGGAAACCCAACGTAAAGCGTGTAAAGGCTATCGTTAACGGCTCACCCAAGAGAGTTTACGCTTGCACTCGCTGCTTACGCTCTGGTAAGGTTACTCGCGCTATCTGATTTTAGAATATCGGTAATCCTTGGACTTTCTCAAAAGAGAAAGTCCTTTTTTCTTATCCTGTAAACAGACAAAAGAAACGGAGATTCCTTCAGATTCTGAAAGGATCTCCGTTTTCAGTTTTGTGATTATTTGTTTGAATTGATGAAATCAATGATTTCTTCCTTTGAACGAACTCCGACAAGTCTGCCCTTTTCCTCCCCTGCGACAAAAAGCACCATGCAGGGAATAGACATAATTCCCATTTCCATTGCAACAGCGCCTGCTTCATCACAGTTAAGCTTGCAAACCTTGACCTCACCATCAAGCTCATCGGCAAGCTCTTCAATAACAGGACCGAGCATCATACAGGGATTACACCATGGAGCCCAGAAATCAACAAATACAGGACACCCTTTTTCTTCCCTTACTTCTTCATTAAAATTATCTTCGAAAAGTTCAATATATGACATTTCTAATACCTCCTTTATTATTATCTCCGTTATGATAAGATTATAACACGAAAAATTATTATTAGCAAGACGGTGAAACAAATAATATTTACAACAACATCCGCTGTATCCGCAAGACTTTTACAGCGGATGTTTAGTTAACACTTATCAGATACATTCAATACCGACTGTAATAATCTCAAAGGGCTTATACTCAATAACATCAGTCTCTCCCGTAATATCTTCAAGGAAGTTAAGGAGTCTGACCTTTTTGTCAAGTCTGATTTTTCCTCTCTTTCCGTTCTGTTCAGAAAGTCTGACAATAATCATATCACCCTTTTCACTCATTTTCATTGCCTGAAGGTAAAGCTCACCGAAGCTGTTTTCATAGCTTAAATCAGCCTTCAGCAAGGGCACATTGTATTCAATGGCAATTTTGTTGATTTCGGCCTTAATGAAATCATCTCCGTGGGGATAAATCATATAGCTGAATTCGTGGTGGCCTAAATCACTTGTAACATCAGGGCGCACGGTTGCTCTGAGAAGGCTCAGACTCATTGAATTTTCAAGTAAGCCGACACCGTATTTTGAATCATTGATGATTGCAATACCGCCGTCAGTTTCCCCCATATCAATCCATTTGTGATGACACACCTCAAAACGTGCCTGCTGCCATGTGGTGTTTCTGTGAGTTTCTCTTTCAATATAACCTGCACTGGTGTCACAGACAGCCTTTCTTGTAAGAAGATTACAGTCAAACTGAGCCTTTGCAAGAATGTGCTTTTCGTTCCAATCAACAATATTCTCAACCTCAATACCTCTTGAATTGCGGAAAAGGCGGATATTTCGTGTCCAGGTGCTTTTTTCCGTTGCCAGAGTACAGGTGAATGTGACTGACTGTGAATCACAAGCTGTAAGTAAAAGCGGAGAAGTAACCTTAAATTCCACCTCTCGGTCAGTATAATTAGGCAGAATATCCCAGGCATCATATACACCGGGATTATCCTTGTAAAGCTTAAGCTTATTGAATTCTCCCTTTGTCCATTCTCGGTCAAGCTCACGGTCATAAAGACTGCTTATGCTACCATCGGTTTCAAACACAATCTCGTAAAAGGGTGTGACGATTTTTCTGCCCGCAGTAAACCAAACCTCCTTGCTTTCATTCTTTCTGATTTTTCCGCAGGACAAGGGCTCAAGATCCGGAATGACCCAGTTACCCTTTTCTCCGTAACGGGTGCTTTCGCCCTCAGCATCGGGAACAAAGGTAAGATGTGTACGGGTAAAGTTAAGTGAATTAAAATAATTTTCTCCGTCAGCACCGATAATTCTATCAAGCCTTCTGTCAATTTCTTCATAATCTGCCATAGCGTCACGGTAAACGGGAGTGATATGGCTTCCCGGAAGAATGTCATGGAACTGATTGACAAGAAGCTTTTTATAAATATCACGAAGCTCGTCGTGAGGATACTCCTCACCCTTCAGATGACGGAGAGTTGAAATAATCTCCGCATCACGAAGCTTATATTCAAGCTGTCGGTTATATCGCTTCATTCTTGATTTTGTTGTAAAGGTACCTCTGTGCATTTCAAGATAAAGCTCTCCGTCCCATTTTGAAAGATTCTTATTATTCAAAAGATTTTTCTCAAGGAACTCCTGACCGCCGACGTGCTCAGTTTTCGGCATCACAGAAAGCTTTTCAAAACGGTGCATAAGCTCAATCATTTCTTCGGTGCATCCGCTTCCGCCATCACCGTAGCCGAACATTGATAAGGTCTTTCCGCCTTGATTTTTATCCTGATAAGCTTCCCAGTTTTCCTGAATCTGCGAAGGCATATTCCATGTTATGAAATGTGTAGGCGGAACGCAGGCATAAACCTCACTTCCGTCAATGCCCTTCCAGATGAAATTGTTATGAGGAAAACGGTTTGTGTCATTCCAGGTTGACATTTTGTTGGAAACAAAATAATCAACACCGCTCTTTTTGAGAATCTGAGGCAAAATCCAGCTGTTGCCGAAAACATCGGGCAGCCAGCAGTTTCTGACTGTTTTTCCGAACTTTTCACGGAAATAATGCTGACCGTATAAAAACTGTCTGATAAGACTTTCTGCAGAAGGAACATTGCAGTCGGGCTCAACATACATTGCTCCGACAGGCTCAAACTGTCCCCGTGCAACCTTTTCCTTGAGCTCCTCAAAAACATCGGGATAATATTTCTCAAGCATTTCATAGGTATAAGCCTGAGTGTGAGTATATTTGAAATCGGGATATCTGTCCATAAGCCTGAGCTGAATAAGAACTGTTCTCAGATTTTTCTGAACTGAATGAATCCTTCTCCAATAATAAGCAATATCAAGATGAGAGTGAGCAACAAGAGCAACATCACCGCTGCCCTTATAATCGTCGTTAGCATAGATAACCTCATCAACATACTTTTTAGCTTCGGCTACATCCTCAGTCTTCAGATCATCAAAGTCGATTAAATTAAGTGCATTATTGATTTCGCGGTTCAGAAAGCTTCTGTAATCCTCGTTGAAAAGCTCACTTTTTGCATTATCCAAAAGCAGCTCAAGATCATAAACAAGCTCAAGAACAGTTTTGTTGATTGTTGCAAGATAAGCACCCTCAAAAATCTGACGGCATCCGCGTACGGAAAGAGATTCGGGATTGCGCTCATCATCAGGCTTTGAGCGGTTATAGCCTTCCATTTCAAAATGAAGTTCATCCGAATCAATATAAGGAGAAAGCAAAATCCTATCTCTGTTGGGATCAACACCTCCAACATATTTGCCGTTAACCTTCACAATGATTTCAGCAGCTGTTTTAAGCGAAAACCACAGCTCTTTGTTTTTTAAATGCTCAGGTATTTTAACATCCGCTTTAAAAAAAGCTGTGCCGTCAGGAGTAAAATAAAGATCACCTCTTGTGAGCTTTTTCCATCCTTCGGGATAATACTCATACTTCAGCTCTGCTACCTGACGGGCATCTCTGACCATAAGGTTTTCTATCTCAAATTTCTCTTCATAAATATATCTCTTGAGCCAGCCGAATCTGAGATCTGTCCATTCCTCAGGTCTCATGCTTCTTCTGACAACCTTAATATGTGCCATTTCAAATCCTCCTGTCAATCCTTATCCCAGAAAAACGGCTTCTTTTTGATTGCTGTTATTTTTACCTTTTCTCCCAGATCACGCAATATCTCATCCTCAATCCAAGAAATACAACGCTCAACAATAAGACATTTTGAGCATTCGCCCTGCAAAATCACAGTAAGAATCCCGTCCTTATAAGACACAAAATCAATTTCGCCGCCGTCACCCTGAAGCTTTGGTTTTATGATTTCCTGAATATAATTTTCCATTTTCTATCACACTTCTTTCCGCCTATTATTTTACATTATAACTAAAACAAAGTCAACAAAAAATCCCGTCATGAATTACATAAGAGAAATCATAACGGGATAATTTTTTAATAATTGTTATCTATTGCTTCATCGACAGCTCTGAGCAGAGAATCCTCATGGGAAGAGGGTAAATCACAGCTATAATGCCAAATCATAACACCGCCATAGCCGTAATTTATGGCATACTCTGTCTTTTCACCGATTACCTCAGGCGTGTTGAACCAGAAATCCTTATCTGTCTCAGGGCAATGATACCAGCCATTTTCATCAATTCCTTCATAACAGCCGTTATATCCGTACCAATAGCCCGACATATCGGTGGGTCGGGAATAAAAAGGAAGACCGATATTTACCTTTTCAAGAGGTATTCCGTGAAGACCGATTTTCTTCAGCTGAGAAACAGTATCTTCCGTTGTGGCGTGCTTTCCTTCAGCGTCATTAAAGTCATAAGACATAACCTCAAAGGTATCTACCGCATCAATTGAAGCGGTGCTGAACTTAAGATTCCAGGTACTTGCAGCAACTCCAAGAGTATAAGCTCCAAGCTTTTTATCAAGGCTTACAAGGAATTTATTATACTGACGCCAGGCTTTGTTTGAAATCGGATATTCATAATCAAAATGAACACCGTCAAAGCCGTATTTTTCAAGCACAGCAATAATGTTATCCTCAAGCAAACCGCTTGTGAAAGCCTTGTTATGAGCATCACTCTGAGCTTCCATCTGCTCCTCCCACACATCTGAGGAGGATTCACCATGAGGACCCAGGAGATTAAGAGAAATATGAACATCTCTGTCACCGACAGCATTTTTTATGTTTGAAAGCGCTGTTTCAGTTTTTGCCGTCTCAACAATAACATTACCTTCGGCATCAAAGGTAGCACATTCGAAAAGAATAATATGAGTTACAATGTCAAAATCTTCGCTGTAAAGGCTGTCGGGATTTTGAATGTAGTCCCCTCTCATATAGGTTGTGACCTTAAAATCATCTGCCTTATCAATAATCTTGTCGGGAGTGATACCGAAAAATCCTGTGATCATAGTAATGAGAGCTGTAAAAAAGGCTAAAATTCTGCTGATTAACATAATGAAACCTCCTTATATCAAACCATATTTTTTAGATATTATATCACAGTATTTTAATTTCTTCAATATGATTTTCACTAATGATTCGATAAAAAAAGAAAAGAGACTATTCTTTCGAATAATCTCTTTTAATTGTTATGAGTATTACAAAACAATTTTTACAAGTGGCAGATTAACTGATTTATATTAAAATCAGTATGAGTATCTGAGACCGTCAATCCACTCGCCCTTTATGAAATCTCTGCCCTTTACAATGATTTCATTGTCATAAACCTCAACAACAACACCGTCACCGGGCTCAAATTCAGTATTTTCAGTTGCTCTGGGAAGGTTTATACAGTCAACGCCATGCCATTCATAGAAATTCTCAGCGTCAAGATCGTTGTGATAGTGTCCGTGGAGATAAAGAAGATTGTCATACTTCTGAAGAAGGAGAGCAAGCTCTCTGTAATCTCTGTCTCTGATAAGATAAATAGGATGATGGTTGAAAACTAAAATGGGAGCATTTGCAGCCTTAGCCTCCTCGAGTACATTTTCAAGCCATTCCATCTGCTTGTCACTGATAACATAGTCGCCCACGCAGAGAGCTTCAGAGGAAAGGCAAATCACATAGCAGCCATTTACAACTCTATAGTAATAAAGCTCACTGATGTTGTTACCAAGGAAAAGATTATTACTGAGAAGAAAATATGAACGGAATTTATCATAATCACCTTCACCGTTACCTAAATCGTGATTACCTGTGATTACAAAATTAGTTTCATCGTGCAGCACACCCTTTACTGCGGTGTAGAAGAATACGTTTTCAAGAAGCTGACCGTTCATAACATTGTCGCCTGTAAAAACAGTAGCGTCAATATTCTGACCCGCCTTAATGCCATTGAGAACACCGTTAAGATTATTTATAGTTTTGTCATTGTTGGTTTCAACGTGAATGTCAGACACAACGGCAAAGCTTGCAATAAGATCATCGGGTCTTTCAGCAGAGAAGGGCTCTGCTGTGACAGCAAAGTGAGGGGAAACCATCGTAAGAAGCGCCAGAATAGTGGCAATCAAACCTTTGAGATAAATAAGAACTGTTGAGATAGTCATATTTTTTCCTTCTTTCTAATTAAGTTAGCTAATTATATCATACTGTTTCACTTTTGTAAAGTTATCTTTTCCATACTTTTAATTAATTTGACAAAAGATAAATAAAAAAAAGAGACTATTCTTTCGAATAATCTCTTTCGACTGGTCCGAGTGACAGGGTGCGGGTGTCCGGTGGACACCGCGGCGCATAGCGCAGAAGCACCGACCGAGGCGGAAGCCGAGACCTTGAACCTGCGGCTACCTCTTGCGGTTCCCAAAGTTCATTACGGCTTGGAGCGCCTATGAACTTTGACCGTGGCGCCATCCTCACCTCGCTTTTTCTCACACTGTGAGCACTTCGGTGACTACGCCTGACCCCAAGGGGTCAATCGGCCTGTAAAAAAGAAAGAGACTATTCTTTCGAATAATCTCTTTCGACTGGTCCGAGTGACAGGACTTGAACCTGCGGCCTCTTGACCCCCAGTCAAGCGCGCTACCAAGCTGCGCCACACCCGGATTTGTGTTTCGTAACAGCTTGATTATTATATATGTTCACAAAACAAAAGTCAATACTTTTTTATAAAAAAATTTAAAATTTTACGCCTTTATTTTTTCTTACAGTATAATTATCCCCTATAAGAAATAAAGCCGACATTAACACCGTCATAACAGACACAATTGCAGAAGCTGAATTATCCGCCGCACTTGGTCTGACCCCGATTGCAATGGTTTCCACTTCAACAACAAACAATGTTGTAAGCGCCTTACATATAAGAATTGACAGTGCGGCATTCACTGTCCTTGAAACAAAAAAATACTTATATCTCAGACCTACCGATGAAAATGAAGTCCAAAGCTGAAAGTGTGCACAGACTCCGCTGAAGCCGATAACTCCTGCAACAGCGGGCACGGAAAGAACTGCCGCCGCATTTTTGCAGCCCGTTGTAATTTCAAGCATACACCTTAAAAGAAAAAGCAACTCACCGTTACTTACAATTTTTTCAGCCAAAACAAGAACACAGGAAAACGCTATCACCCACGAGGATATTTCAAAAAGATTACGGGAGCTTTTTGTGACACTGTTTTTCAATGCGGTCACACAGCTTTCATATTGAACTGTCTCAGATGTTTTGCTCTCTGCCTCATCGGGAAAAACAAATCTGCTTAAAATCCCGAGAATCAGAGACGAAGCAATTATGCTGACATATAAAATCAAGCCCGTTTTTTCAGACCTATAAAGAGTGGCTCCGACATAGCTTATAACAAAAGCAGGTCCCGGATTCACACAAAAGAGCATAAGTCTTTTTCCCTGCCTTTCGGTTATCATTCCCTTTTGAAAAAGCGTTTGAGCCATTTTCACGCCGACAGGCAAACCGCCCACCAATGAAAATAAAATCACGGAAGCACATTTCCCGGGCAAAGCAAAAAGCTTTTTCGTAATGAAATCAACAACTTTGTTGTCTCCGGGAAGAACACCTGCTTCAGCACAGAAATTTGAAATGAGCATAAAGGGATATAGGGACGGAATCAGTGTATAAAGACAAAGATTTATTCCGCTGACTATCCCCTCCCCTGCTTCAGTCGGAAATTTCAGCACAAGAGCAGCAGTAAAAAAAACAAAAAATGAAAGTGCCATATACTTTGATAAAACAAAATATTTCTTTCTTAAAAAATTTACAGCCGTTTTCCTATCCATAATATCACCTCCCTATATTTTTATTCATATTAATTTGCGCTTATTAGTATTTAAAAAAGTTTTAAAGCATAAAGTATTCTGTAAACCATAAGAAGAGAAGTGATACTTTGAGCAGAAAATTTCTCAGTAAAATCGATGATCTGACGGGCGGTGAATTTTCCGAAGAGATATTGCCCCGTATTTATTTCAACTCAAACAAGCAGGTTTCGGTTGAAGGCTGCAAGGGTATAATTGAATATAATATGTGCAGTGTCAGACTTAACTGTAAAAAATTCATCGTTACAATTCAGGGAAACGAGCTTTCGATAAGGTCTCAGAATGAGGAGGAGCTAAACATTCAGGGTGAAATAACCTCATTGAACTTTTGCAGCTGTTAAGGTGAGTATATGAAATTTCTTCTTTTAATTCTGCGCTTTATAAAAGGATATGTAGTTTTCAGCTGTGACAAAGGCTTTCCCGAAAGATTTGTTAATCTCTGTTTTAAGAACAATATTAAAATCTGGGATATCAGATATTACGGCAACTGCCTTAATGCTACCGTAAGTGCTTCCGATTTCAAAAAACTGAGACTGATTGTCAAGCGCTCGGGAGTAAGACTTTCAACTGAGAAAAAAATCGGTCTGTATTTCACACTGAAAAAGCATTCAAGGCGTTCAGCTTTGATATGGGGAGCAATCGTATTTGTGATCGCTCATTTTGTTCTGAATCAATTCATCTGGTGTATTGATGTTAATAACAACACAATAATCGGAGAGCTCACTCTTCTGAATTTTGCCGAAACCCAGGGTCTTTATTTCGGCAGGCACGCCAGAAGCTTTGATGAAGAAACTGCGGGAATAAAAATCAGCAACCGTTTCAGAGATAAAATCATCTGGTCCGGTGTCAATGTAAACGGCAGTATGGCTGTAATAGACATAAGAGAGGATAAAAGAGAGCTTCCTCAAACAGAAAAAAATGAACCATGTAACATAATTGCCGATTCTGACGGAATAATATTATCAATCGAGACTTATTCGGGAAAAGACTGTGTTTCAGCAGGCAGCGGGGTAAAAAAAGGAGACCTGCTCATCAGCGGTATTGTTGAAGATGAAAATCTCGGAAATTTTTATTATTGTGCATCCGGAAGGGTTACGGTTTTACATAATGAAGAAACCGAACAGCTTTATCCGTCAAAGCTGAAAACGCAAAGCATGACGGAAATCAAAAGCTTTGGTAAAATCCGGTTTTTCGGCATCACAATTCCTTTGGGATTTCACAGACTCAAGGATAATGAAGCTATATATTCACACAGCTTTCTTTATGAAATAAACGGTTACAGACTGCCGATAATATATGAAGAAATCACGGTTGTAGCTTTTCAGGATTGTGTCCAGGACAGACGGTATTCATATATTTATTCAAGTGAGAAGTTCACTGATGAAAGATATAGGAAGCTTGCAAACTCCAATGTGCTGTCCTCTGATGAGAAATTCACCTTACATAACGGCAGTTACATCTTCAACGGAAAATATGAGCTGATTGATTACATCGGTGTAAGCTCACCCTTAGAAATCATTGAAGAAAAAAATTTTTAGCAAAAGTATTCACTTTTTTTAATTTTTATGATATTATTTTATATATTACTTATAAAATAAACGAGGTGCAAGATTTTTGATTGAACAAACTTTCAGCATTGACAGAATGGAACACGCTGTTAATCTCTTCGGCTCTTTTGATGAAAACATCAAAATCATTGAAAAGGAATTTTCTGTTGCGGTAATCAGCCGCGGCAGTGAAATGAAAATCAAGGGTGATGAAGAGAATGTGGACAAAGCAAAAAGAGCAATCACAAATCTTCTGCGTCTGATTAATAAGGGAGAACCTATTAACGAGCAGAATCTTCGTTATGTTATCTGTCTTGTCAAGGACGGAGACGATGACAAGCTCAGCTTTCTCGGTTCTGACTGTATCTGCATCAGCGCAAAGGGAAAGCCCATCAAGGCCAAAACTCTCGGACAAAAAAAGTATGTTGATGCCATAAAAAACAACACAGTTGTCATCGGTGTAGGTCCTGCAGGCACAGGCAAAACATATCTTGCCGTTGCTCTTGCCGTCAGTGCTTTCAGAGCAAAGCAGGTCAACAGAATCATCCTCACAAGACCGGCTGTTGAAGCAGGAGAAAAGCTCGGCTTTCTTCCCGGTGACCTTCAGCAGAAGGTTGATCCCTATCTCAGACCTCTTTATGATGCTCTTTTCGATATGCTCGGACCCGAAAATTTCCAGAAATATCAGGAAAGAGGTAACATTGAGGTCGCTCCACTTGCTTATATGAGAGGTCGCACACTTGACGACAGCTTTATAATTCTCGATGAAGCTCAGAACACAACAAGAGAACAGATGAAAATGTTCCTTACCCGTCTCGGCTTCGGCTCAAAAATTGTTGTTACAGGTGATATAACTCAGATCGATCTTCCTGACGGAAAGAAATCCGGTCTTGTTGATGTAATCAGAATCCTTAAAAATGTTGATGATATTGAAACAATACGCTTTTCTGAAAAGGATGTTGTCAGACACAAACTTGTTCAGGATATTATAAAAGCTTATGATAAATTTGAGGAGGGCAAAAAATGATGAAAGACAAAATCAAAGTAATCATCACAAATGATCAGAACGTTATACGAATTCCCACGGGCATCCGTATGCTTATCAGAAGATGCTGCAACGCGGTTCTTGTCACAGAGCAATTCAAGGGCTCTGCAGAAATCAGTGTTACTATTGTTGATGACGCTGCCATTCACCAGCTCAATCTCACCCACAGAAGCATCGACAGACCGACAGATGTTCTCTCCTTCCCTCTTGGAGAAAACGGTGTTTATGACATCAATAACGATACAGGAGCGCAGATGCTCGGTGATATAGTTATTTCAATCGAGCACGCCTATAAGCAGGCTGAGCTCTACGGACACAGCATTGACAGAGAAATTGCTTTTCTCACCGTTCACTCAATGCTTCACCTTCTCGGTTATGATCACGAGCACGGAGGACTGGAGCTCGTACATATGAGAGAAAAGGAGGAGGCTGTTCTCACACAGCTCGGACTCGTAAGAAACGGAAGCTATTACACAATGGAAGAATAATTATGGAACTGAAAAAATTTTTCAAAAGCTTTTATTATGCTTTCAATGGTCTTATTTACTGTCTGAGAAAAGAGCGCAATTTCAGATTTCATCTGATTTTTATGACTTATATGGTATCAATCCTCGGTCTGACTGATTGGTTTGTTCTCACAAGAACAGACTGGGCACTGCTGCTTCTTGCCTGCTGCGGTGTTATTTCAGGTGAGGTTATGAACACAGCCGTTGAAAACGCCGTAAATCATGCAGAAAAAGGGAAAAGTGAATATGCCAGAGTTTCAAAGGATACAGCCGCCGCATCAGTTCTTATAAGTGCTGTTTTTGCAATTATCATCGGTTTTGTGGTTCTGTTTCAGAAGGAAGCCTTCATCAGTATGTTTGGTTATTTCAAAACCAATCCTCTTATGCTTCTGCTTTTAGTTGTAAGCCTTATCCCCTCCTGTCTTTTCATTTTTAAAGGAATCCCGTCTAAAAGGAAATAACAGTATGAATGAAATTTTTTCAAGAACCGATATGCTTATCGGTTCTTCTTCACTGAATAAACTTAAAAATTCCCGTGTTGCCCTTTTCGGAGTCGGCGGTGTGGGAGGTTATGTTGCTGAAGCACTGGCAAGAAGCGGAGTGGGAAAAATAGATCTTATTGATAACGACAAGGTCTCACCATCCAACATCAACAGACAAATCATTGCCCTTCATTCAACAATCGGAATGGACAAGGTAAGTGTTGCTGCCGCTCGGCTGAAGGACATCAATCCCCAAATTGAAATCACGGAAATTCCAAAATTTATTTTACCCGAAAACATCAATGAGTTTGATTTTTCTCAGTACGATTATGTTATTGATGCAATTGACACCGTTTCAGGCAAGCTTGCCATAATTGAAAAAGCAACAGAAGACAATATTCCAGTCATTTCATCAATGGGTACAGGAAACAAGCTTAATCCTTCTGCGTTTCAGATTTCCGATATTTACAAAACAAGCGTATGCCCCCTTGCAAGAGTTATGCGATATGAGCTGAGAAAAAGAGGCATAAAAAAGCTTAAGGTGCTTTTTTCAACAGAAGAGCCAATCAGGCAAAGTGCTCCGGAGGGCGTAAAGCCCACGCCTGCAAGCATCTCCTTTGTGCCATCCGTGGCAGGTCTTCTTATTGCAGGAGAGGTTATCAAAGATCTGATTAAATAAATAAAAAAATAGAGAGAAATGAATCTGCATTTCTCTCTTTCTTATTATAAAAATTTCTGGCTTTGTGCAACAGCAAGCTTATCACAGCGCTCATTTTCGGGATGACCTGCATGACCCTTGATCCACTGTATTTCAACCTGATGCTTGTCAACAAGATTCAGAAGCTCATCCCAAAGCTCAGGATTAAGTGCAGGCTTTTTGTCCTTTTTTCTCCAGCCGTTTGCCTTCCAGGATTTAGCCCAGCCGAGATTAATACCGTTTGCAACATACTGAGAGTCGGTTATAACAGTAACCTTGCAGGGCTCTTTAAGAGCCTTGAGACCTTCAATAACTGCCGTAAGCTCCATTCTGTTGTTGGTGGTTTCAGCTTCACCGCCCGAAAGCTCTCTTTCAATTCCTTTATAAACGAGAATTGTACCCCATCCGCCCGCTCCGGGATTTCCCGAGCATGCACCGTCTGTATATACGGTAACCTCTTTCATTTTTCCACCTCTTAAACTTTAAATCTGATAAATTTTAACATACATATCTTTTTAAAGCAAGTTAATTATTCAAAATAACATTGAAATATAAGCTGATATATGATAAAATTAAATTAATCAGTAAAGCAGGTGAATTTATGAAACAGAAAATGTTAAACAAAAAGAAATACTCCCCTAAATGTGCAAACTGTTTTTACGGCAGAATTCCTAAGGATAATGACGGTGTTATCTGTGAAAAGAAAGGCTTTGTCTCCCCCGACAGCTCTTGCAGACATTATAAATATGATCCCCTCAAAAGAGTTCCTCAGAAGGTTGTAATTGACACAAATTTCACTCCCGAGGATTTTCAGCTTTAACGAAAAGTCCGTATTTCACGGGCTTTTTTTTATTTTCGCCTAAAGGTTATTCTGCGTCGGTATATTATGCTTTTAAGCGCCTTTTTGTCAAAAGGTATCAACGGATAAAGATAAGTGTATCCGAAGACGGTTTTTGTAGTTGCAATAACTGCAAGTACAATAATAAGACCCATAGCAAACCCCCACACCTTGAATATGCCCGTAAGAATCAAAATGAAAGTTCTTGAAAGCTTTATTGCATAACCCATATCAAAGCTTGCCTGAGTGAAGTTAGAAATTGCAACAAAAGCCATAAAGAGAACCACCTCAGAAACAAACCAGCCCGACCTTACGGCAAATTCACCAAGCACCAATGCTCCAACGACGCTGAAGGAATTACTCAATGCACTCGGTGTATTCAAAGACGCGAGCCGCAAGGTATCGATGACAAATTCAACAACAAGCAGCTGCACAATTATCGGCACAGTGTATTCCTCTTCAATCAGCATAAATTTCAGACTGTCCGGCAAGGATTTGTGATAATATATCAGAAGATACCAGAAGGGAATAAAAACAAGAGAAAGCACAAAAACACAGCCTCTGATAAACCTCAGAAATGAACCGATTACCGGCGGAAAATAAAAATCATTTATATCCTGAACAAAATCAAAAATACCCGTGGGAAATATCATCGCAGTCGGAGAACCGTCTGTCAGAACAATTATGCTTCCCTCATAAATGCAGGCCGCGGCTGCATCGGGCCGCTCCGTATATCTCACCTTCGGGAAGGGATTAAGGCTTTGTTCAGGCAGAAGACATTCCCTGAGGCTTTCGTGGCTCATTGTCAGACTTTTCACATCAATGCTGTTTAATTTATCGGTAAGTATTCTGAGCTTTCTTTTATCAACCGCATCTTCAAGAAAGCAAAGAACAACATCGGTTTTTGACTCTCTGCCGACCTGAAAGGACTTCATTGTCAGCTTTGGATTTCTTATCTTTTTACGGATAAGAGCGGTGTTATAAACAATTGTTTCAATAAAGCCCTCGTGCGAGCCTCTGAGCACCTTGTCCGACTCGGGCTCCTGAACACTTCTTGCAGGATAAGTTCTTGAATCAAGTATAATTGCCTGAGTGAAGCCTTCAACAATCAAGCCTACTGCCCCGCTGAGAATCATTGTTATAAGCTTTTCTCTGTCATCAGTCACAGAGGCTTCAATGTAAGTCACATAACTGTTAAGAAAATCCTCTGCGTCCTTTATCTCCGACATTTCTTTCTGAGTCAGCTTTGTCAGATATTCAAAATTTTTCTCAAGCATTTCATCCTTTATGAATCCGTCAATGCAATATGCTGTTGCTTTTTTGTCTGCAATTTTTATTTTTTTAATTACAATGTCGTAATTTTCACTGACTCTGAGTATTTCTTCAATTCCCAACGTGCTTTCATTATAGCTTAAGTTAAAATCTTTCATTCAGCATCACCTTTAATATTCTGCCCGGAATGCAAAAAAATATAGGCAACATAATGTTACCTATATTTTTTTATATTAATATGTATTCTGCCTTTTTTACTTTCTCCGATTATCTCCTGAATAACAATCTTTCCCTTGCCTCTGAGAACGACCTTATCTCCCTGAGAAACATTGTAATCCTTTTTGGTCACCTGCATTGAGTTGACATAAACACATGCACCTTCAATAAACAAAACCGCATTGGAACGGGAAAGATTGAAAGCTGATGAAACAATGTTATCAAGCCTTAAGGAAGCTACAGAAGAAAAAACAATTTCAGTGTTTTCATTATGCTCATAACCCTCTGAAACATCTTCAGCGGTACAGATAACGCTGCCTCTGCCGACCTTGTCAAGATTTTCACAGATATATCTGCTTATGCTTTTCAGTGCAAACAGGCAGCAGCCTTCATCGGTTATTCTTATATCACCGAGCATTTCCCTTTTGATTCCGAGTCCCATCAGAGCCCCGAGATAATCACGGTGACTGAGAGCTGAAAATCTGTCTTTTTTGATTTTAATGACACAAAGCGGATTTTCCTCAGCTGATGAAGAATAATATTCTTCAATGTCTTCAATATCAAAAAAGTCGGGAACAAAGACAAGAAGCTGTCTTTCCGCTTCATCGTAACCGCCGTAATAAAAAAGTCTTACCCCCTTTGTCAGCTCCTTTTCTCTCTGCTTCAGAAGACTGATTTCATCAACAGAAAGAAAATTTGTACAGGCAATCATTGAATTGCTCACACAGCTGTTTCTGACATCAAGGGCGTGTGAAATCAAAATTTCTTTTTCATTCATAGCCTTAACCCAGCATCATATCCTTGACCTTCATAAGCCTTGTTGTGTTGCTTCGGTCATTTTCATCAAGCTTCATTGTGATGTATCTGATTGTGTCCTGATAATCGGGAATCATAACATACTCAAGAGCATTAACCCTTCTTCGGGTACGCTCGATTTCTGCCGACAAAAGCTGACAGGTCTTTTCAACCTCAGCAAGACGGAGCATATCGGGCAATATTTCCGAAAGATTTTTAACACCCTCATCAAGATCTCCCGAGGTAAAAGCAAAACCGTAAGAAAAGATTTCTCCCTCGTCGGCGCTTTTAAATTCGGGAACAAATGACGGCACCTTGACACTCATAATATTTTTTTCTTTGACATCCAGAGTCATCTTCTGACTCGGCATCATAAGAGAAACTGCAAGGCTTTCGTCACTCATTGTTGCGGCGGCAAGAGCAAAGCTGTTGTTAGAGCTTTTAATTGCATTTTCAACCTTGATTCTTAAAGCCTTATTTTCTTTGACAAGCTCAAGGAACTGTCTCATCAGTTCATCTCTTTTGTCCTTGAGCAGCTTGTGACCTCTGCGGGCGGTAACAAGCTTTCTTTTTAAATTTGTAAGTTCCATTCTGGTGGGATTGACATTCATTACCGCCACAGCTTCACCTTCTTTACTGTTTAATCCTTGTAATATTCATCAAGAAATTTCTCAGAAATTCTTTTCAGCTCACTTCTGGGAAGAATCTTCAGAAGCTCCCAGCCGGTACTGAGCGTTGTTTCAATGCTTCTGTCTGTTTCACTTCCCTGAGAAACATATTTATTTTCAAATTCGTTTGCAAATTCAGCATAAAGCTTATCAATATCTGTCAGAGCAGCCTCACCCAGAATAATCATAAGCTCCTTACAATCCTTACCTCTTGCGTAAGCGGAGAAGAGCTGATTCATTGTATCGGAATGGTCCGCTCTTGTTTTGCCCTCGCCGATACCCTTATCCTTAAGACGTGAAAGTGAAGGAAGAACATCTATGGGAGGATTGATTCCCCTTCTGTAAAGCTCACGGGATAAAATAATCTGTCCTTCAGTGATGTAGCCTGTAAGGTCGGGAATGGGATGAGTCTTGTCATCTTCGGGCATTGTAAGAATCGGAATAAGAGTGATTGAGCCGTCTTTTCCGTTCTGTCTGCCTGCTCTTTCATAAATTGATGCAAGGTCTGTATACATATAACCGGGATATCCTCGTCTGCCGGGAACCTCTTTTCTGGCAGCGGAAACCTCTCTGAGAGCATCTGCGTAATTGGTGATATCTGTCATAATAACAAGAACATGCATACCCTTGTCAAAAGCAAGATATTCAGCAGCGGTCATTGCCATCTTAGGAGTTGCAATTCTTTCGATAGCAGGGTCATTGGCAAGGTTTGAGAACATAACTGTTCTTTCAAGAGCACCTGTCTGTCTGAAGGATTCGATAAAATAATCCGACTCCTCAAAGGTTATGCCCATTGCGGCAAAAACAACGGCAAACTTTTCATCGTCTCCGAGAACCTTTGCCTGTCTTGCAATCTGTGAAGCAAGCTCAGCATGAGGAAGACCTGAAGCTGAAAAAATGGGAAGCTTCTGACCGCGGACAAGTGTATTAAGACCGTCAATGGCTGAAACACCTGTCTGAATGAATTCCTGCGGATACTGTCTTGCAGCGGGATTCATGGGAGTACCGTTGATGTCGAGTCTCTTTTCGGGAATAATCGAAGGACCGCCGTCAATAGCTCTGCCCAGACCGTCAAAAACTCTGCCGAGAATATCCTCAGAAACCGCAAGCTCCATCTGCTTGCCGAGGAATCTGACCTTGCTTTCTGCAAGATTGATACCAACTGAATTTTCAAAAAGCTGAACAAGTACGTCTGTTCCGTTGATTTCAAGAACACGGCAGCGTCTTTTTTCACCGTTGCTGAGCTCAATTTCACCAAGCTCATTATATGAAACATCATCAACGCCCTTGATGAGCATAAGAGGACCTGCTACCTCGCTTATGGTTCTGTATTCCTTTGGCATTACTGGTCAGCCTCCTCTTTTGCAGCATCAATCTGCTGATTAATAAGTGAAATGATTGTATCAAATTCCGCCCTTGCGCTATCTTCGTCAAGATATTTGAATCTGCCGATTTTTTCTCTGACAGGCAAGCCGACAAGTGCTTCAATTTCACAGCCCTCTTCAATTGCCAGAGAGCATTTATCATAATATTCCATAATAAGCTTCATCAGCAGATACTGCTTATGAACAGAGGTGTAAGTGTCAACCTCGTGGAAGGCAGCCTGATGAAGAAAGTCTTCTCTGATAGAACGGGCAACCTCCATAACAAGTCTGTCGGAAGCTGAAAGTGAATCCATACCGACAAGCTTGACCATTTCTTCAAGAGATGCCTCCTGAGAAAGCATCTTCATCATCACAGAGCGAAGCTTTGTCCACTCCTGACTGACATTTTCGTTAAACCAATCACCCAGGGAATTGGCATAAAGTGAATAGCTGTTAAGCCAGTTGATTGCAGGGAAATGTCTCTTATAAGCAAGAGCGGAATCAAGCGCCCAGAAGACCTTGACAATTCTCAGTGTAGCCTGACTTACAGGCTCTGAAATGTCACCGCCTGCAGGAGAAACGGCACCGATAACTGAAAGTGTACCTTCTCGCTTATCCTTGCCGCAATTAATAACTCGGCCCGCTCTTTCATAGAACTGAGCAAGTCTTGATGCAAGATATGCGGGATAGCCCTCTACACCGGGCATCTCTTCAAGTCTGCCCGACATTTCTCTGAGAGCTTCTGCCCAACGTGATGTTGAGTCTGCCATAAGAGCAACATTGTAGCCCATATCTCGAAAATATTCAGCAATTGTAATACCTGTATAAATTGATGCCTCACGTGCGGCAACGGGCATATCCGAAGTGTTGGCAATAAGAACGGTTCTCTCCATAAGTGATTTGCCTGTATTAGGATCAATCAGCTCAGGAAATTCATTGAGAACGTCTGTCATTTCGTTTCCTCGTTCACCGCAGCCGATATAAACAACAATGTCGGCGTCAGCCCATTTTGCAAGCTGGTGCTGTGTAACTGTCTTTCCGCTTCCGAAAGGACCGGGAATTGCGGCAACACCGCCCTTTGCAATGGGGAAAAGAGCATCAATGACTCTCTGTCCTGTTATGAGAGGCTGCTTGGGAGAAAGCTTTTTGGCATAAGGTCTGCCCTTTCTGACAGGCCATTTCTGCATAATTCCGACACCATGCTCATGTCCTTTTTCATCAAGGATAATTGCAACAACATCCTCAACAGTGCAGGTTCCGTCGGAAATTTCTTTAACAATACCGCTGATTCCGGGAGCAACCATAATTTTGTGAACAACAACCTCGGTTTCCTGTATAACACCGATGATGTCACCTGCTGAAACCGTTTCTCCGACAGCAACTGAAGGCTGGAAAACCCACTGCTTATTTCTGTCAAGAGAAGGAACCTCAACACCTCTTTCAAGATTTGCACCTGAAAGCTTCATAATTTCCTTAAGCGGTCTCTGAATACCGTCAAAAATACCGCCGATGAGACCGGGACCGAGTTCAACGCTGAGAGGCTCACCTGTAGTTTCAACAGCCTCACCCATTCTTAAGCCTGAGGTTTCTTCATAAACCTGAATTGAAGCAAGGTCACCGTGCATTTCAATAACCTCACCGATAAGGCGCTTTTCACTGACTCTTACAACGTCAAACATATTTGTATTTTTCATACCCGAAGCCACAACAAGAGGCCCCGAAATTTTTGTTATTGTTCCATTGTTCATATTATCACCTTACCTTATTAGTCAAGTATCTGTGAGCCGACAGCTCTTTCAACGGATCTTGAAACGCTGTTCATTCCCTCACCCGTATTTCCGGAAATTCCCGGGATAAGAATAACAGCCGGGGTAATACTGTCTTTTATTTTTTCAATGTCTTCCTTAAGAAAATCCGCATAATATTCAGTTATATAAATTACCGCATAATTTTCTTTAACAAAGCTTTTAAAAAGGAGCTGAGCCTGTTTTTTGTCTGATACGGGGTAAGTTTCAAGACCGATTGAAGCAAAGCCGCAAATACTGTCTTTGTCACCCAAAACAGCAACTTTATACATATAAAGCTCTCATCCTTTCCTCGATTGTGTCACTTGAATATCCTGCCTGCAAAGCAGAAAGAATAATTCTTACATTTTTGATTTCATTCTGCTTGGCATAAAAATAAGCACAGACAGGATCAAAACCAAAAGCGGTAAACTTTGCCTTTGAAGCAATTGTCATTACCGAATCGTCACACCATTTGTCATAATGGGTGCTACCCTTTTTATAAAGCTCAACACCCTGAGCATATGGAGTTTTTAAAAGATACTCATAAAGCTCATCTGTTGCTTCACAGCTTAATCTGATAAGCTGCTCAGATGAAACGTGCACTGCAGGGCTGATTGCAAACGCGGCAAAATCCTTGTTTCTTTTGATTGCATTGATTCTTAATGCAATTTTTATGTTTGCCGTGTCACAAAGAAAATCACAGATTTCACCTGTCAGTGAATTCTTTTTTTCAGCACCGTAAATCCTGAGAAGCTCAAGAGCAGCACTGTCAATTATGATTTCAGCAAGCTGTCCGTTCTCAGAAAAGCCTGCCATCTCAAAAGCCTTTGCGGCACACTCATCCTTTTTTGTTCCCAATGCTTTGAAGTCGTGATTTTTAACCTTTTCTGTCAGCTGTGTAAGATTGAGTGAGGTCGGGTTCACATAATAAGCATAAGGGTCAGCACCTGAAATAAGGCATTTTACCGCCGTTTTAATATTGAAAAAGTCATTGAGTACACAAAGCACCTCAAGTGCATTTTTGTCGGGAACACATTCACTCAGAAGCTCCCATGTCTGCTGATTCTGATAAGAAATAAAATCAGCTATACCGCCGTCTTTTTCAATCCAGCCGATTTCTTTAAGCTCATCCACAGCCTCGGCATAGCTTTTTTTCTGACAAAGAGCTTCAAGCTGCTGCTTTGTGAGCAAATGCTTTTCTCTTGCTCTGATTCGAGCAACACAGTAAGCGTAATCCAGATCCTTCATACAACTCACCTCAGTTAAAAAGCTCTTTGCTGAGAACATCCTTGAGTCTGTCCATATACTCGTCAAAAACAGCCTTAAGAGTGCAGTTAACCTGTATTTCACCGTAATCAAGAATAAAGCCGTTGTCAATTCTGCGGGATTCCGAGCTGATGTGAACAACCGCTGTATCCTGAACGTGCTCGTCAATTTTCTGCTGAAAATCCTCGGGAAGTCTGACAATGTCATAACCGCCGAAATACATTGTGCATTCACCGGGCTGAACATTTTTGACAAAGAGTCTGAAAATCATATCAAAATATTCTTCGTCTGTGAAATGTTCAATTTTTTCATAAGCAGCTGAAATAACGTCATTGAGAATTGCGTTTCTGATTTCAAGATATCTGTTTCTTGTTATAGACTCAGCAACACTCTTTGCCGTGTTAATTTTAATTTCAGCCTCTTTTTTAGCCTTTGAAATAATTTCATCAGCCTTTTCGTTTGCAGTATTACGAGCTTCAGTCAAAATCTTTTTTATTTCAAGGTCAGTCTGCTGAAACATTTCATCACAGTTTTTCTTTGACTGCTCCTGAATTTTACTTTTAATTTTTTCTAAGCCTGTCGCCATCTGTATTTCTCCTTACAATCCGAATAATTCTTCAGACGGATTTTAACCGATAATCAATAAAAGACCTGCAGATTATACAGTAATTCTGAAAACTGCAATAAAGGAGATGAGAAGAGCAAGAACAGCGTATGTTTCAACAAGAGCGGAAAGAGTCATAGCCTTTGCAGTCTGATCTGATTTCTTTGCAATCATTGAAACACCTGAAGCTGCAACTCTGCCCTGATAAATTGCTGAAAAATAACCTGCAATTGTAATGGGAAGACAAGCGGCAAAGAAATAAAGACCCTGTGTCCAAGTCAGATCAACGGGAGAACCGCTGAGAAGACCTGTCTTAATGAAAACAAGAAGCGCAACAAGGAAGCCGTAAAGACCCTGTGTACCGGGAAGAATCTGAAGAATAAGAACCTTACCGAAAAGGTTGGGCTCTTCTGTAAGAAGGCCTGAGCCTGCTTCACCGACAAGACCGACACCCTTTGCTGAACCGATGCCTGCAAAACCTGCAGCACAAGCTGCACCTAAAACTGCCAATACCATACCAATGTTTAATACCATGATTTTTTGTCCTCCTTAATAGTAAAGAATTTTGAATTGATTTTAAAAGGTGTGAATGCTCTGCCCTGACCTTCATAGAATTTTGAGAAAAACTCAACATACTGAAGTCGGTTTGTATGAACATAAGTGCCTATTAAATTAATTGCAATGTTGATTGTGTGTCCGATAATAAAAATTATAATGAAAGCAATTATGTTACCGAACATTGAAGCAAGAAGATTGATAACGTTAGCAATAACTCCCGTTACAAGTCCCAGTGCAAGAAGTCTCGAATAAGAAAGAATGTCTCCCAGATAACCCGATGCCGCATTATAAAGAGCAAAGAGTCCTGAGCCGAGCTTTCCGACAATATTCTTTGAGCTTCGTCCTGCCGTCAGAACAATCAGAACTGCGCCGACAGCCAGAAGTCTTATGCTGACATTTTTAACTGTGTCTGAGATTGTGAAAATGAAGCTTCCGCCAAATCCTCCGAAGCCTAAAAGGAAGAGGCTGACGGGAATTATGTCAAAGATTGCACCCGTGTAATTCTTTTCCTTTATGAGAATATAGAATCTTACCATAAGACCGGTAAGCAGATGAATTATACCGAAAATGAAGCAGAACATCAGAAGCTCCATACTGTTATTCATCGGCTCAAGCCAGATTGCAAGACTCGGTGCCGTTTCAAAGCCAAGGAAGGTTGTGCAGATTGTGGGAATCAGATCACCGAACCAGCCGCCGAAAAGTGCACCCCATATCACTGTGGAAATACCTGAATAAAGAACCATATCAGCGCTTTTTTTTGTGTTTCCTCTTACCTTGAGTTTTTTCTTTGCAAAGAGTGCAAAGAGAACCATCAGAAGTCCGTAGCCCGCGTCAGAGAGCATCAGACCGAAGAACGCGTAGTAGAAAACGGACATAACCGGATTGGGATCAACATCCTTGTTTGAAGGCGGAGAATACATATCCGTTATTCCTTCAACGCCTGCGGCAAAGCTGTTATTCTCAATCAGAACGGGTACATCCTCATTTTCATAATCGGGCTGTGAAAAATTAATATGAGCATTGAAATTCCGCTCAATATCAAAGCCGAACTCACCCGCTTTTCTTTCAGGAATGTAACCACTCATTACAATCACATTTTCTGTTGCGGCGGAGCTTTCAACAGCCTTATATTTTTCAATCTGAGCCACACAGAAATCGGAAAGGAATCTTATTTCATCATAATTATCAACATAAAACTCAAGCTTTTCCTTGATTTCGTCAATCCTCAGATTTGACTGTTGTGCCTGAAGAAGACAATCCTCCTTAGCCTTGACGGGCAGCTTTGCATCCATTTTTTCAGGAACAACAAAGCCGTTTTCTCTCAAAATGACTTCAAGACGTGAGGCGCTGCTGTTATGACAGACAAGAAACGCACAGGTTAGCATTTTTCTTGAATAAATCACCTTGACCGCAACATCATCAAGGGTACTGTCACTTTCATTTATAAACTTAAGAATATCCTCCTGAGAGAGCTCCTTCGGGAAGGTGCCGATAAAAATGTTTGTTGTGGCTGTCCTTTTGGAAGCCATTATAACTCCCAGATCCTGCCACAGCTCATAATAAGCAGCTTTGTCCTTAAGACTCAGCGCTTCTTCCTTCAGCCGTGAAATTTCAGCATCAAGCTTTTCAATTTCGTCACAGCTGTTAAGTATGTCATCAGCCTTATCCGAAAGCAATTTATATTCACTGTAATCAATTTCCTTAAAATCAGAAAAGCTTTCAAGGAAGGATTTTTTAAGATTGCAATGCTTTTCAAGAATCTTGTAAGCATTGACTGTTTTTTCATATTTCTTTTCAAACTGCTTGACGATGCTTTCCGTGTTGAGCTTTGACAAGCCTTCCGCTTCAACATTTTTCAGTTCAACACAACCGGATTTCTGCAGAAACTCAATGAGCTTTTTGCTTTCACCCAGCAAAGCGGCAACCTCAAACTGCAGCAGCTTAACCTTAGACAAATCAGCACCTCCTTTCTGAGTTTTTAATCAGAAGAATCAACTTAAAATCTCTTTGAAAATAATATCGATAGCTTTATCATAAAGCTTTTCCGTGTCAGAAATTGCTTTCTTTTCACGCATTTCAGCAAGCTTTTCAGCCTGCTTGACTGTTCCGACAGCTTCATAAGCCGCATTGCTGAGTCTGATGGCGGCATCCTTTTCCGCCTGCTCAACAGTTGTCTGAATTATGGTTTCAGCCTGCGCCTTTGCTTTCGAAATAAAGCTTTCTGTTGTTTCTTTTGCTTTCTTTTCAGCTTCACGACATTCATTTTCAACACTGAGAATATATTTAATCATATCAGAAGCCATAAAGAAGCACCTCCGCAATCAGAAATTAAATCTCTTGTGCAGCTGATCATCATAAGAGCTTCTGCCGACACATCACTGTGGCGCAGAACAAGAGAAACAATCAGCAGAACAAGAAGCATAACAGCAATCGCTGACATAATAAGTATTTTTCTTAATTCAGAAGTTATCCCCTTGCTTTTCTTTTTTATTTCGGGGAGCTTCTCGTAAATCTTTTTATTTTTTTTAACAGGCTTTTTTACCTGATTATAAACAGGAGAAACATCCGGAATTGTAATCTCTTCCTTAAGAGAAACGGGAGGAGCCTTATACTCAACGTGAGTAGGTGCAATTTCAAGCTCAGGAATTATAATCTTTTCTTCGCCGTCATAATTGTCCTCTGCAGCAAGTGAATACACATCCTCGTATACAGCTTCACCGAAGGGCTTGTTTTCAAGTGCGCTCTTAAGGTCGGCAAGCATCTGATCGGGTGTCAGATATCTTTCGTTTATATTATATGAACAAGCCTTGGAAATAATCTTCCAGAGTGCATCATTTGCAAGCTGCGGCTTTTCAAGAGCTTGACCTTTAAGGCGGGTTGCAGTTGCCGTATTGAGTGAATTGATGGTCATTTCCTCGGGATATGCAGGAGCAAAAGGCAGTCTTCCTCTGTTTGAAAGCATATAGAGAATAAGACCGAGAGAATAGGTGTCTACGGTACAGTTGAATTTTCCTGTTCTTACAACCTCGGGAGCCATATAATACTGAGTTCTTTTATAAGCAACTGAGGTCTTTGCAGGCTCAAGATATCCGAAGGTACCGAAATCTCCGAGCTTACATCTGCCTGCTCTGTCAAAAAGAATGTTTTCAGGCTTAAGATTGGGATAAATATAATTAAAGCTTCTGCATTTAATCAGAGAATTACAGATATTAATACCGAGACGGATTGTTTCGTCAAGAGTGAGAGAAATTTCCTTGAGAAGCTCTGCAAGTGATTTTGCTTCCTCGAGTCTTATGAGAATAAGTCTTCCCTTTCCGTCGCTTGCATTTCTCAGCTCAACATCTTCATATCTGATAAAGTTTTTGCCGTTGTCGGTCTTCATAACTGAACGGATATTTCTTTTGATGTTGTTAATGATTGCATCGGAATCTTCCTTGGTCTCTGAAGCAAAATTTTCCGTTTCAGCCTTTTCGCTCAGGTCAAATACCTTTCTTTCGTTTCTGTTTTCACCAAGGCGGATAATTTTAAGTATTGAGGTTTCTCTTGTACCGTCATTTTTTTCTCTGTATATGCTAAAAACCTTGCCGTCAGTTCCCGTGCCGATCTGACGGTCAGTGTACCATTCACCAAAAATGGGATTCAATGAATTTGACATAATTTTTCTCCTGTTAAAATAATATATATTGAATATAATAGATTTAAGTGGCTATTTGCTTTATTTTATATTATAACACAACCTCAGTCAATTTCCAACTATTTTTATAGATTTTTTATATTTAATATTTGACTTTGCTGTATTGACAAGCGGAAAAATAAAGGCTAAAATGTATTAAGAGAAGATATGCTTTTCAACAAAAAACAACTTTAAAGAAAGGGCTTGGCTTTACCGCCGGGCAGTGTGACTGAAATGAGTGACGAATTAAACTTTGATGCGGACATTGTTACCGTTGTTGATGATGACGGCATTGAACACGTTTTTGAAGAGCTCGACAGAATTGAAACAGAAGACGGAAAAAAATATGTGGCTCTCCTTCCCATTTACGACGATGATGTTGAAATCATCGACGATGAAGGTGATGTTCTCATCCTCAGAGTAACCGAAGAAAACGGTGAAACCTTCCTTGAGCAGATTGAAGATGAAAAAGAATTCAACGAAATCGGCAATATCATTGAAGACAGACTCATCGAGAAATACGAAGCCAACTAAAATCAAAAAAAACAGCCTGCCCTGTGCGATAGGTTAGACCATATAACCCAACACCCATTTTAAAGGAGACCGGCATGTCAGCGGATTGCAGACCTCCCGATAACTGACTATTTTTATACTCGGTTAACCGGACGAAGGGAGCGTGAACCTGGCTCGACGTCACCACCCTGCTTAAGAGCAGGTTATACTTGGTCACCGTCGGCCGGGCGGGTATTTTCATTAACAAAAAAGCAACACAAGCTGTGTTGCTTTTTTTATTTTATAACTTTTCACCAAGTATATACTCAATAACCTTGTCACAGGCTCCCGTTTCACCGCAGTAAACATTTTCACGGACGAAGCCTTCAAGCTTTTCCTTTTCAAAATCCTCATTCTGAATTGAAATGAGAAGCTCATCAAAAGTCTTACAAAGCTTACCCGGAGCATACTCCTCAAGACTTCGGTGCAGACTTCTCTGCATTTCATATTTTTCTCTGTCAAAAGCAAAGAAAAGCATTGGTTTGCCAAGCATAGCAAACTCATAAATTGAAGAAGAATAATCAGTCACAAGAACATCCGCAGCATAAAAAAGACTGTTAATGTCTCCAAAGTCTGAAAAATCAAAGATACGTGAGGCAAACTCGGGCTTAATCTGAATTTTCTCATCAATGAAAGGATGCATCTTAAACAGAAAAGCCTTATCTTCTCCGCACATATCATAAATTCTTTTCTGATCAATAATATCAAAAGGATAATGCGCAGTTCTGATGCTGTCACCTCTGAAGGTGGGTGCAAAAAGGATTATTTTTTTGTTTTTCAGCTGAGGATTCTTTTCAAAAAAGCACTCTCTGAAGCCATCAATATTTTCTTTTGCAGTGTAGCCGTCTGTGCGAAGCAGACCGAAGGGAAGACATTTTTCTTTTGCAATGCCGAAAACCTCAGAGTAAACATCTCTTAAGGCTTCACCGCCAACAACGGCATAATCGTATTTTCGGTGAGAAGAAACAAAGGGATGGCAGGAGCCCTCCATTCCGAATCTTGAATATCCAACACTTTTAAAGCCGACGCCTGCATGCCAGAGCTGAATAAGCTTTGTTTTTTTCGAAAGATTGATGTGTTCAAAGAATGGCTCATAATCGTCAATGAAAATGTAATCCTGCTTTGCACACTGAAAAACAAGTCTGAACCAGATTGCAAAAAGACTGAAGCCCTTGCTGTCAAGTGCTTTTGCAAAATGATAAGAAATCTTGTATTTTTTATCCAGTCCCCTGCCTTTAAGTCTGTCGTCAAGAGCCTTAAGATTGCCGCCCATTTCTCTGTTTTCAGACATAAGCAAAATCCTGTTGCCTTTTTTCGCACAGAAGGCTGAAAGAAGCTGATAGAGAATATTAAGACATTTACCGACAAAATTACCAAGAAGGCTGTGAAGCTTTCTTTTGACGGGGGCATTTTTATCGGGGGTGAAGCGTTTGTGAGGCTTGCGGTCCTTTTTCATAAAAAAGTTTCTTATGAAAAATGTCTGTCCGCCTTCACTGTAATCAGGAATCAGACTGAAAACACAAGCCTTAGTGCTTTCTGCATACCAAAAAGCCTTATCCATTGAAGGAAGCTTTCTGCACACATCATCACTCAGCTCAACGGCTTCACTTTTGCCGTCAGCACCGAGAAAATTCAAGCGCCACTCCCCTTCAGGCAGCATTTCTCCGGAAGGCGTATTGGTAATATTCAAAACTATTTCGCTGTTTTTTTCAAAAAAGCTCAAAGGACAACTTTTACCGTTGTCCTTGTTTGTTAATATATATTGGCCGTCTGCAGATGTTTCACCGCCAACTTTTATGTGAAGATAAATCCTCTCCCAATAAATATCAGTAATGAGCATAGTTATACCTTAGTTGTTTTTGAGATTATCTTTGACTTCCTTCTTTGAAAGTCCGAAGATGCTGACTGACTGCTTATACTCTCTCATTGCACGGAAGATGTAAAGATCCTCGGGAGTTGTAACCTTGATGTTACCTCTGGGACCTTCAACAATATAAACATCCTTGCCTGAAGCTCTCATAAGTGAGCAGCTGTCAACAATTCCGTCATAGGAAGGATTCTCAGCTCTTGTCTTGTCGTGAACAGCAATGATGTCATTGAGATAAAAGCTCTGAGGAGCCTGAGCTGTGTAGAACTCAGATCTGGGAGGAGCAAAGTCAATCTTCTTTCCATCCTTGCTGCTGACAGGAGTTTCGAACATTGATGTGCAGGTAATTGCTGTGCCGAATTCCTTAACAGAAGCAATGTTGCTTGTGATAACATCCTCATTGATGCAGGGACGAACACCGTCATGAATGAGAACAATTGCATTTTCATTATCTGCCTTTGCAGCCATAAGACCGTTATAAATTGAATCCTGTCCTGTTGCACCGCCTGCAACAATACCCTTAACCTTTGTAAGCATATATTTCTTGACAAGCTTTTTAAGCTGAGGAATATAATCCTCACGGCAAGCAACATAAATTCCGTCAATTTCGGGATGATCATCAAAAATTTCAAGTGTATGAATAAGGATAGGCTTGTTGTCAACCTCAAGGAACTGCTTGGGAACGCCTGACCCCATTCTTGCACCGCTACCGCCTGCGAAAATAATTGCAATATTTTTCATATCCATTATTTATTTCACTCCTTCAAGCTCTAAATATTCAAGAGTACGTTTGAACCCGTCCTTAACGGAATATCTGGGATTCCAGCCAAGCTCTCTGAGCTTTTCACTGCAGAGAATACCGAGTGTGTAAGGTGCTGTGCCCTTTGTTCCGCCTTCGGGAATATCGAAAACAAGCTTAAGATTACGTTCGGGATAAATACCGACCATAATCTCGGCAAGCTCTCTGATTGAAACCTTGCAGCTCTCGTTACCGATGTTATATACAATGTCATCGGAATCAAGAAGAATCTTGAACATACCGACAATTGCATCACTGATGTAGGTGTAGGTTCTGACAGCTGTGCCCATGCTCTTAAGAACGATGTCCTCATTGTGCACAATATTCTTAAGGAAGTCAGCCTGAACGCGTCCGTCATAAATTGACATACCGGGACCGTAAGTGTGAGCAAGACGTGCAATCTTGACATTGAGACCGTATTCAGCCTTAAAGCTTACACACATTGTTTCAGCAGCCTTCTTACCCTCAGAATAGCATGAACGGGGGTTAAGCTGATCAACAAAGCCGTAGGTATTTTCATAAAAGAGCTCCTGGTTTTCATAGGGCTGACCGTAAATCTCTCTTGAAGAAATAAAGAGATATCCGTCAGCATTCTGCTCTTTTGCAAGAACAAGGGTGTTAAATGTGCCGATTGTGTTGGCGGCAATTGTCTCAACGGGATGATTCTGCATAATCAGAGGACTTGCAGGGCTTGCCGCATGGACAATGTAATCAATTTTTTCTTCAGCCTCATATTTTTCGGTAACATCGTGAACAACAACCTCAACGTCATCTCTCTCAGTTACCTCTGCAGGAAGCTTCTTGGGGTTTCTGACCATAGCCAGAACCTTGATGCCGTAATCACGGGTATCGTTAAGCTTTGTGAGTACATAAAGCATATATGAGCCCACCATACCGCTTGCACCTGTGATGAGAACGGTTTTTCCTTTAAGCTTTTCCCAGCTGATTTTTTCATCGATAATCTGCTGAAGATCTCCGTCTAAAATTTTATTCATTGGTAACGCCCCCTATCATATTCTTTTTATTTCTTTAAGATAAGACATAATCTCACTGTAAATTCTTTCACAGTTTCCGAAGTCGTCAAAAGCAAAGAATTTATCAGCATTTGTCTTATATTTTTCTTTAATTACACAGTTGTTTCTCATATAATCGCAAAGCTCGGAAACAATCTGCTCTTCATTCTTGCAAACAGGGCCGAATGCCATTGTTTCATAATCAAGAAGACCTACATCATAATGAGGAGGAAGTCTGTCGGGATGATAATAAACAAGAGGCTTTCTCTGATATGCAAAGTCAAACTGAACACCTGAATAGTCAGTAACCATAAGTGAGGATTCAGTAAGAATCTTTTCGTAGTTGATGTCACCTGTTGCGGGAACAATATCAACAAATTCGTTTCTGTCGAAGTCCTCAAGCTGACCGCTCATAGCAGGATGAAGGAGATAAATAATCTTGTATCCTGTGCTGTTTGCGCAGCTTATAAGCTCAGGATTATTAATAAGGCTGTTATAAATCTGGAAATAATCACTGTTTTTGAAATTGTCGTTATGTGACTTTTTGATGTGAGCAACACTTGAGTTTACGACGTTTCTTCTCCAGGTGGGAGTGATAAGAATTATCTTCTGGTCGTTGCTCTTAAGACCGTCATATCTTGCAAGACCTGTCAGCTTGATGCTTTCGGGTGAATAGCCGTACATCTCACTTGTGATGTTTTCAACCTCAACGGGTGAAGCACAGCAGTAAAGCTTGATGTTATCAAAGAGTCTGTTCTGATACTGAGCAATTCTCTGAATTGTAAGACCGTGCTGAATACAGATAACCTCAGGATTGAACAGTCCGCAGATATAAGGCTTAGCCATATAATCAAATCCGCAGGATGAAACAATGTTTGCGTGAGTATTAAGAATAACCTCTGAATGAAGTGCAACAAAGCGTGCCTTGAAGGATTTGAAAACAACAACGTGCTTTCTGTTCTGCTTTTTAAGTCTCTTATAGTCGGGTGAATCCTTTTTGATGAGATAGTAAACATTTGCCTTTTTGTTCTTGTGGCAATACTGATACATATACTCACCGTTGTCACCTGCTTTATAAAGCTTATCCCAAGCCATCCAGATATGCTTTCTCTTATAAACGGGTCTTGTAACATAATAAAGAAGTCTGAAGAGAATAAGGATAATAACCTTGAGACCATAAACGGAGAAAAGCTTGCCCTTTGTCTCTTTTAATCTTGCCTTATCGAAATTGTATTCGTACTTGATGCGCTGCCTGAGACTTGCCTTTTCAAAGAAAATGTTGTTTTTATTATTGACAAGAAGGAATCTGCCTGCACGCCAGAAGGAGTCTTTGTAGTCGCTGAGTCTTGAATAAACACTCGAAAAGGCAAAATTATGCTTGATTGTCTTACCGGCATAATCAGCATATACACAAAGCCTGTCCTTGTAATCAATTTCATCAAGGTCAAGCTCAATAATGAAGCGGTATCTTTTTGAAATTGTCTTGCCGAAAATCTTCATAAGAGGATATATACCAGATTTTTCAACCTCAATTCTTCGGGGCTGAATTTCAGAATTATCAGATTCAACAGTTGCATAAAGATCGAAGGAATCCTCGTCAAGATAGTCAACGATAGTTGTAGAGCAGTCTAATCTGAGCTTATTATCCTTCTGATTGATTGCATATACTGTAACCTTCTCCTGAGAAAGCTGAGAAATAAAGGTTTTAGAGATTTTCAGCTCTTCCTTGAAGGTTGCATAAAAGAGCTTATCGTTTGTAATATGCTCGTTGATGTCAAGACCGAGGTACTTATACTTGTTCTTGAGAAGATACATTCTGATCCAGCGGGGAATCTTGAACTGATGCTTAAAGCTGTTTCCTTCACCGTCAACGCCAAGCTGAAGAATAACTCTGTCATCAAGGCAGGAAATAACTCTGAAAATTCTGTCTGCAAGCTCATCATAATCCTCTTTGGCAACTATGCCCTTGCTTCTGTCCTGAAGATTGCAGTTAATCTTTGCAAAAACAAGATACATGATGGCTTCCTGGAAATAAACAGGAAGAACATCAACACCCTTGACCTCGTTGTAATAATTTTCAAGAGATTCCTTGTACCACCAGGGCTTATACTGAATAGCACATTTTGAGGTGTTGTTTTCAAAGGGTTCATATGAGGTGATTTTTGAGTTGTGGCGGTAATAGAATCTGTAATTGACTCTGATAAAATCAAGAATGAATTTTATATCACACTCGTCAAAATAGCTCTCATCAAATCTCATTCCTTCAAGAAGCTCTGTGTGGAAGAAATAACCGAAAAGGTTGAGAGAAAAAGCATGGGGCTCTTTTTCAAGATTATAGTTTCTTGAAGTATTGGGCTGAATGGGATAAACGCTTCTGACATCAAGATCTCTGTCATGGTAACCGACATTGAGAATAACGGTTCTGTCAACGGTACTTTTGCTTCCGTGAACAAAAACGTTTGTTGAACTGTAAAAAGCTGAGGTTGTGATGAAATTGACAATTTCACCCTTAACCTTACTTAAGCCTGCATTATATAGAGCCGCTGTTTCGGCATAAGGTATGTTTTCATAAATGAGAGCAACCTTTTCCCGATACTTTTCAATTTCTGCATCATCAATGGGAGTGTCGCTTCCGTCAACAACAATTACCTCAACCTCTGACAAATCAAAATTCTGCTGATTGAGAATTCTTTCAAAGGTCAGCTCATACTGATCATTTGTTTTTACAACAACAACACTGATTTTTTTCTCATAAGTCTTAACGTCCTCAGCGCTGTTGTTTAATTCAAGAATTTCATCTTTTAACATATAAATATTCCCCCGTTTTTTCCTACTTATAAGCCAGAACAAACAAGTATCAAACGATTTTTTTGCTTTTTATAAAAATTTATAAAACCGATTCGGCCTTATTCATTTATGTGATTATATCATATCACCAAAGAAAATACAATATAAATTAGAATTTTGTTTAATTTTGTAGGCTGTACGGCTCACCATATAAAAGGCAAAAGACGGTATCTGACTCTTGTCTTGTATTCGGCATAACCTTCAAGCTCTTTTTCAAGAAGCTGCTCCTCATTTTTAATTCTGAATGAAATAAGCACAGGATAAACAAGAAAAATCAGAAAAGAATATACCGAGCCGAGAATGAGCGGCATTGCAAGAAAGAGAAGGATTGTTACACTGTACATCGGATGTCTGACAATTCCGTATAAGCCCTTGTCAATAACCTTCTGACCCTGCTGAACCTCAATAGTACGGGAAAGATAAGTATTTTCTCTGAGAACCTCGGCATATAGAATATAAGCCGCTGCAAACACTGCAGAAGCAATAATATTAACCTTCAAAGGCAATTCTGACCAGCCGAAGCGGAAATCAAGTCCTGCAACAATAAAGCCTGCAAGAAACATAAGACCGCTGAGCCTGACAATAGTGCCCTGCTCAGACTGCTTTTCCTTTGCATCAAGTCTCTTTTTCAGAAGACCGGGATTTTTAACCATCATAACAATACCGGCAAAAAACATCGGTATGAATAAAACTCCCATAAAAATCCATCCGCCGATAAAGCTAAAACTTCCCGCAGGTAAAAACACAAGCAGACCGACCAAAATAACACCTGCAAAAAATTTGACCAAAGCCTCATAAAATAACTTTTTTGACATAACCTTCTCCTTTGAAATTTTAAAGCAATAATACCCCCGAGCCATTAAAGAGTCAAGGGTATTTTATGACATATTATCCGCATAACTGCATCTGACAATTATTCTTTTTGCACCGCCGTAGGTACAGGTGTAAAGCACAAGATCATCACCGCTGTCTTTGACCTTGTCAACATCTGTGGGCATAAGAAGCTCCACAATATCAACCTTGTAATAACGGACAACCGCATCCATATCCGTGAAAATAACGGTATCCCCCGCCTTAAGATTTCCAAGATAACCGAAATGAACTTTGTAATTGTGTGCCGCAATCACAAGGTTATCTGTTTTTGTGCTGCCGTAATATCTGCAGGGGGAAATTTTAAGTCTGTTATAATCCCATTCGGACATAACAGGCAAGTCAATGTCAAGCTTGGGCACAGACAGATATCCGATATAGCCGTAGCCGTCAATTGTCTTAACTGTCATTTCCTCATCGAAGGGATCTGTTTCTTTATTGTCAAGCTCATTTTCAGCAATGGACAGACGGATTGACTCAATGAGAGCATCCGAGCTTGCCTGCGCCTTTTTGTTTTCGGCATTATTATAAACAAGAACGCCGAAGGCAACCGAAATTAAAAGAACTCCGACAAGCATAAGCATTATTCCGACTTTTCTTCTCATGCCGCTTCCTCATCCTTTTTTCCGAAATTCAGAAGCACCCAGCCTGCGCTGAAAAGCAGAAGTCCCGCTATTGAAAAAACAGGCACGGGCCAGTTGAGCTGACCTGTATCAATAAGCTCCTCAGGCTCCGTTGTAGGCTCCTGTTCGCCTGCGTCAGCGGTGTTTATGATTGTTACAGTCATCTGAGAGCTTACATAAGAAACACTGTAACCGACGGGGACATTGTCTTCAACAACCTTCCATGAATGATTCTTGTCAAGCTCATCCCACTTATGATACCAGTTATTTTCTGCGCTGAGAACAACAGATTCAACAGATACTCCGTCTCTGATGAGAGAAACTGTTATGCTTTCGGGAATTTCACCCGAGCCCTCCCAGATTTTTTTAACGCTTATATAAGTTGTTTCACCGTCAGCTTCCTCATCTCCCGCAATTTTCGGAGTGGCATCAACATCATAAACCCACCCGCCTGTGACCTCATCTCTGAGAGGCACGGCAACAATGAAGGGATCGGGATTGAGATAAGCTTCATCGATTCCGACGGGTACAACAAGATAAGCGCCAAGGGGCAGATTATCAAAGACAGCCATGCCCGAGCTGTCTGTGGATTTCTCCGTATAAGCAATTGACTCTGACTGAGCAAAGGCTGCAAGATGCACAGGAAGATATTCATCAGAAAAATCTCCCTCCTCCATACCGTTATTTTTAAACTCATCGGTATAAGAACAATAATAACTGCCTTCGGAAATATAAGCAGATGCAAAACAGTAAATTCTGAAGGTTGCTCCGCTTATAGGCTCTTTTGTTTCCTTGTCAACAACAGTAAGAGTAATGCTTCCCTTTGTTTCTGAAGGCTCCGCACAACTGAAAAAAGAAAAGAGAGTGAAGCAGAAAAACACAGTCAGCAGCAACACAAGAATTTTTTTTGCTGTTTTGTTTTTCATTTGCCTTCACTCCTTTTTATATTATTTTTCTTCCTTATTTTTCGGGGTCTGCTTTTTATTCTTCTTTGCTCTGCCGTTTTTAACAATAAGAGCAACAAGAAGAAGTCCGAGCATAGGTGCCGCAACGGCAGGAGTCACAAGAAGCGGATCAATCTGATAAGCCTCTGTTATTACGTTGATTATCTTTTCAGGCTCAATATTTTCAATACGGGTACCTCTGACAAGCATTCGGTGAGTATTGATGCCGTAGGGCGTACAGGTAACAAGAGTACAGTAATCCTCACCCCGAACAATTTCAAGGCTGTCTGTTTCACTGGGAAGAACAATCAGAATCTGATCAACCTGATAAGTAATTGTTCTGTCAAGAATTCTGATTGTGAAAACATCTCCGATTTCAAGCTTATCAAGATTTGTGAAAAGCTTGGCAGAAGGAAGTCCTCTGTGAGCCGACAGAACAGAGTGGGTGCTTTCTCCGCCAACGGGCAGACTTGAGCCTTCAACGTGTCCGACAGCGGTATTGAGTACCGCATCGCTTGTGCCATGATATATGGGAAGCTGAATTTTAATCTTTTCAATTGTGATATATCCCATCATTCCGTCACCGTTGACATCAAGAATACTGTAATATTCTTCTGCAAGGTCCTTGTGACTGAGAAAAGGAAAGGACATATTTCTTATTTTCTGATTATAGGAATCAGCCTGACTGAAAAACTCGCTGTAGTCCTCGGGAGTCAGATTTTCAATCATATTGTCATAATTGACAATGGCCTGTGACTGTCTCTTTTCGTTCCAGAAATCACTGACCGTGGGATAAAGAAGCACACTCAGACCGATAAAAAATATCGCCACAAGAATTATGGTTGAGCCACTGCCGCTTTTTTTCTTTTTTGCAGTTTTTTTATTTTTCATATTTAATCTCTCTTAAATAAAATTCTCAACGTTATTTCCGATTTTTTTCAGAAACAACGGTCAGAATTTCACAGGTATATCCCCGCCGGCATAAAGCCGGCAGGGATTGAAATTACCTTCCGTCAGCTTTTAACTGTGGAATCTTAAGCTTCTGAGTCAGTGGGTTCTTTATCTTCTGACTCGGAACCGTCTGATTCTTCACCCCTTCAAGCGAAGGATGCCATTCTCTTCTTTGAAACGAGAACGACTGCTGCTGCAAGCATAAGTGTGATACCAACGATATAGAAGATTGTTGTACCGATACCGCCGGTTTCGGGAAGAAGTGCGCCTGTTGAGTTGACAACGGTTGTTTCGAAACGGTCATTTTCAGCTACAAATGTAACCTTAGCGTTAGTTGATGACCATGCGCAATCTTCAGTTGCTGCATCATCAGCGGGATCTGTGCAGGTTACTGTGAAGATAATGTCTTCAGCTTCATTGTATCCGTCGGGAGCCTTTGTTTCGACGATTGTATATGTTTCGCCGTCCTTAAGACCAACGCCGCTTGTCCATGTGAATGTAACAAGACCGGTTTCATCGGATATGCCTGTTGCAAGCACTGTGGTGCCCTGCTTAACAGCGAATTCTGCACCTGCAAGAGGTTTATTGTCAGCATCTGTCTTGTTGATGATAAGGTTAACAAGATATGTACGGACCTCATCCTCGGGTGTATTTTCAGTTGTATTGCTCTGAGGATTGTTTGAATATGTAAGGTACACTTCATTGGGGTTACCTTCAACGCCGATAACTGCTTTATTATTTACTGTTGCGGAGTAAGTGATTTTGATTTCCTTGCCTGCCTGAGCAGCAAGACCGATAAAGTTGTTAAAGGTAATTGTTACAACCTGACCGTTCGGAGTAACGGTATAATCTTTGTACTCAACACCGTCTACTGTAACTTTGACATCATTGTTAAATGTAAGACCATCTGAGAAGGTATCAGTTACAGTATAGGTATATGATGTGTAGCCTGTCATATCGGGAACCTTTGAAGTAAGAACATAGGGAACCTCTTCACCGACAGTTGCTGTGTTATAGTCAACAAGACCATTTGTTGTGACATCAACGTCCTTGTCACCGTCAATCTTCTTTTCGATTGAGGGCTTGTCAGCCTTGATGTTAACCTCAGTTGATGATGATCTGAGCATAAGAGCTGAGATAGGAGTTGCTGTACCTTCATCTTCGATTACGTAATAACCAAAAGGAAGACCGGTAAATGTTGCTTTTTCACCTGCACCGGTAGCTGATGCTGCTGAGACGCCCGCTGCTTTAGCTGCTGCAAGAGCTACCACTGCAAAAGCCTGGAGATCTGCTGTCTCAATGTAATCGGTTACTTCGTCAACTGTTGCTGTGTTATCATCGCCACCGCAAAGTCCGTCATAGAAGCTCTGCATTGTAGCAGGGATTGAGTAGATAACACCCTTATCAAGGTTTGTATTATCTACTGCTTCAGCTCCAAGAATCTGATAAGCCTTGAAGGTTTTTCCGTTAACAGATACACTTGATGTACTGTTAATAGTGATGTTGCCTGTCCATTCGGCAGCAAGTGCGATTGTTCCCATTGAGAGAACGAGGGTAAGTGCTAATAAAACTGCAAATAATTTCTTCATAAAATTTACTTCCTTTCTTTTTTAAATTTGCAATTTTTTCTTTGGTTGTGCATTCTCCGTCTTTTCGTGTCGGGAGATTATGTCAGCCTCCTTTCACGCTTACGACGAATTGTGCTATACAAAATCGGAGCTGTCATAGCAACAAGACCGATTATTGTAAACATATAAGTTCCTTCTCCCCCTGTTTCGGGAAGAGCATAACCGTAAGTATAGTTTTCTACGGCAATGATTGTGCTGACAGTCTGGATTATTCCGCTCGGGTCAGCATTATAGAAATAAAAGTAAACAGGTTTTTCCGGCTTGTTATATCCCGTCGGGGCAGCAACCTCAACCAAGGCGTAAGGACCGCCGACCGTAAGATACTGGGTTTCTATTTCAACCGTACCGTCAGCTCCTGTTGTATAAGAACCGATATAACGGAGAGTTCTGTTATTGTCAGTTACAATAGTACTCTGAGCTCCGTCGGGAACAGTTGCCGAGGCATCACCCATCGGACCGTATAAAAGGAATGTTACATCAGACAATGGCTTTCCGTCGTCTCCGTCATGCTTAAGAAGAGTGAGATTGTGAACAGAGCCCGTTGCACCGCCGCTGTGCTGTTCAACCTTGAACACGGCATCAACTATGTCTGTTACCTGTGCTCTGCCGTCAAGCTTGACGTTATTGCTTACGGAAACATATCCGCTCTTTGTGATGAGAGTTGTGTAATCAATTCTGATGTGAAGCTCATCGGGAACAACGAAGGTAAGCTTGTTTGCATGCTGGTCATATGTAACATCATATTCGTAAATGCTTTCTGCACTGTCAAAATCTATCCAGCTACCATCGGGATTCTCATAAAAGAGCTTGATTGTATCCCAATAAACCGAAAGATTGTCGGTCATTGTGTCTTCAATTATCAGAGTGTTGATATCAGGCAAAATGTCAAGAGCATTCCGGTTGACATGAATATTAAAATCAAGCTTATTGTTTTCCTGAACCGCCTTTTTGTCAAGAAGGCCTGTCTTAAATTCAACCGTGTCGGTTACGGGTCCCGAGGTATTGTCCGTGTTCCATTTCACCTCAGCCGTATTGTCAAGAACGTACTTGTTTTCTTCTGTTGAATAAAGATATTCATCCTTGAGCTTAAGGGTATAGGTGAAAACATACCGTCCTCCTCCGCTTGACCAGTTACTCATCATTTTGTAATGATCTTCGAGAGTTCCTATCTGAAGAAGTCCGCTCCAGTTTGCCGCAAGAGCATCGGGATTAGTTTCTGAGCGGACAAACTGATTTGCATGAAGATTTATGGTATTACCTTTGATTTTACCATTATAGACATATTTGTTAAGCCAGAGTCTGTCATTATTAGGTGCGTAGCAGGTAACCTCTAAAGTGCCTTCCACATACTCAAGCTTCGGATCAAAGGTATCTGTAAAATAAGCCTCATAGGTTCCGTTGTTAAGGTAAGCGTTGTTACCCTGAGAACCGGGAATTGTATTATAGAATACTACCTTATAATCGATTGTTCCGTCTGCATTATTATCTGCATCCTTTGTGATTTTCGGTGAATATTTATAAGGAGCTGAGGCTGTGGTGCTTATTACCGAAGTATAATTGAAATAAACCTCGTTGCCAAGAGTATATTCGCTAAGAAGCACATCCTCAACCGTTTTGTCACCGCTGAGCTCACCCGTCCATTCGGTGCCCGTTTTTGAATCAAAGGGCATCTTATAAGTGATTGTCAGAGTGGCATCCTCGCTAAGAATCCACTTTGAAGATTCTGAGGTGGGAACAGAGGTATTGAAGTAAACATTGAAGCTGTGACTCATATTACCTCCGGCAGGAGCCACAAGAATAAAGGTGTTTTCTGTCGGACCGCCCGCAACATAAGGAGTGAAGGTAATTGTATTGCCGCTTTTTGTTGTTGCGGTGATAACCATATCCTCAGGGACATTTTCGGCATAAAGATAGCCGGCGCCTTCGTTGTAATTCCAGAAGGATGCAAAGTCTGTGATAAAGAAGCCGCCCCAATCCTTGATTACCGCAGGCACATCTGCCTCGATGGTGAAATAAATATTTTTTCCGTCATTTCCCGTTGCGGTTTTGTTGACACGCGGAATAAAGCCGACTACATCGGCGGTGCTTCCTGCGACCTCTTCCTTGAGATTTATTGTAACCTTTGCGGTGTTGGTGTAGCGCTTTTGCTCACCCTCCTTGAGAGGCTCATATGTTGTATAGTAAGTGATAACATATCTGAAGCCGTCAGGAAGCGGAAAGCTCATTGTGTTTCCGTCAATTTCAACGTCATTCCAGCTTATCTTACCCGAATGAGCTTCACCATTCTGATCATAGCGTACGATTACAATATCCTGAGCTGTGTAGTATTCCAGGCCTTCACCCAGAGTGTCCACAACAACAGTACCCGCAAGATTATTTTCATTTTTCTTGATTTCAATATCCCATTTGATTACGGGAATCTGAGAGCCGTCGGGAGCAGTCAGAACAGCCTGCTGACCGCCTTTTTCAATTTTGCTCAGTTCGATTTCTTCATAGTGTGCATCATCAGCACTTACTTTTTCACCGTCCAAATTTTTGCCTTCGGGATAAACACCGTTCCATATTGCAACCTTATCCTCTCCGAGCATATTATCATTTATAGCAGTCTGATATGTAATCAGGAAGCCTTCGCCTGCGGCAAAATCGGGAAAGCCTGTCAGAGTGAAGCCCTGGTTACCGCTATATCGGCCGGGACTGATTGTGGGCTGCGGATCAAGAACATTTCCGTTAAGATCGGTAACAACAATTGTGTCTGTGAGGGCATGCTGATTATTTGACACATACATATCATCATAAACAATCAGATCCTGTATAACAGCTTTTGTGCCTTCAATTCTGATTGTGTAATCCATGGTGTTTTCTTTACTGTTATAAGGGGCGGCGTCTTTGGTAACAATCATCCCCGCCTCACTGCCCATATCAAAATCAAAGGTAAACTGATCAGTAAACACAATCTCTTCGCTTGAGCCTGACTGACTTGTGCCGACCTCAGCGTTGAATTCAATTGTGAAGCTTACATTTGAATATCTGTGTCCGAAGCAGACACCGTCCTCATCATCATAGAATGTAACAAGAAGAAAGCCGTTTTCATCAATGAAATATTCACCGACATCTTCAACTGTTCCGTTTTCAGTTGTTGCGGTGATTGAATGCCATTCAGTAAAGGGCTCACAGTGGATGTTTTCGGGAATCTGATAAGTGAGAAAGTGCTTGTCATTATGACCGAACTGCAGCCATTCATCACCCTCATTATCTTCAGTGAACTGCATTGAAACAACATACATCTGACCGATATAAACGGTTGAGCCGTCAGTGACCTCATGATTGTCAAATGTTTTAATATGAACATCCGTAATAAATTTTGTAAGATCTGTCTCGTACTGAACATCCTGACCGTCATCAACGGACATCATAAGAAGGGGCTGAGCATCATCCTCTTCGTCCTCGGGCTCTGTAACCTCAGGATCAGAAGGCCTGACACTCTGAAGCAATGCATACTCCGTATCCTTTGCAAAATGAAGCTCACCGGTAAGTCCGTAACCGACAACATTGTCAGAAACAGACATATCAACAAGCTCAACCCTGTTATTGCTGTCACCCATTATTACCTGCATAACACCGTTATCTGCAAACATAATGATTCCGGCTGTATCGGAAACTCCGTCTTCATCAGAGTCAATAAAGACCACGTCGCCTCTTTCGGGAGTGTGCTCCCCTGCAGCAGCATAAGCATAGCGCTTTTCCCAGGAAAGCCTCATTGCTTCGGTGCCTGAGTTTTTCAGCTCTGAAACGTTGTTGATGTTTGAATAATGAAGGCAGAAGGAAAGGAACATTGTGTTCCATTTCCCGTAAGGGTTGCCGTACCATTCACCGTAACGGGTGTATCCGTTTTTTACACCGTCGGCATCATATTCAAAATTATTGTCACTCTCCGAATAACCGAGCTGAGTCATTGCAATGGCAACAAGGTTTTCGGGGATGTTGTTGGTAATCTTAACCTTTTCAATTGTGCTAAGCCAATCACTTACAGTTTCAACGTCTGCCGTTTTATCGGGGAAGCATTCCTGAGTGTGAATATGCTCGGTCTTTGTGCAGATGAGTGTTTTCTGATAGCATCCGTCACTGTGAGTATGTACAGCTTCCGTTGTCTCTGAAGACGAAGCATCAGTTTCCTCAATGAAAGCTTCAGTTGTGCTTTCAGTTGTAGTTTCAGTTGTGCTTTCAGTTGTAGTTTCAGTTGTGCTTTCAGTTGTAGTTTCAGTTGTGGTTTCTGTTGTAGTTTCTGTTGTTTCTTCAACTGCAGTTTCTGTTGTTTCGGTTATTGTTTCAGTTGTCGCCTCCTCAGAGACCTCCTGAGTTGTATTTTCTTCAACAGCCTCTGTCTGCTGAGTGCTCTCTTCTGTGGTTATCTCCTCCGAAGAAGCTTCAACTGTGGCTTGTGTTGTTTCTGCTGTTGTCTGCTCTGTCGGTTCGGCAATGGCTCTTGCCTTAACAGGAGAAGGCTCAGCTGATGTGCTTTCTTCTGTTTCATCAAAACCGCAGACAAGCTCACTGACATAACACTCTGAGCTGTGTCCGTGCTCCTCAAGACCGCAAAAGGCTTCACTTGTCACGGTTATACCGACAAGCTTCAACCACCAGAAAACAACAATTGCGGTTACAAAAGCCAACATAAAAAATGTCACGGCAAGTTTTTTGCTGTCAATTCGGAATTTTTTATGCTTGCCAAGATAATCGTAGTTGACACCGTCCAAACCTGCCACCTCCTTTTTATGATGACTGAAAGTTATTTCACAAGACTTATACTTTCAAAAGGCCAAATTCTGAAAAATATCTTACCCACAATGTAATCCTCACTTACAAGTCCGATTACACTGCTTCTGCTGTCGATTGAGGTAGAACGGTGATCTCCGAGAACAAAATAATGGTTGTCCGTTACATAGCAGGGAAAAGTGATGTCACACTCTCCCAATGCTTTATCGGTGACATATGGCTCTTCAATCATTTTATTGTTAACGTAAACATTTCCTTCATCGTCAATATCGACTTTGTCACCGGGAAGACCGACAACACGCTTTATCAGAAGCTTATTCTGATATGAGAAGCAGCAAAGCTCCCCTCTTTTCATATTTCCCGTTTTTAAAAGAACAACAATTTCCTCGTCGTTGAGAGTCGGCTCCATACTGCTGCCCGAAATCTGAAGAACCGGCAAGGCAAGAGTGGCAATAAGCACCGCAATTGCCGCAACAACAATGAGTGAATACATTGTGCTTTTGAGAACCTGTTTATACTTGCGGTTATATTTTTCGCGCAGAATCTCGGCTTCAATCTCTTCGGGAGTCGGAATTGAACCCGTGTTTTTTGTTTTGATTTTTGCCATTTGTGGTAACGCTCCTGTAAACAGCTGTCTTCGAATTATTTTTTCAGAATGCTGTTAATCCTTGTTCTGATATCATTTTCAATGTCGGCAGGAAACACGCTGAGCTTTTCGTCGTTTTTTGAAAAGAAGCACAAAATGCGCGTGTATATTTCCTTGTCTGACAAAACAGCTGTGCTTTGATTTGCCGTTTCCTCGGATCTGCTTACTGCAGAAGAATCACTCTGAGGTACGACAGCTCTGTCAGCGGTTTTCAATGTGTCGGTGATGCTGTTTGCATATTTAAGAACATTCTCAACCTGATTGGTCAACAGAGAAAGATTCTCAATGTTTTGAGTTGTTTTGTTTTCAGCCTTAAGTTTTTCAATCTGTTCGGTAAGCTTCTTGTTTTCCTTGCTTGCCTGAAGAAGAAGTTCAAGCAATTCAAGTCGGCTGAGCTTTCTGAGTTCTTTGTCTGTCATAACCTTTTATAACCTCTTAAAATTCTTATAAAGCAATACAATAACATAGTATGCTTAATAGTTGATTACTGCATTTCGATACATAGTATTTATACCACATTTTCCTTGCTTTTTCAACAGATTTCAATGTAAAAATTCAAATATTAATGTGTTATTTTACCAATTTATTTCTATTTAAAAATATATTAATTTATTACCCTAAAAAAGTTCACATTACCGTAAAAATTAACTCTGAATACAGATAATTTTCACCCTGATTTTGAGCTAAAAGGAGTGAAATCAAAGCCTTGATTATTATCAGATAAAAGAAAAGGAGCCTGCGTTTTTAATGCAAGCTCCTGATTTTTAAATTACTTTACTTTTATTCTTTATTCTTCTGTTTTCTTTCTGCCGATTTTATCAAGACCGAAGAACACAAAGCCGACTGCAACAAAGGCGGCAAGAAGAATAACAACCCACTTTGCAACACCTGCTACACCCTGTGTTTCAAGATTCACAAAGAAATAAGGATAAATAAGCGGTGTTGTTGTGCCGGGAATAAGTACTGTTGTATCAAACTTCATAATTGCAGCCTGAACGAAAATGAAAACAAGGTATAAAAGAGGAAAGCTTATTGAAGCAACGGGATAATACCACTTACACTTTCTGCGCTCATAAAAGAGGAACCAATGAGCAACATACATAATGGGAAGCACCACATGGAACGTAAGGCTTCCGATTCTCCAGTTAAGCTGAGGATCGCGGTTGCCGGCAAGCATAATATTGAACACAAGGAAGGTGAGCAAAATGCCGAGCATTCCGATGAACTTCAGAACCGGTGCTGTTTTAACAAAGCTGTTCTCTTTTTTCTTTGCCGTCTGAATGAGTGCCGAAAGCATAATTCCGATACAAAAATAATTACTTATATTTGTGAAATGCACATAGAAATCCCAACGCAATGAATTGATATCATCAAAGATTCCGAAGCTTGCAACAATACCTACAAAGCCCAATGTGCAATAAATTGTCTGAAAAATTAATTGCGCTGTTCTGCTCTTAATCATAATTATGCTCCTTTATTTTCTGTTGTCATAACAATATTTGATCATACGCTCAGCAACAGCTTTGGTATGAGCAACAGCTTCAACAACAGTTTTCGGCCCGCTGACAACATCTCCTGCCGCAAATACACCGGGGATATTTGTCATTCCGTTTTCATCAACCGCCAGAAGACCTCTGAGTGTTGTGGCAATCTGCGCTTTATCGGAAAGAGTGCTTTCGGGACCCTGACCGATGGCAAGAATAACTGAATCAGCATTGATAATATGGCGTGAAAGCATATTTTCTTCATAAGAGATTCCGTGCTCACCCTCAACCACATCAACATCAACAGCCACAAGACCCTTTTCGGTTATACGCAAAACAGACATAAGATGCATAAACTCTGCACCCTCTTCAAGTGTTTCCTTAAACTCAAGCTTTGTTGCGGTAACATCCTCTTCTCGTCTATTATTAAGAACAATAACCTTTTCAACACCCTTTTGTCTTAAGGCAGTTCTTGCAACGTCCATTGCAACATTACCCGCACCGATAACAGCTACGGTTTTGCCAAGCTCATAAACTGCGGGAGCCTTAAGGAAATCTATGGCAAAATGAACATGACCGAGAGTTTCACCAAGAAGTCCGAGACGGTTAGGCTTAGCTGTACCTACAGCAAGGAAAACAGCGTCATATCCGTCTATGAACATATCCTCCATTAAAAGATTGGAACCGATGTGGCAGTTAGGCTTGATGATAACACCGAGCTTTTTGAGAACATTTCTGTAAGCTTCTACTCTGCTTTTGGGCAGACGGAATTCAGGAATACCGTAACGGAGAACACCGCCGATTTTATCCTGAGATTCCATAAGAGTAACCTGGAAGCCTTTTTTTGCCATAAAAATACTCATCGAGATACCTGCAGGACCTGCACCGATAACTGCAACCTTCATTCCGTTTTTCTCAGGACGTTCAATTGCATTTTCAGTAACATATTTGCCTGAAATGTACTGCTCTATCTTATAGAAGGCAATGGGATTCTTTTTGATTCCGAGAACACAGTTGCCGAAGCAATTGTTGTCATGAGGACATACAACAGAGCAGATTGCACTCATAGGATTATTTTCAAAAAGCAACGCACCTGCCTCATCTTCCTTTCCATCTAAAAACAGATTCATTACAGTAGGAATATCTGTTGCTATAGGACAGGACTTTCTGCATTTGGGAACCTTACATTTAAGACATTTTTTTGCTTCTTCCAGAAGCTCCTGCTTATTTGTTTCATCATAAATTTTACTCATTTTTAATACCCTCTGATCTGAACTTTATTTATATGTGTTTTCAATGGGACTATCATATACAAAGCTGATGATTTTCACTTCATCACCTTCGTATGCGCTGTAAAAAAATTCCGCTGACGGACTTTCATCTGATGCATCACCTGACGTGATATACAAATAAGGCTCCGGCTTGGGCTCATCTGTGTTTTCAGTTATTTTATAATTAGGATCAGACATAAAGAACTCGGCACAGATGTCAAGATCGACCATAATCATACCCTCATCGGTTGCTTTGATTTCGTAATCCGTAAAGTAATCGTGGTCCTTGATGTAGCCCTTCCACTGACGGCCTTTTCCGTCAAGAGCTCTGTAAACGCCATCGAACCTGCATACATAAGTACCTTCAATCTTTTCAGTTTTTCCGTCAAGCTCATAAGTAAGGGTAAAGTCAAATTCTCCCTCTTTGATTTCAGGTCTCGGAACAGTTACAAACACACCTGTGAAAGCTCCTGCAATCAAGGCGGCTGTTGTCAGACCCAGAATAAAGCCTAAAAATACTCCTCTTATCGTTATCTTTTTCATACTCCTACTCCTTTGCAATAAATTCTTATTTAATATTATACACATCCACTATTACAAAGCGCTTACAAGACAGATAAGGATCATATTTGCATTAAAAAACAAGAGTATCAACCTTATCAAGAGTCTCGGTGAGATTTTTGGTGTAATGAGCAACGGTCACTTCATCAGCATCTCTGCGCAGACAGCGTCTGAGAAGGCGCATATATCCGATAATCTTTGCTTTATTTTCAGTGTCGGTTATTACATTTTCATCATCAGTACCGAGATATCTTGCAAGTGAAAGACGCCAGAAGCGGCGGGCTGTTTCACTGTCAAAGCCAAAGAAGTTTTCAACAGATGTATTATCAAGCTCACCAAAGCCTATAAAAGCATTGAACATTGAGCCAAGCTCAAGAACGGGATGTCCTACTGCAAGAGTATCCATATCAATAAGAATAGGCTCACCGTTCTGCACCATAACATTGTTTGTATGGTAGTCACCGTGAATGACATGATTGCTGTCAGGGATGCCCTCAATCAGAGAACGCATTTTCTGTGCATGAGCCTCATCAAGATAATCTGAAAGGAAATCAACCCATTCAAGCACCCATTTTTTGAAATCGGGAAGATCACTGGGCTGAGTTTCGATTGAATGGACCTCTTTGATGGTGTCAATATAATAAGCAACGCTCTGAGATAAATCAACCTTATTTGCTCTGATAAGCTTTGTTACCGAGGTTGCATTGAGAAGCTCAGTCAGACTGCCGTATCCGTCGCCGATGCGGACAATGCCGTAAGGAATTGCCGTGTTGACACCGAGAACGAAGGCTCTTCTTGCATTTTCACGCTCCTGCATAATTTCGGGAAGAGCATCTCTGTTGAAATACTGCTTAACAATTGTTTCGTTGTCATAGCGGTAAACAGCACCGTTTGCACCCTTTGCAATAAACTCACAGCTGTCAAGGTCTATTCTGCGGTAGGTTTTTTCAACAGTCATCATCTCTGTAAAGCCTGTCATTTCGAAAATACCGTAAACCTCGGGTGAAACATTGATAATTGCAAGCTTAGGCTCTTCTTTTCTCAAACGCAGCATAATACGAAGACCTGCACTTGAAATATATTCAAGTGCATCAGCATCAAGGACTGTATGCATTCCCTGATTTGCTTTTCTTACCTCGTTGATGTCCTTTTCAACATCGGCAGCATTTGAAGCATCAATTCTGCCTTTAAGATTTATGTATAAAATGTCTTTATCAGTTCTGAATTCAATTTTGTTCATTTCAAATTTCCTTTCCGAACACAATTTTCACAAGCTCGTTGTATTCCTGCCAGGCAGAAAACTCACTGAGTGAGCAGGTAAGCTCAGCTATTCTGCTGTAATACCATTTCTGCTTTGAGGGATCCTTCTGATTAAAGGACTGCCACATACTCTCACCCTCGGTTTTCCATATTCTGTAAAAAGACCTCATATTTGACAGCTTGTCACCGAGCCAGAGCATAAGAACATCTCTGTCTGCGCAGTTTGCAAGCTCTTCAAGAGATTCCTCTTTTCGTATCTTCCAGGTGTCTTCCGGCGGCAGGTCAGCGCGTTTGTCTTCTGTTTCCGATTCAACAAGAAATCGTACACGCGATCCGAATTTCTCCTCAATTTCTTCAATTGTTATCGGGGTATCCTCAACAACATCGTGAAGCACTGCGGCAGAAATAACATCCGGGTCGTTTGTCATCGAGCCGACAATAACTGCAGCTTCAAGAGGATGGAGAATATACGGAGTTTTATCCTTTTTTCTTTCCATCCCGTCGTGAGCTTCAGCGGCAAATTCAATCGCCTTTGTGACCTTGTTCATCATTTGATCACCAGAATGTCAGCAAAGCCTGTCATTTCAAAAATGTCCATAACAGCCTCGTTTACATTCACAAGCTCCATATGACCCTGAGTGTTCATCTTTTTCTGAGCTGAAAGAAGAACTCTGAGTCCTGCACTGGAAATGTAATCAACGCCTGCAAAATCAAGGACAAGGCTTTTAAGCTCATCCCCTTCACCGTTGATTGCTTTTTCAAGCTCAGGTGCTGTTGTTGTGTCAAGTCTGCCTTCAATTTTCATAAGAGTAATGCCGTTTGTTTTTTCGGTATTGATGTTCATAAATAAATCTCCTTTATATTTTTTTAGTCATTGTGAGAATATTTTTGCCGTTTTCATTTTTATAAGAAACCGTATCCATGGTTTTCTTTGTGATAAAAATTCCGAGTCCGCCGATGTCTCTTTCAGCCGCAGAAAGTGTGATATCAGGCTCTGCTCTTTCAAGAGGATTGAAGGGAATTCCCTCGTCTGCTACAACAAGAGTCATCTCTCTTTCCTTTTCGTCAAAGCCGAAGGAAAGTGAAGCATTTCCCGCGCCGTCCCCGTAGGCATAGCTTGCAATATTGACAAAAATTTCTTCAACGGCAACGCATATTGCCACAGAGTTTTTCATCGGACAGTCAAAGCCCTCAAGACACTCTTCCGTAAAAGCAATAACGTCATTCAAGGCTTCCTTTGTTGCAGGAAAGACTTTTTCTTTCATAGCGGCACCTTCTTTCTTTTTGTAATCAAAAATCAGCATTGTAATGTCGTCAAACTGAGGAGCATTACCTGCGAAAAGATCAATGTCCTTTTTAAGACCTGAAAGCAATTCATCAGCTTTCTCAGATTTGTTTTTATCGATATAAGACAGCAGTCTTTCTTCACCGTAAAGAGACTCCTTTTCATCTGTTGCCTCAGTTACACCGTCGGTATAAAGGAAAATTCTGTCTCCCTTATTCAGAGTCATTTCATTTGAGCGGTATCTCATACCCTCCATACCTGCAAGCACAAAGCCTGTGCGGCTCTTAAGATATTCACACTCTCCGTTTGCGTGAACAAGAACAGGGGGATTGTGACCTGCATTTGCAAAGCTGAGAGAGCCTGTTTCAAGATTGATTTTTCCCATCCAGGCTGTAACAAACATACCCGACTCATTATTTTCACAAAGCTTTTCATTTGCCAGGGTGAAAATTTCATCAACGGAAAGACCTCTTTCCGCAAGATCTCTGATAATTGTTTTTGCCGTCATCATAAACATAGCGGCAGGAATACCCTTGCCCGATACGTCAGCGGCAAGGAAAAGCACCGTTTTATCATCGAGGGAATAAAAATCATAAAAATCTCCGCCGACCTCTTTTGCAGCAATCATCTGCGCATATATTCCGTATTTTTCTTCATCAGGGAAGTTTGAAGGCAGAGCCGCAAGCTGAATCTGCTTGGCATATTCCAGCTCCTTGTCAATCCTTGCGGCAGCCTCACCGATGTATCTTTTCAGAGTTGAAACCGTTGAGTTTATATCATCTGAAAGAGAGGAAAATTCAGCATTTGAACGGACATCAACCTTTACATTCAGGTTGCCTCCGGTAATCTCTGAAAGTGTTTCGTTAATTTTCTGAAGGTTGTTGATGATAACCTTTTTAATCAGGAAATATATGAAGATGAACAAAGCCGCAAAAATCAGTATCAGCATGAAGATGCTCGTATAAAGAGAAGCGTCTCTCATAAGCATTGCCTCAGCAAAGGGCATTGCGGCAATAATGCAATAACCTTCTACAAAGGTGAAAACATAAATATATTCTTCACTGAAATCGGTTTCATTATTGATAATATTTGTCTTATAAAGCTGAGCTGCGGTTTTTCCCTGAAGCATTACCTCATCGGGAACAATTCCGATTGTTGAAATATGCTCTCCGTTCCTGTCTGTATGTGTCACAAGATTGAAATTTTCATCACAGACAGCAACAAAGCCCGTGCTTCCGACGTGACGGTTCTGAGTTACTTCAACAACAAAATCGTCAAGCATATCGTGGAACTGATCCGCATCATAGCCAACCTGAATAAATCCGCCGCCCTTAAGGCTGATGCCTGCATACTTTCTCATTGTCACACCGTCGTAGCCCTGGGGGCTGTACACCTGTACAAGCTGATTTTTCTCGCCTGTCAGCGCCATAAATTCCTTTGACTGCTCGGTGCTGTTCATATTGAAAATTCCCACAAGCTCTTCATCGGTGGAGGCAATAATCATACCGTCATCGGCAACAACGTTGATTTCGGTAACGTTATATTTTTTTGCAAGAGAATCAAGAGAAACACCTTTGTTTTTTTCATATTCCAGAAGTATATCTTCCGTAATTCCCAGAAGGTTTTCGTCAGATTTTCCTCTTACGTCTGAGATGACATCGTTGATTGCTGAAGTGAAAACCTCTCTTGTTTCAATTTGAGCCATACCGCTCTGAAGAAAATATGTAAAGGTACTTGTTATTACACAGGCAATAACAATCAGAACAAGCAGTCTTCTCTGGAAGGTCTGTGAAATACGTTCGTTTGTTTTGCCCTGCTTTCTTTCTTCGTGATTCAGAACAGAAACAACTATAAGTGAAAATCCGACAGCAACGGAGTTACCGATAATCATCGGGATGGTTGCAGCCTTGACAAACTCAAAGGCATAGGATGAATCGCTCATATTTGTAAAGAAAATCATAAGCATGTGAAGAACCTCACACACAACGGTTATAAACACTCCGTAGCTCCAGGTAGGCTTTTTGTTATCAAACATAAAACGTCTGAGCACTGCTGCAATGACACCTGCAAGCATTGTTGAAAGTGTGCAGGCAATTCTTGTATATACTCCTCCGCCCCAGTAAACAGAGAAGAAACGGTACAAGCCGCCCACAACACCGGAAATAACTCCTGAGGGGCCGCCGAAAATAAGACCTGCACAAAGAGGTGCGGCATCACGGACGTTGGCAACAGTGCCGAGAATTTCAACTCCGTAGCCCGAAGCAAAGGCAGACAAGCCGCCGAAAACCAGACCAATCAGTATTTGTTTTGTAATATAATTAAGGTTTTTGAATTTTGTCTTTTTCTCAAGCAGATAAAAAACCGTGACGAAAACACAGTTCAATAAAATCGGAACTAAAAGCTTCATTTCTTACCTCCTTTAATTAAAAATCAGTTTATAGAGATACTGTATCAGATCCCATGTCATACCACCCGCAACATCAAGATAAACAATAATTATCAGATATAAAATCAGACTTCCCTTGCTTATTGCGTTTCGGGATATATTGAGATAAAAGTTAAAGTGACCTCTTAAGTTATTGTCACGGCTCTGCTGCCACTGATATGTAACAGCATCATCTCCGTTAAAGCCGACAGGAAGAAAATTCGTGTAAAGCTCTTCCTCAAGCCTTCTTATTCTGTAACAAGCCAAATCATTGATTTCATAATCATCTGCAATTGTTATTGTAACAACTGCCTTTTTCAGCTTCTGTCTGTGAAAAGCACCGATGCTGTTGATTTCCTTGGGCAGAAGTCTGCCTTCATTGATTCTGACAGAATAGCCGTAGCTTTCAGACACAATCGGTGACATAAGAAGGTCACGGAGCTTGTTGGAAACATTACCTACCTTGTTACGCTGCCTGAACACCTCTGTAATGGTTTTGTGCGGCAGACGGAACATAAAATACACTTCATTGTTGTCAAGGTATTTAAAAAGGTCTGCAAAAGATACCTTCATTAATGTTCCCTTTGCAACAGGCTCAACGGTATATTCAATTGCAGATATATGAACTATATCCATAATTTTTCCGTTATATGCAATTTCCGATGTTGCCTCATTCTTTTTATAATCAATCACACACATACTGCTGAAAATTGCTCTTGAAAGATTTTCGTCACAGAATTTAAGTGAAATATCTTCGATTTCATTTTTACCGACTGCGAAAGGAAAATACATATTAAGAGCAGAGGATTCATTGACTCCCCTTATATGTACCGCAACATCCGTGTAGCTTTTTCCCTTCGGATTAAACCAGTTGTTCAGATAAATTGTGCTGACGTCATCACCGTCAACCCACATTGCCCAACCGTCATCGGCAAAAAACTTGTTCTTTTTACTCAAAAAAATCACATCCTGTTATCTGCTGTTGTTTTAAATTTCTCCGTGGTGACGGATTTGTCCTCTGACAAGCCTGCTGTCCTCACGGTGATAAGGTGCACTCCCTTCAAACTCTCTGTCGTCAATGCTTAAATCCGCTCTGATTGCGCTGTCATAAATGCTTCTGATGAAAGGAATTCTGATTTTTGTGAATCCGTTCAAAAACAAAGCATGATACTGTACCTCGGCTGCAAAGCAGTTAAAAGAGGTATCCGCAGTGTGAGTGGCAAGAATTGCAAGCTTTTCAAAGCAATCCGGAGCCTTCGGGTCGTTGATATAAATTTTGTCGTGATCACATACAACACGGCCTGCAGCCGCATTGTTTCGGTCTATAAAATCAGGAAGCCTTTTTTCTTTGCCGCCGGCAAGGCTTGCACTGTAAATTTCTTCGTATTTCTGAGGGACAATTATAAATCCCTTGTGCGTAAAGGAAAGAATGTGTTTTACAAATAACTCTGCAATAAGATACGGAGCTTTGCTTTCAGTTTTGCAGAAATATTTTTTCACGGCAGAAGCATGTCTCTGTCCGCGCCGTGCAACAACACGGTTGATTTCTTCACTCATGGCCTTTCTGTTTTCATCAGTCGGCCCGTTGAGACAATTCAAAAGAGTGTTTATGTCATAGCCTATAAAGCTCACGGTAACTCCGGGAATATCGTAATCTGCACGTTCTCCCGCAAACATATCATATTCCTGTTCGCGAAGCTTAAAAAGGCTGTAAACGAAGCTGTTTTCTTCACCAATGGCATAGATATACCAGTCATCATAATAGTTACTGCATTTAAGCTTATTCCCTTCAGCAGAAGGAAACGTAAAAATATCTTTTTCTTCCAGAAGAGCTGAAATGCTTTTATTAAGGCAGAAAAATCCGTCGTCGGTTTTTTCCAGATTGTTTTTTTCAATAACCCCGATTTTGATAAGCTGAGAAAAGCAATCGGGTATTAAATTTTCTGATTTTTTTGTTTCAAAATTATCCATTGTTATTAACCGTTAAATAAGCACCAATGGTCAGGTATAGAACTATGCCTGACCTTAATGATAAATTATTTATTCTTGCCGAAAAGCTTTGCAAAGAAATCCTTGATCGCCTTGATAATTTTCTGGAACCAGTTGAGAGATTCTTCAACATCAGGTACTTCAAAATCAATTTCAGGAACAACACTGATAGCACCGATTAACACATAACCGTTAACGGTTATGACAAGTTGGCCGTTTTCATCGGGATGATGCTTTTCACCGTTCACATAGAATACAAAGCTGTCACCCATAAGGTCACCGACCTTGATAATAAGCTGTGTTCCGTGATCAACCTCATATGTTGAGTTGCCGAATACGATATCCCAGGTTTTTCCGCCATCCTGTGAAACCTGATACCAGCCGATACCGTCAGTTTTACCGAAGAGAATGTGGTGAGCACCGCCGTTAAGTGAACCGTTGCCTTCGCCTTCGCCTTCGCCTTCACCACCGGGTACATCAGGTGTGTCAGGGTCAGTGGGGTTATCAGGATTATCGGGATTTTCAGGCTCCTCGGGAACAGCCTCAACAAAGGTATAGGTGTATATCTCTTCCTTTGTTCCGCTTACAGCAGCAGGAGGTGTAATATCCCATGCTCCGTCTTCAAAGCCTTCGTTTGCAACCATACCTGCGGGAGCTGCAAGTGAAGCTGTACCGTCAACTGCATACTTGCCGTCCTTCATAAGATCAAGATAAACAAACTTATCTTCATCTGTGCCGTCTGACCATGTGCCGTTAACAACCTTGAAGATTACCTTCTTCTGATACTTGTCAGAAACATCGTCACTTTCATCACCGTCTTCACCGCCACCGATTTTATCGATATCGTAATAAAGCTTAAGAATGACAATATCACTTACGTCGCCGATAGCCTTGAGCACACCGCTTGCGATAGTGTCAGGATGGCTCTTATTGAGGCAGTAGTCCTCATATGCTTTTGCAGCTGCTGTTACTTTCTCACCGACTTTGCCGATAAGAATTTCTCTGTCTGCTACAACAAGACTGTATGTGCCGTCTGCATTTTCTTTATAATGCTCAACAATATAGCTTACATCGTTAGCAGGCTCAACGGGAGTTGTGCTTCTTACAAAGGAGTAAGTGAATGTAAGTGTTTCTGTGCCGCTTACGGTTGAAGGAATTTCTGCATCCCATGAGCCGTTCTTGTAGCCCTCAGCAGCAATCATACCTGTGGGAGCTGTAAGTGAAGCTGTGCCGTCAACTGCAAACTCTCCGTCCTTTTTAAGTTCGAGGAAAATAACCTTATCAGCTGTTGTGCCGTCTGCCCAAGTACCGTTTTCAACCTTGAAGATTACCTTCTTCTGATACTTGTCGGGAGTGCCGTCACCCTCGTCACCGTTTTCGCCGCCGAAGCTGTCAGCTGCATAGTAGAAATTGATGACATTGTTTTCTGTATTAATTGTGATTGTCTTGTTGCTGTCGCTTGTAAGGGTATAGCCATCAATAGTAATTGCTGATTCTGAAATTACTTCTTCAAACACTGCTTCAGCGGTCTTTGCTGCACTAAGAACAGCATTTGTATCTTCTTCAAGATAATTTACTGTGTAGCTGTAATTACCCTTGACCCATTTTGCATAAAGGTTTGTGTGCTCTGCTGTTGCAGCATCAATTACAGTGACCTTTTCACCTGTGCAGTCTTCATTTGCGTACCAGCCCTGGAAAATATAGCCCTCACGTTCAGGTACATAATCAAGAACTGTTTCATAGCTCCAGATGTGTGTGCCGTAGGAAACTACATTTACGCCTTCTTCAGCGTAGTTTTCGTTATAGATAATATTGTAACGGTTGGGAACAAGCTTAACCTGAAGAACTCCTGTGGGAGCATCGTTGAGGGGGCTGTAACGTGAAGGTGCACCGTAAACAACTGATACGGGCCACTCTGAAACAGCTTTGCCTTCAATCTTCTCAAGGTATGCCTGATAGTCATAAAGGTCACCGTTATAAACGCAGTTCCATACCAAATAACCATAATTTCCGTCATCCATACCATCAGCGCCCATACCGATTTCAATACCGTAAGGTTCAACTGTATGCTGGCTGATTACCTTGTAAGCATTGTCAGAGCCTGTTGCCTTATACCATACCTGAACAAGTGTGTTTTCTGGTCTTAAGCCCTGACCGATAAGAGTTGCATCAACCTCAACGGGCTGGAAATATGACTTAGGCTCAAATGAAAGATAAGCATTGACAAAGGTTTCCCACTTGCTGTCTGTAGGATAAACTGCCTTGAAATCATTTTCATTATAATCATCTGCATAATCATTGTCATCAACAAATTCTGTTGTTGAGTTCTGATAGGTTGTGCCGTAGTTAAGAACAAGAACCTCTGTTCTGTATGTCTTGGCAGGATCAAGACCTGTAAATTTATATTCCTCTGAAATGCCGTAAATCATTTCTGACATGGGCCATACAATCTTTACAGTCTGACTTGCGATATTATAAACACCGTCAGCAGTGATTTCCTGAAGAACAACAACTGCACTTTCTGCACGGTCAACTGACCATACATCAACAATCATTCCGTCCTGAATGTATGAGCCTGCAACTCTTACATTACCTGTAAGAATCTGGTCCCACTTTGCATAGAAGGTAACGTTTTCAGTGAGAAGCTCACCTTTAACAACAGGCTCTTTGAATTCGGGATCCTTGTACCAGCCCTTGAAGGTATGCTCACCATAGGTGGGAACAAAAGCATCTGTGTCGGGTACATAATATTCGTCTTGTTCAGTGTATCTGTTACCACCGTTGATTTCACCGCCGTTTGCATCGAAGGTTACATCATACTTTTCAACAGTGATTACACCATGAAGTGTACCCTGCTGAGCAGTACCGTTATAATAAGCACCGTTGAGTGAACCATACTTATTACCGTCAGCAACATCAGTCATTGTAGCGGTGTAGTTACCATCGGTGTATTTTGTTGTTGCAATTATACCATTAGTGATTTCATCAGGCACAGTAATAACTGAATCACCGTAAATAAAGCCTGTTACAACTGCACGATAGCCGTAGGGATTGTTATCACCGTCAAATCTCCATACGGGATATGAGCCTGAGCCTTCGCCTGTAACGGGGTCAATATTAACTCTTGTGCCGGGTCTGTCTGCTCCTGCCTGCTGAGTGATGATTTCCCATGCACTTCCGTTCCAGAAAGCTACCTTTACAATTGCAGCATCAGGATAAGCCTCAACAGGAACGTCCTCTGCCATTTCAAGGCTGAACTTAAGGTCAAAGTTGCCGGGGTTATATTCAAGAAAAACATTGATTGTACAGTCACCGTTTTCATCAATTACCTTTTCAACCTTTGTCACGTCATAGTCTGTCTTACTTACAGCTACATCAAAGCTTGAGGTGCCAAGAAGACCTGTGTAGGTATCAGCAGTAGCGGTATATGTTGAAACATTATTTTCAATTGAGTAATCATAAGACTTTTTATTACCGTTTATATCAGTAACGCCGTCCTTGGTAAAATAAAGCTTGTCGCCTATTTCAACAAATCCGGATGAGCCCGCCTTCTTTTCAAGAAGCTTGACAAAAACCTCTGCCTTTGAATCAACCTGGTCGAAACCGGTGTCAACCTTACTGTTATGATCAATGGTAACGTTGATTGTTACATTAACAGCCTTTTCCCATTTAGCCTTAAGTGTAACGGGAGAGGAAATAGATGCAGTTACCTGATTGCCTGAGCCGATAACCTTACCGCTGTAATCCCAGCCGGTAAAGATAAAGCCATCGCGCACGGGAACGTTTGAGGTTGCGTTTACTGAATCGCCTGATGCATAAATCTCTGTGCCAACCTCTTCGCCGGATTTGAAAGCACCGCCGTTTGTGTCATATTTGACACTGTAATTATGAAGACGAAGCTCAGCATTGGCATGTTCAATAACAAGCTGATATTTGCCTATTTTGTTATATACGCCGTCAACCTTGATATAGGGATTGAAAACAGCGTTGTAAAGGGGAGCTTCGTAAACACCTGTTGAAGTTTTTCCGAGTGAAATATATTCGGTATAAGGATTGTTTTCACGTACAAGAAGCTCAGCACCGCCTTCGTAGATGTTTTCAAAGTCTGTAAGCACTGAATCAAGATAAGTATAAATCTTAGCTGAATATACGGGCTTTGTTGTGTCTTCTACATAACTGTAAACATACTTTCTTTCACCGTTGTCTTCGTATTCTGCACGTGCTTCTACTGTATATTCAGTGTTGGGTGTAAGACCTGTAAAGATAACTGTGCCGTCGGGCTGCTTTTCACCCTTGTTACCGTCGATAAAATATTCACAACGATCGTCAACACTATCTTTATTAATTATAAGGGTTGTTGTGGTTGTTGTGGTGGTAGGCTTCTTAAAAACATAAACTAAGGGTGTTGCATCACCGCTTGTTTTATAATGGAACTTACAGTTTTCTTTTTTAATTGAAATGTTTATTTGTACCTGACCTGCTGATTTACCTGCGATGTAATAATCACCTTTTTTATTGGTAATCTGAATAACATTTTTGGGTGAGCCTTCAGTTAATGCAGCTTTGGTAACAGAGCTCTCTGTACAAGTAATATGAACTATACCGCTTCGGCCAAGAAGGTCGAGCGCATTAACCTCTTCTCCTTCAAACAGACCAATAACAACATTGTCAATGTCTGCATCAAGATTGTGAGCACTGAAGTTTGTGAAGCTGTCTTTACCGAGACTCTTGTTGTTCTTATCGAAAACCTCAACCGTTACAGTGCCGTTGAGCGCACTGGTTTTTGAATATGCACCGTAAACGGCAGCCCACATAAAGCCTTCTTTTGTTAATGTCTTATCGCCTGCTCTGTCTGCTTCTACGTTTTGGCTACGATTGATATTTTTTCCGCTGTTGTAAATCTCATATTCACCGTATGTGTTATTGATGCCGTACATATTGTGAGAGTTATAAATATACAGATATGTTCCGAGTGAGCTGGTCCATTTATAAGTAAGCTCTCTGGGATTTCCCTCATAGCCCTCTACCTGAACCTCTAAAAGCTCACTTGAACGAAGGTCATTAACGTCTCCTCTCATAAAGCTTACAAGCTTTACATTGGTTGTGCCCGCTGCAAAAACTTCTGCGGGTACCATGGTAAAGAGCATCAGCAATACCAATAAAACACTTAATACTTTTTTCATAGGTTATACCTCCTTTTATATTGACAAAACATTTTATCACAATACATCTTACAAACCGCTTACAAATTAAGGAGTAAATAAAAAAAAGACCGCTAAATTTTCGGTCTTTTTTTGTAATTTATTTGTTGTTTTTGCTCCAAAGCAGGCCGCAGGATTCGTCAGCCCAGCTGTACTGTGTCATATATTCACCCTGAAACTCCGGCTGACCCGTTTTAAGATAGGAGTAATAGTCGCAGGAAATTTTACTTGTATCAACAGAATATAGATATCCGTTCTTCTTCAGAACATCCTCTGCTCCGACCTTTTCAAGAGCCTGACGCACATCAAGCAAAAGCTGATGAAAATAGTTTCTGTTGTTTTCCTTCGTTCCGTCCTCCCAAAGCGCCGCAGCTATCTCCTTTGAAGATACGTCCGCACCGTTGCGGTCAATAAGAAAGGCAAGCATTTCCTTGCTTTTTGTTCTTTTAAAGGTAAGCTTTTCACCGCCACAGGAAACATCAAAGTTACCGAAGCATTTTGCCTTAAGGATTCCTCTTTCAGTTTTCCTGCCCTTAATAACGTCAATTTCCTTTTGAACGTCCTCTGCTGAAATAGGCTTTATCAGATAACCGGAGGCATGTATTTTAAAGGCCGAAACTGCATATTCCTCATAACCGGTACAGAAAACAATCTTGCAGTCCGGATGAAGAGCAGTAATTCTTTCCGCAAGACCTATACCGTTGATTCCACGCATATTAATATCAAGAAAAGCCACATCGGGTGTATTGATTTCAACCCAGTCAAGTGCCTCATCACAAATCGAAAAGCCCACTACCTCGTCTATATCCTCCGATGCCCTTACAGCCTTCAAAAGTGCGTAAAGCATAAGAGGTTCATCATCTATTGCTATTGCAATCATCTGTCTGCCTCCTTAGGAATTTCAACTGTTATCTTGGTGCCTACACCGATTATGCTTTCAATGTGCAGAATACCGCCGCACATTGCTTCAAGTCTGCTTTTGATGTTTCTCAGACCAACGTGATTGTTCTGTCCGAGCTCAGCCACATCAAAGCCGACACCGTTATCCTTTACGCTAATACAGTAGCTGCTGTCGGTTTCATAGATTTTAACCTTGACTCTGCCGCCCTCTTCTTTTTTGAGAATGCCGTGCTTGATGGCATTTTCAACAATTGGCTGAATTGTTAGTGCAGGCAGACTGAAATCACAGCAGGTCATTTCAGTGTCAAATTCAATATCGGGGAACCGTACCTTTTCAATGCTGATATAATACTCAGTGTGCTCAAGCTCCTTTGAAACACGAATAAGCTTGGGGCTGTCAAGCTCACTGAAATTACCTCTGAGATATTTTGAAAAATCATTAACGAGCTTTGCAGCCTTCGGCGGATCGAGCTCACAAAGCTGCTCAATGCTACCGAGAGTGTTATAAATAAAATGAGGATGAATCTGACTCATCAGAGTTGAAATGCGGCTTTGTACAAGCTCAGCATCAAGTGTGATTTTCTCTTTTTCAAGCTGTTCTGCTTTTTTTGCAGCCTTGATGTTTTTAGGAACGATACGCAGGAATGCAATCATTGAAACGATAAAGCCTATAAGAAAATAAATTTTTGAAATAAGACCCGTTTGCCATAAGCCGAAATATTCTGCCGCTAAATCAGCCAAAAATCCTGTCAGACCGACTGCTACAAAAAGTAATGAGAGCTTCTTTCTGCCTGCTGCACTTTTAAGTGAAAACAAAGCCAGCGCTATAAAGATTACGGCAGAGACAGCGGCACCAACAGCCCAGACAGCAATCATATCGTAAAAATAAATCCTGCTGAAAAGAGAAATACCAACAAGTGCACTTATGAAAAGTCCGTATAATAAAGCTGCAATCTGCGCCGCCTTTTTCTTTTTGCCTGTATACAGTTCCTTCATAAGCACGAAAGCAAATAAGAAGTATGTTATAGCCGAAAGACCTGCCGTCATTGTGTTGACAATTACCGTATCGAACCACAGATAAAAGGCTTCTGAGGTAAAAAGGAAAAATACACCTGCTGAAAGAATCAGAAGGCCTGCAAAAAAGGATGTTCTGAAGATACCTCTGTAAAGCAGGGCTGAGAAAATTGCAATACCGAGAACGATAAAGGCGGAAATAATGATTATTATTGCAAGCACCCTTTCACTCTGACCCGAACGCAAAGCAATTTTTTCAGAATAATCACTTGCATAAAGCTTGATTGATGAAAGAAACTCATCAACAGCGGTTTCGTTTCCGAAACGGTGATAATTACGGATTACCGCTTCAAAATAACCATCCTCACCGAAGTATTCTATTACCTGACCCATATGACCGCAGAAATCCTCACCAATGACAGGATTTTCCGTGTCAAAAACATCAGCTATCTGACCGTTGTCGGTAAAAGCAAGATTTATATGGTTTAAGGAGAATGTCATCAGCGAGCCTTCAGTAAGATTTCCGATAAAGCTTCCGTCCTCCGGGTTGCAGATTTTAAGCACACCCTTTAACATAACATCGCCTTTGGTAGCAGATATATGCTCACCCTCAACAATCGGCTGCCACTCACCGTCACCGATTTTGTATTCACCGACTAATCTGATATCGGGTATAATCGCCCATTCTGACTGAGAGTTGTTTACTATACCGCTGAAAAGCATTGCAAAGGATAATGCAAAAAACAGTACCACTGAAACAAAAATCAGAATCTGCTTGTCATTTTTTATCTTCATTTGTTCTGGCATCAATTATCTCCTTTAATTTCTGTGTTTTTATTTTAGCACAAGATTTCTGTATCCGCAAATATATTACACGATTTCTATTAAAACATAATTTTTGTGTAACAAAGCTATATTATCACAAAACATCTTACAAAGTTCTTACAAATTTATTCCAAAACAGATATTTTTTATATATCAACGGGAATCAAGGTGTATCTGTAACAAATAAAAGCAAGAGCGTCAACGCCGACGCTCTTGCTTTTTTCATCAGTAAGCTTTAAATAATGTTAGCGGAAAGCAGCAGATCCACAACACAGGACAGAAGAACACACAGACTTTCAAGGATTTTACAAATCAGTGTAAAGAGATTGCTTTCCTGCTCCTCAGTGTCATTTTCCTCATTATCGATAATTTCACCGTCGGTGAATGTGATATTTGCCTTAGCTTCAGCAAAATCCTGACCCACTGTGCCTTCCTCACCTCGTTTCATCCGCCTCTGGCGGCACTTCGGTGACGAAGCCCGACACGCTCCGCGTGCCTCGGGTTCAGATTTTTTTATAAAAGAAAAGAACATCACCTCTGTGATGTTCTTATGGCAGGGGCAGAAGGGCTCGAACCCTCGGCACGCGGTTTTGGAGACCGCTGCTCTACCAACTGAGCTATACCCCTATATTAATTTAACTGGTGGGCCATCAGGGACTCGAACCCCGGACCAACCGGTTATGAGCCGGTTGCTCTAACCAACTGAGCTAATGGCCCAAATTGTCCGTTGACTTGATAAGTATATCAAAGTATGTATTGTTTGTCAAGAGATTTTTAAGTATTTTTATACCCTTCTTTGATAATTTTAAATTATTCAACTCTCAATCAATACAAGATAAAAAAGCCACTTCGTAAAGTGGCTTTTCATCATTACAAAAGGATAAATTATTTGAGAGTTGCCTTTGCGCCAGCTTCTTCAAGTTTCTTAGCAGCAGCTTCTGCATCGTCCTTTGACATTGCTTCCTTGATAACCTTGGGAGCGCCGTCAACAGCTTCCTTAGCTTCCTTAAGGCCGAGACCTGTGATTTCACGAACAACCTTGATAACAGCGATCTTGTTAGCGCCTGTTTCTGTGAGTTCGAGATCGAATTCTGTCTTTTCTTCAACAGCAGCAGCTTCAGCAGCTACGGGACCAGCAGCAACAACTGCAGCTGCAGCTGATACGCCGAATTCATCTTCAACAGGGTGTACGAGCTCTGAGAGTTCGAGAACTGTGAGAGTCTTAAGTTCTTCAATAATAGCAGTAATTTTTTCTGATGCCATGGTAGTTTACCTCCAAGTTTTTGTTATTTTTTAAATTTGATTATGCTTCAGCAGGAGCTTCAGCGGGAGCAGCTTCGCCGTCTTTATCAACGATAGCCTGAATAGCACGAGCGAATGCTGAGATCGGAGCCTGGAAAGCACCGAGTACGTTTGCAAGAAGAATTTCACGTGAGGGAAGCTTAGCAAGACCTGAGATCTTTTCTACGCCGATAACTTCCTTGTCGATGAAACCGTTCTTAATTTCGAAACCTTTGTGTGTGTCTGCAAACTTGCTGAGAATGCGAGCTGCAGCAACGTAATCATCTGCACTTGTTGCGATAGCTGTTGTACCTTCAAGTACTGAATCAAGACCGTTGAGTTCAGTTCCGCCGATTGCAAGACGAAGAATAGTGTTCTTTACAACTGTGTATTCAACACCTGCTTCACGGAGCTCCTTACGGAGTGCTGTGTCGTCTGCAACAGTGATACCCTTGTAATCAACGATAACACCTGCGATTGAGCTGTTTAGTCTTTCAGTAAGAGCTGCAACAACCTGCTTTTTCTGTTCTAAAACGATAGCGCTGGGCAAATGAATTCACCTCCTGTAATATTTTGTACCCTTGGTGTTAGAAATAAGAAAACCCTTCCACTCATACCGAGTGAAAGGGTGACATAGTTAATTTAGAGTAATTCTAAATAAATTATGCTCCGTTCCTCGGCAGGCGGCTTTTCAGCCATTAAGTCTGACACCTGCTGTCTTAGGGTTGGACAGCTTTATTATAATACCACATCACTTTCGTGATGTCAAGTATTATTTTTAAATTATTTTGCTTCAGCAGCTGAGCCAACCTTGTTGGGGTTGATCTTAACGCCGGGGCCCATTGTTGCTGTAACAACACATGAACGGATGTACTGACCCTTTGCTGCAGCAGGCTTAGCCTTGATGATAGCATCGAGGAGAGTTGTGAAGTTCTCGTTGAGCTTTTCAACTCCGAATGAAGCCTTACCGATGGGGCAGTGAATGATGTTTGTTTTGTCAAGACGGTATTCAATCTTACCTGCCTTAGCTTCAGTAACAGCCTGAGCTACGTTAGGAGTAACAGTACCTGCCTTGGGGCTGGGCATAAGTCCACGGGGACCGAGAACCTTACCGAGACGTCCAACAAGACCCATCATGCTGGGGTGTGCGATTGCAACGTCGAAATCCATCCAGCCTTCGCCCTGGATCTTTGCAACGAGGTCTTCAGCGCCTACTACTTCAGCACCTGCAGCCTCTGCTGCCTTTGCTTCTTCGCCCTTAGCGAAAACAGCAACACGAACAGTTTTACCTGTACCGTTGGGAAGAACAACTGCGCCACGAACCTGCTGATCAGCATGACGTGAGTCAACGCCGAGACGGATGTGAGCTTCAATTGTTTCATCGAACTTTGCGGTAGCAGTCTTAATTGCTAAATCAAGTGCTTCCGCAGGATCATAAAGATTTGTTTTGTCGATAAGCTTTGCGCCTTCGACGTACTTTTTACCATGTTTCATTGTCTTTCATCCTCCTATAGAGTGGTTAAATCGGATTTTTCCTCCCACCCGGAAGCATTAGTCAGCGACTACTATGCCCATTGAGCGAGCTGTACCAGCAATCATACTCATAGCTGCTTCAACACTTGCAGCGTTGAGGTCCGGCATCTTCTGCTCAGCAATTTTTCTAACCTGCTCACCGGTAATTGTTGCGACCTTAGTTCTGTTGGGTACACCTGAACCGCTTTCGATGCCGCAAGCCTTCTTGATAAGTACTGCTGCGGGCGGTGTCTTGGTGATGAATGAGAATGTACGGTCAGCGTAAACTGTGATGACAACGGGGATAATGAGACCGATGTCGTTCTTTGTGCGCTCGTTGAATTCCTTTGTAAAAGCCATGATGTTAACACCGTGCTGACCGAGAGCCGGACCAACAGGCGGTGCCGGAGTAGCCTTACC
>JAZOWF010000065.1:0-12029 GCA_045659065.1 Acutalibacteraceae bacterium
TACTGCGTTTTGTGCCTTGCCTTGCCAAAAATCCTCTCCGTAAAAAATCGTAAGACCCAAAAGTGCGAATTTTTGCAGGATTTTTGGAAGTTGAGGTAGCCGACAGGCTACCGCCTTTCAAGACCGAAACGCCGAAAAGCCGTGAAAATTCACGCTTTTGGGCGGATTTGGATTATTCTTATCACCCTACTCCGAGGAGTAAAAAAGTCCGAAATAATAAAACAAAGCCCGCAGTTTTTTACAACTGCGGGCTTTTATTATTGTTCCTGTGCCGTTATCGGACGTCTTATTCTGCGTCAGGAGCGTAAAGATCCTTAAGCTTAAGAAGGTGTGCATATCTGTCCATAGCAACCTTTTCGTTCTTAGCAAAGAGTGCTTCAGCTCTGTCGGGGAATTCACGCATAAGTCTTGTGTAACGAGCTTCATTCTGAATGAATGCCTGATACTCAGCGTTGGGAGCCTTTGAATCAAGTGAGAAGGGATTCTTGCCTTCTGCCTTGAGAGCAGGATTGTATCTGAAGAGGTTCCAGTAGCCGCAAGCAACAGCCTTCTTCATTTCTTCCTGGCAGTTCTTCATGCCGCCCTTGATTGAGTGCATTTCACAGGGTGAGTAACCGATGATGAGTGAGGGACCGTTGTAAGCTTCAGCTTCCTGAATAGCCTTGAGAGTCTGGTTCATATCAGCACCCATAGCAATCTGAGCAACATAAACATAACCGTAGCTCATTGCAATTTCAGCAAGGCTCTTCTTGTTGATTTCCTTACCGGCAGCTGCGAACTGAGCAACCTGACCGATGTTGGAAGCCTTTGAAGCCTGACCGCCTGTGTTTGAGTAAACCTCTGTATCGAATACCATTACGTTAACGTTTTCGCCTGAAGCAAGAACGTGGTCAAGACCGCCGTAACCGATATCGTATGCCCAGCCGTCACCACCGAAGATCCATACGGATTTCTTTGAAAGGTATTCCTTGTTGTCAAGAACGTCCTTGCAAAGAGCACATTCAGCACCTGCTGCTTCGATAGCATCACTGAGAGCCTTAGCTGCTGCTGCATTCTTAACACCGTCATCAAGAGTTGCAAGGTATTCTTCACCTGCAGCCTTAACCTCTGCCTTACAAGCATCGGAAGCTACCATACCCTTAACGTCGTCGATAAGTCTGTCTCTGAGAGCCTTCTGTCCGTAGTACATACCGAGACCGTGCTCAGCATTGTCCTCGAAGAGTGAGTTTGCCCATGCAGGACCGTGACCCTTAGCGTCAACTGTGTAGGGTGATGTTGCTGCGGGGCCGCCCCAGATTGATGAACAGCCTGTAGCATTTGAAATATACATTCTGTCACCGAAGAGCTGAGTTACAAGACGTGCATAGGATGTTGCAGCACAGCCTGCGCATGAGCCTGAGAACTCGAGGAGAGGCTTCTTGTACTGGCTTGCAACAAGGTTCATTGAAGCAGTTGTTTCTGCCTTCTCTGTTACGTTTGCAACACAGTAATCAAATACTGCCTGCTGATCCTCCTGTGATTCGCGGGAAACCATCTTCAGTGAATTTGTGGGACATACACCGATACATACGCCGCATCCCATACAGTCGAGGGGTGAAACAGCAAGAGTGTATGTGTAATTTGTCTTAACGATGGGCTTTTCAGCCTTCTTCATGTTTGCGGGAGCTGCAGCAACCTCAGCTTCATCCATTGCGAAGGGACGGATTGTTGCGTGGGGGCAAACATATGCGCAGCGGTTACACTTTGCGCAGGTTGTGGGATCCCATTCGGGAACGAGAACTGCAACGCCTCTCTTTTCGTAAGCTGATGCACCGTGCTCGAAGGTACCGTCAGCATGATCTGTGAATGCTGAAACGGGAAGTGAGTAACCGTTCATAACGCCAACGGGCTTAAGGATTGTGTCAACCATCTTAACAAGCTTGTCTGCGCCTTCGCTCTTAACAGCTGCAGCATCATCTGTTGCATCTGCCCATGCAGCGGGAACTTCAACCTTGTGGAAAGCTGTTGCGCCTGCGTCGATAGCGTTGTGGTTAGCATCAACGATATCCTGACCCTTCTTTGAGTAGGACTTTGTTGCTGCATCCTTCATATACTGGATTGCTTCAGCTGAGGGCATAACATTTGCAAGAGCAAAGAATGCTGACTGAAGAACAGTGTTTGTTCTCTTGCCCATACCAACCTTTTCAGCAAGGTCGATAGCGTTAACTGTGTAAAGCTGGATATTGTTCTTAGCGATATATCTCTTAGCTTCTGCGGGCATGTGCTTGTCAAGCTCTTCGTCTGACCACTGGCAGTTGATGAGGTAAACACCGCCGGGCTTAACGTCGTTAACCATCTTGAAGCCCTTGATTACGTATGAGGGGTTGTGACATGCAACAAAGTCTGCCTTGTTGATGTAATAGGGGCTCTTGATGGGCTTGTCACCGAAACGAAGGTGAGAAATTGTGATACCGCCGGTCTTCTTTGAGTCATACTGGAAGTATGCCTGAACATACTTGTCAGTGTGGTCACCGATGATCTTGATTGAGTTCTTGTTAGCACCAACTGTACCGTCACCGCCGAGACCCCAGAACTTACATTCGATTGTGCCTTCAGCAGCTGTGTTGGGAGCTTCTGTTTCTTCAAGTGAAAGGTTTGTCACGTCGTCAACAATACCGAGTGTGAATTCCTTCTTGGGCTCGTCCTTGCTGAGCTCGTTGAACACTGCAAATACGCTTGAGGGAGGTGTATCCTTTGAGCCGAGACCGTAACGGCCGCCGATAACCTTGATGTCAGCCTTGCCGTTTGTTGCAAGAGCTGTAACAACGTCAAGATAAAGGGGTTCACCGAGTGAGCCGGGTTCCTTTGTTCTGTCAAGAACAGCAATCTTCTTACATGTTGCGGGGATTGCAGCAATAAGGTGCTTTGCTGAGAAGGGTCTGTAAAGGCGAACCTTGATAAGACCAACCTTTTCGCCTGCAGCTGTGAGGTAATCAACAACCTCTTCTGCAACGTCGTTGAATGAACCCATTGCAACGATAACTCTTTCAGCATCGGGAGCACCGTAATAGTTGAAGAGCTGATAATCTGTGCCGAGCTTAGCATTTACCTTGCCCATGTATTCTTCAACAATTGCGGGAACCTCTTCATAATATTTGTTACATGCTTCTCTGTTCTGGAAGAAGATGTCATCGTTCTGATGTGAACCGCGCATTACGGGGCGTTCGGGGTTGAGAGCGCGTTTTCTGAATGCTTCAACTGCATCCATGTCGCACATTTCCTTGAGGTCTTCGAAATCCCATACCTCAATCTTCTGAAGCTCGTGTGATGTACGGAAGCCGTCGAAGAAGTTAAGGAAGGGAACACGGCTCTTGATTGTTGCAAGGTGAGCAACAGCACCAAGGTCCATAACCTCCTGAGTGTTTGTTTCAGCGAGCATTGCAAAGCCTGTCTGACGGCAAGCGTAAACGTCTGAATGATCGCCGAAGATGTTAAGAGCGTGTGAAGCTACACAACGTGCTGAAACATGGAAAACGCAGGGAAGAAGCTCACCGGCAATTTTATACATGTTGGGGATCATAAGAAGAAGACCCTGTGAAGCTGTGTAGGTTGTTGTGAGAGCACCTGCTGCAAGTGAGCCGTGAACAGTACCTGCTGCACCTGCTTCTGACTGCATTTCAACAACATTGACTTTTGTGCCGAAAATATTCTTAAGACCCTGAGCTGACCACTGATCAACATAGTCTGCCATGGGGCTTGAAGGTGTGATGGGATAAATGCCTGCTACCTCTGTGAAAGCATATGACACATGTGCGGCGGCATTGTTACCATCCATGGTTTTCATTTTTCTGGCCATTTAAATTGTCCTCCTTGTATTTTTAAAGTTAGCAAATAAATTACCACTTGATATTCTAACACTTATTTTTCAATATGTAAATACAATTTAGATAAAAATTTTATCCTTATAAAGTAAAATCAACCTCATTTTTCTTCCCCATCCGTAAAAATCCTTTTTTTATCCCTGTTACTTTAAATTTAATGGTACATACCTATTGATTTTAATCGTTTATTGTGTTAAAGTATTACTATCAAAATTGAAAAGGAGAAATACATATGAATCTTCAGAAAATCATTGACAAAAAATCAGAGTATGCAAAATATATGGTTGATGAAATCACCTATATCTGCAACAAGTTTGAAAAGCGCGCCCCCGGCTCAAAGGGTGAAAAGCAGGCCACGGATTATATGGGCGAGGCACTCAAGGAGCTTGGCTGTGACGAGGTTTATGTTGAGTCCTTCAAGGAAAACCCCAACGCCTTCCTCGGCTGGATTTATTTCACAATCACCTTCTGCCTTCTTGCTTATGCGGCATATTTCTTTGTTCCCGCAGTTTCAATCGTGCTCATCGCTCTCGGTCTGATTCTCTGTGTGCTTCAGTTCGGTCTTTATAAGAAAATTGTTGACAAGTTTTTCAAGGAAAAAACAGGCCACAACGTGACAGGCATCAAAAAGCCCACAGGTGAGATCAAGCGCAGAATCGTTTTCAACGGACATCAGGACGCTTCCTGGGAATGGCCCTTCAAGTATAAGTTCTCATACCTCGGCTTTGACATTCACATGCTCACCTGCTTTGTCGGTGCCTTCTATCTTCTCGGCATTTCAATTGCCCGCGCTGCAGGTGCTGTTGACGATGCTCTTGCAACAAAGCTCGGCCTCGGTGCACTTGTTTTTGTTCCCTTCTGGTTCGGTCTTTATTTCATGTGGAATGAAAAGAGAACCGTTGACGGTGCAAACGACAACCTTACAGGCTGTTATATGGGCATTGCTATTCTCAAGGCTCTCAAGGATGAAGGCATTGAGCTTGAAAACACTGAAATCTGTGTTGCAAACACCGGCTCAGAAGAAGCAGGTCTGCGCGGCTCAAAGGCCTGGGCAGCAAAGCACAAGGATATCTTCAACGATGTTCCCACCTTCATTTATTCTTATGACACAATCACTCAGAGTGAGCATCTGAGCGTCAATTACCGTGACCTTAACGGCACAGTCAAGACAGACAAAGATGTCGGCGACCTGTTCTACGAGGCTTGTCAGGAGCTTGACATTCCCTGCGGCAAGGGTATGGTTCCTCCTCTCGGCGGCGCAACAGATTCAGCTGCATTTGCTCAGGCAGGTATGCGCTCAACAGGTATCACCGCTCTTAACCACGCACTCCCCGATTTCTATCACACAAGACTTGACACACCCGACGCTCTTAATGCTGACTGTCTTGCAGACTGCTTTGCAGCAAGCGTAAAGGTACTCGAAAAGTTTGACCAGGGTGCAAAACAGTAAAATCCAATAAACCAAAGCGGTTGAAGGTGAACGCCTTCAGCCGCTTTTTTACTGTTCTTTTTAATCCCCCCTCATACCTCGGAAGCTTCTGCCGAGCCGGCGAGAAAAATCCGTTTTGTTCCGTGCACAAAAGCACGGTGAGAACAGATCAACACACTTTGCAGCCTGTTTAATCACAGCCTTATTTCCCCGGCTGCTCAACACCCTCATAAATAAAAAAGCACCCTCAATCTGAAGGTGCATTTTTTATTTGTTCAGCAATTATTTAACAAATGCGTTATAAATTTCAACAGCTGCATCAGCCTTTGTTGCAGATGTGAATGCGTCGAATGTGATAATAAGCTTGAACATTCTTACAATATAATTTACAAAGGATGAGAAGCCTGTTTCACCTGAAGCCTTACGTACAGCGGAAAGAAGCTTGACCATATTCACCTTTGATGTGCTGTCACTGATTTCGTAGCTGTCTGAAAGCTTGTTGAGTGTTGCTGAAAGCTCAGCCATTGTGATCTTCTCGTCAACGCCGAAGGTTGTCTCGTCAACGCCCTTCATAAGATTGTTGAAGTACATATACTCAACTGCCTTGTAAGCAGGTGAGTTAACAGAAACGTCTGTGTAGGGGAATCTTGCATCGGGAAGCTCTTCGAGAATTCTGTCAGCGATGAATCTGTGACCTGCAACTGTGGGGTGTGAAACCTCAACAATTGTGCCCTTTGTATCAACATAAATGTAACCGTACTTTGACTGTGAGTCAACCATGGGCTTGTTGCCGAAATCAATGATAAGCTGCTCAACAGAAGCCTTGAGCTCATCGGATTCAATAACAACGTCGGGAGCATCCTTCTCTGTCTTGTAGGTTGAAGCATACATACCGACAACAACAAGAGTTACGTCAGGATTAAGCTCGTAGATATCTTCGATAAGGTAATCCCAGTTTTCAAAGTATGTGCTGTAACCGTAAGCAAGAGCCTGAGGGAGAACCTGAGCAAGCTCGTCAAGAGCGTTCATTGTGTTTGCAAGCTCAACAATTTCACCGATGATGTCATCCTCAAAGGTTGCAGTTTCAAGAAGGCTTGCAAGTGCTTCTGTGTATTCGACAGGAAGAACATTTGCTTCAAGAATGTCTGTCATAACCCAGCCAACATAAGCTCCCCAGTCATTGCCGCCGATACCGAGAGTAATAAGATCTGCTTCTGCAACAGCCTTGCGGATGTCGGGAATCATCATCTCAACCATCCAGCCGGGAGTGTTGGGGATAGCGTTGAAAAGGTAGTCATCCTTTACCTCATATTCATCGTCAAAAATGTGACGCAGCTCAACTGTTCTGAAGCCGGGACAAGCCATGGGAATAAGCTCTGCACCGAGATCTCTTGCAAGAAAGTCTGAATATGAATCGGGAGCAAGGGTGAATTCTGTATTTCTGTATGTGTAGTCTGTGTAACCGCTTGCAATACTGTCACCGAGAAGCACGTATTTTTCATACTTGTGGTACTGCTTTTCACTGTCAGCGGCAAAGCATACGAATGTGCCTGAGAGAATAACGAGTGTCATAAGAAATGCGAGTGCTCTTTTGAAAGTTTTCATGTTTTTACCTCCGTAATAATTTGTTCAACTTATATTAACATTTACTCTGCCCTTTGTCAATGAAATTTCTGCACAATAAATCCCCCTGCCAAAGCCGTTTTTTTAGTCAAAAAAATTACCGAAGAGAACGTTAATTGAACTTACTCTTCGGTAAAAATTTATTCAGAAAAATGATTTTTGATTGCCTCAAAGCTCTGCTGAGAAATGATATGCTCAATTTTACAGGCATCCTCAACGGCAATTTCTCTTTCAACCCCAAGATAAACAAGGGCATTTGTCAGCACGGTGTGGCGCTCAAAAAGCTTTTCGGCAACCTCTCTGCCCGGCTCGAGAAGAATAATTCTTCCGTCACCCATAACCTCAATGAAGCCGTTTTCTCTGAGATTTTTCATTGCGACGCTGACACTGGGCTTTGAAAAGCCCAGCTCATTGGCAATGTCAACCGAACGGCAGGAGCCCTCGCGGCTTATGAGCATATATATAGTTTCAAGATAGTTTTCTGCTGACTGTTGAATCTTCATTATTTCTTACCTCATGTTGACTGCCCGTAAAAACAAAGCAGTCTGTTTGTGTTGAATTTCATTATACACGATTATTCCTATTTTTGCAAGTGAAAGAATTTTCCCGTCAGATACTTGCCAACTCATAAAAACCGTGGTAAAATTATAGGGTTACAAAATAATTCGGAATAAGGTGAAAAAATGGATATCAGAAACGAAATCAGAAACGTTGCCATCATTGCTCACGTTGACCACGGTAAAACAACAATGGTGGATGAAATGCTCAAGCAAAGCGGCACCTTCAGAACAAACGAGCAGGTTGCAGACAGAGTCATGGACTCAAATGACCTTGAAAGAGAAAGAGGAATCACAATCCTTTCCAAAAATACAGCTATCCATTATAACGGAGTGAAAATCAACATTGTTGACACCCCGGGTCACGCTGACTTCGGCGGTGAGGTTGAACGTATTCTTATGATGGTTGACGGCGTTCTTTTGCTTGTTGACGCCTTTGAGGGCTGTATGCCTCAGACAAGATTTGTTCTTAAAAAGGCTCTCGGCTTAAAGAAAAAGGTTCTCGTTGTTGTCAACAAGATTGACCGTCCCGGTGCAAGACCCGCTCAGGTTATCGACGAGGTGCTTGACCTTTTCATCGAGCTTGGAGCCGATGAGGATCAGCTTGAATTCCCCGTAATCTATGCTTCTGCAAGAGACGGCTATGCTTCAAAGGACGACAGCGTCCGTGAAGGTGATATGCGTCCCCTTCTTGATGCAATTCTTGAAAATATCGACGCCCCCTCGGGCGAGCTTAACGGCCCCACACAGATTCTCTTCTCCTCCCTTGATTACGACGATTACATCGGCAGAATCGGTATCGGCAGAGTTGAAAGAGGCTCAGTCAAGCAGGGTCAGCAGGTTATCCTCTGTGACAATGAGGGTGAAAGAAAATCTGTCAGAATTTCCCGACTTTATCAGTTTGAGGGTCTCAAAAGAGTTGAGGTGCCCACCGCAGCACTCGGTGACCTTATCTGTGTTTCAGGTATTGCAGAGCTCAACATCGGCCAGACTGCCTGTGACCCCGAGCACGTTGAGCCCCTTCCCTTCGTCAAAATTGACGAGCCCACAATTTCAATGAACTTCATCGTCAACAACAGCCCCTTTGCAGGCAAGGAGGGCAAGTTTGTCACAACAAGAAACATCCGTGACCGTCTTTTCAAGGAGGTTGAAACCAACGTTTCAATGCGCGTTGAGGAAACCGACTCAACAGACAGCTTCAAGGTCAGCGGCAGAGGTGAGCTTCACCTTTCAATCCTCATTGAAACAATGAGAAGACAGGGCTATGAATTCCAGGTTTCACGACCCAAGGTTATTCTTAAGGAAAAGAACGGTGTTGTTCTTGAGCCCATGGAGCTTCTTATTGTTGAGGTGCCCGATCAATATGTGGGTGCAGTTATTGAAAAGCTCGGCTCAAGAAAGGCAGAGCTTGAAAATATGGGAGCCCGTGACGGCGGCGCAACCCACCTTGAATTTAAGATTCCCTCAAGAGGTCTTATCGGTTACAGAAGTGAATTTATGACCGACACCAACGGCAACGGTATCATGAATCAGCTTTTTGCAGGCTATGAGCCCTATAAGGGAGACATCCAGACAAGAGAAAGAGGCTCAATCGTTGTTCACGAAACAGGTGAAAGCACAGGCTACGGTCTTTTCAACACTCAGGAAAGAGGCAGACTCTTCATCGGCCCCGGCGTACCCGTCTATGAGGGTATGATTGTCGGTGAGTGCTCAAAGAGTGAGGATGTTGTCTGCAACGTATGTAAGAAAAAGCAGCTTACCAACACCCGTGCCTCAGGCTCTGACGATGCCCTCAGACTTGTTCCCCATACCGTGCTGTCCCTTGAGCAGAGCATGGAATTCATCAAGGATGACGAGCTTCTTGAGGTTACACCTCAGTCCCTCAGACTCAGAAAGACAATTCTTTCCAAGGAGCAGAGAATGAAAAAGCAGTTCAAAAAGAACTGATTTCAGACTGTTTGTTATGTCACGGGAACATATACAAATGCTTTTCCGATATTAATATAATAAAACAACCGAAAAAGAACCGACGAAGCATCAAGCTCCGTCGGTTCTTTTCATATATCTGCTCTTTTTCACACACTTATAAACCTGATACCGCCGAAAAACTGCATTCTTTTTCTGTTTAAAGTATAAAAATATTTTTCTGAAATCCTATTTACTTTTTTGTTTTAATGTGCTAAAATAGATGTGTTACATTTCTAATGAAAGGCTGTGTTAAAATGGCAGACAGAAACATGGACAAGATAAACAAGAACATTGAGTTTCTTTATCAGACAATTCTGAAAATTGAAACCCTTGAAGAGTGTGAGGCACTTTTTGACGACCTTTGCACAAAAACAGAGCTTGCATCAATTTCACAGAGACTTGTTGTTGCAAAAATGCTCAGTGACAAAAAGGTTTACAGTGACATCGTTGCTCAGACAGGTGCAAGCACAGCAACAATCAGCCGTGTCAACCGTTCCCTTGCCTTCGGTGCAGGCGGCTATGACAAGCTCTTCAACAAAGAGGATTGATTCATGGCTGGCTACGGTAATTTTGCATACTATTATGATGCACTCACCGAAAACGTTGATTACCGCCGTCGCTGCGACTATATCTGCTCTCTCCTTGCTGAAAATTCCGTCAGCAAGGGGATTTTGCTTGATTTAGCCTGCGGAACGGGTACAATGTCAATGCTCCTTTCGGAAAAGGGCTATGACGTCATCGGTGTTGACGGCTCCGAGGATATGCTTTCTCAGGCGCAGGAGAAAAAGATGCTCAGCGGTGCTGATGTGGTTTTCCTCTGTCAGAAAATGGAGGAGCTTGACCTTTTCGGCACAATCAATGCCGCTGTGTGTACTCTCGACAGCATCAACCATGTCACTCAGGAGGAAAAGGTCAGAGAAATTTTCCGCAGAGTTTCCCTTTTTATGGAGGATAAGGGCATTTTTATCTTTGATGTCAATACCCCTTATAAGCACAGAGAGATTCTTGCTGACAACACCTTTGTTTATGACCTTGACAGCGTTTACTGCGTCTGGCAGAACAAAACCGACAGCTCCCTTCTGACAAAAATAAGCCTTGACATTTTTGAAGCCGCCGAATGTGAAGACGGTGAGGATGAGGATGTCTATGTCAGATATACCGAAGAATTTTCCGAAAGAGCCTATGATCCTGAAAAAATCAGACAGTGGCTTGAAGAAAACAAATTTGAGGTTATAGGCGTTTATAGGGAGCTCACCCGTGAAGAAATCACCCCCGACACCCAAAGAGCAGTTTTTGTTGCTCTCAAGCACGGCACACAGTAGGGTGACGAGTGTAATCCGAATCCGCCCAAAAGCGTGAATTTTCACGGCTTTTCGGCGTTTCGGTCTTGAAAGGCGTCAGCCTAAGCCGACCACGGCAACTTATTACAGAAAGGACTAATCATTAATATGGGCAAAACCGTAAGATGTATTTCAACGGACGGAACAATCACCGTTATGGCGATTAATTCCACCGATATTATCAATGCGGCTCAGGAAATCCACAAAACCTCAGCCGTATGCTCTGCTGCTCTCGGCAGACTTATGACAGCCGCATCCCTTATGGGCTGTGCGCTCAAGGGAAAGGACGATACCGTCACCCTCAGACTTAACGGCGGCGGACCTGCAGGCAGTATTATTGCCGTTTCAGACAGTGAGGGCAACGTAAGAGGCTATGTCGGTCAGAGCGTTGTTGAAATCCCCCTCAATAAAAAGGGCAAGCTTGACGTTGCAGGTGCAGTCGGCACCGACGGCTTCCTGACAGTTATCAAGGACCTTGGTCTCAAGGAGCCCTATGTAGGACGCTCACCCATTATCACAGGCGAAATTGCAGAGGACATCACCGCTTATTATTCAACAAGCGAGCAGACTCCCACCGTATGCGCTCTCGGAGTGCTTGTCAATCCCGACCTTACAATCAAGGCGGCAGGCGGTCTGATTATCCAGCTTCTGCCCACTGCAATGGATGACACCATTGACCTTGTTGAAAAATCAATTGAGGGTCTTGAGCCCATCTCCTCTCTTATCGACAAAGGTATGTCTCCCGAGGAAATCTGCAGACACGCTCTGAAGTACTTTGACCTGGACATTCTTGACAGCAGCAACCCCGAATATAAATGCTATTGCTCAAGAAAAAGAGTTGAAGCCGCCCTCATCAGCACAGGCGTTGAGGAGCTTGAGGATATGGCAAAGGATGAAAAGACAGAGGTTTCCTGTCAGTTCTGTGACAAGACTTATGTCTTCACTCCCGACGACCTGCGCGGCCTGATACGCAGTGCAAAGGAAGAATAACCGGCACTGAAAAAGTTTTTCAAAAAACTTTAAAAAAAGTGTTGACAAAAAAACTTTTATGTTGTATAGTATGTAAGTCGCTGATTTAACGGCGACTATGTGGGAGCATAGCTCAGCTGGGAGAGCATCTGCCTTACAAGCAGAGGGTCACAGGTTCGAGCCCTGTTGTTCCCACCAAAATGGCCCGGTAGTTCAGTTGGTTAGAACGCTAGCCTGTCACGCTAGAGGTCGACGGTTCGAGCCCGTTCCGGGTCGCCATTTA
>JAZOWF010000066.1:0-20149 GCA_045659065.1 Acutalibacteraceae bacterium
CTCTTTATGGGCTCTTTGCTCTGTGAACAGCTTAACTCCCGCTCGTGCCGCGGGGGCATTTCCTTTGCCAACAGCAGCAAAGGAAACAAAGTGCCGCTTACTTTTGAGGCGCAAAAGTAAGACAAAAACGCAGTCGGGTAGAGTGACTGCTGAAAATCAGCGGTACACCGTAAGACAGAATCTGCAGGGCCCGATGAGGAAACCTCCCGCTCTATCTGCGTTTCAGTAAGAATCTGCGGTCAGAGAGTTTGTGACGGTTGGTCTGCGTTTTTAATTTTCCGTTATTACATTATATATAACAAAAAGGCCTCTTTTGAAAGAGACCTTTTTTACTTTAATTAATTAACCAAAAGCAGGAAGAGCAATATCAGACAGATACCGAAGCAGGTCATAAGCAAAGCAAAGGAGAAGCTGCCCGAAAGTCTTGCAGTTGTCTGTGAAATTGTTTCGGAAACACTTGCAAAAAGGTCTGCCATTGACTCGTCCTTTTTCTTTGTGTGATTTTTGCCGTGCTGATGTCTGTCAATAAACTCACCGAGTGCATAGGAGAAATGCCTTGGCATATCATCGTGCTGCTGAACGTGGGTTCTGAGAAGTGTTTTTGATAAAAGCACAATCATCAGATCTGTAAAATCACTCAGAAGCTTTGCCGCAACACCCATCACAACAAGTGATACCTTGACGGCATACTCCGTTATACTGTCAAGAAGCCACGCAACAGCACCCATAAGCTTCATTATGAGTCTGTAAAGAGGCTTATAAAGATTTTCTTCAGCTGAAAATCTGTTTTCAAGGGGGTTGATGTGTACCCTCTGACCCTTTTCACCCTTCATAAGCACCTTTGAAATGAAAAGGAAATAAACTGCACAGCCGATTGAAAGAGAAATCACAACGCCCTTGAGATTGACCCAGGCAAAATATTCAACTGCGTGGTGCATACGGTGACCGCCTGCAAAGGAAATCATCATTTCCGAAAGCTTCTCGCCTGCCTTATGAGGCAAAAGCCCCACCGTAAGCACAGGTACGGTACCCATAAGCAGAGAGACAGCGGAAAGGGGTGAAAGCTTTTTCGCCGCGGGAGTATCCTGTGTCGGCTTCATAACAAAAATTGTGATGAAAAGCTTGAGCACATAAGCCGCCGTAAGTCCGCCTGAGAAAAGGAAGAGCCATTCAACAGCCGTTATCAGCGCCCCGTGGTGATGAGCATACTCAACAATGCTCTCGTGAACAAGAGTCTTTGCAATATATCCGCTTGTGCCGGGAATACCGGCAAGAGAGCAGCCGCCGATAAGAAAGGGTATCATAAGAAGGATTTTTCCCCTGCCGTAGCCTCTCAGACGGTTAAGGTCAAGAGTATGTGCGCCCATATATACTGCACCTGCGCAAAGGAAAAGTATCAGCTTGACAAGTGAGTGGTTAAGCATATAAAGAACTGTTCCGTTTGCCGCAAGGGAGTTTTCCTCACCCAAAAGGCAGAGCATTGAAACGCCCACGGTGATAAAGCCGATCTGAGACAGTGAGGAGCAGGCAAGGGTTCTTTTCAGATTCATTGAAAAAACTGCAATTGCCGCACCCAGCACCATTGTTATACTGCCCAGAAGGAGCAGAGTATAGCCCCAGATTTCGTCCTCGGGAAGAATTTTTGCCGTGATAACCAGCATACCGAAGATGCCTGTTTTTGTCAGCACACCCGAAAGAAGCGCACTTGCGGGAGCAGGTGCAACGGGATGAGCCTTGGGAAGCCAGATGTGCATAGGGAACAGACCTGCCTTTGCACCGAAGCCTGTGAGCATACAGAAGGCGGCATAAACAGCAGGTGTCTTTTCATTTTTGCTGAAGAACTCACCGAGCTGCTCAAAGCTCAGCGTGCCTGCAATATCCTGAAGCATAAAAAGTCCCATCAGACAAACCATACCGCCGAAAACGGCAACAGTCAGATAAGTCTTACCCGCCGAAAGAGCCTGAGAATTCTTTTCCTGAACAACCCATGTGTATGAGGTGAAGCTCATAAGCTCAAAGAAAATGAAGGTTGTCATCAGGTCTGAGGAATAAAAGACACCCATTGTTGCGCCAAGGGTAAGAAGGAAAAAGAAGAAATATCTTTTAAGGTCGTGATGACCCTTGAAATATGCGGGAGAAAGCAGAGCCGCACCGAACCACATAAATGCGGTGACGAAGCCGTAAACAGCCTGAAAGCCTGTCAGGGAAAAGCCGAAAGACAGCACCTGTGCACTGCCCTGAGAAAAGAGGTTTGCCGCCGCAAGACAGAGCACGGCAAGAGTACCCGAAAGAGTAAGCAGCTGCCTTAAGACCGTCTTTTTTTCGGGGATAAGAAGAGAAAGTCCGCCGAGAACAAAGGGCAGAAAAACACTCAGAAGAATCATAATCCAAGCACCTCCCCGATGAAGCCGACACTTTGACCTGCAAAAATACCCAGCACAATGCAGCCGACGGCACAAAGAACCATGGGAATGAGCATTCTCACATCAGTTTTTACGGCTGTACCTTTTACATCAGCCTTGCCGTCCCTTGGGAAGAAGGCACGGATTGCGGGAGAAAGCATATACATTGAGGTCAGAAAAGCGGAAATCAGAAGAGCAATAACACCGACTACTGCAAGAACTGAGCCCTCTGAGATTGCGGCTGAGGCAATATACCACTTGCTGAAAAAGCCGCAGAATACGGGCACGCCCGTCAGAGCAAGGGCATAGACCGTATAACAGCCGAAGGTAAGGGGCATTTTTCTGCCCAGACCCTCAAGCTCAAGAACATATTCCTTGCCTGTGTTATGCAGAACCGCACCTGCAGAAAAGAAGGCGCCGATTTTGATAACCGAATGGAAAATCATATGACAGAAGGCGGCAACAAGACCTGCAGGGGTCATCAGAGTCACCGCAAAGGTGATGTATGAAAGATTTGCAACGGTGGAAAAGGCAAGTCTTCTTTTGAAATGTACCTGTCTGAGAGCATTGGCTGAGCCGTAGACGATTGTCAGCATACACACCGCCATTACAAAATAATGAGCAAAGCTGCCCTTAAGATTTTCCGTTCCGAAGGAATACCACACAAGGCGGATGATTGCAAAGGCACCTGCCTTGACCACGGCAACGGCATGAAGCAGAGCCGTCACGGGGGTGGGTGCAACAGAGGCTGTGGGCAGCCATTTATGAAGGGGAAAAACTGCCGCCTTCACACCGAAGCCCATAAAGGTTGCAAGAAAAACCGCAAGGGGAAGAATTCCCTCACCCATATTTTTCAGGCTTCCGCCGAAAACAAAGGAGTTTGCAGAATTTATAATCAGAAAGCTGACACCTGCAAAGGCAAATGCCGCACCGCCGATTGAATATATCATATATCTTCTTGCGGCAAAGCGGTGCTTGTGGGTCATACCGTGCATAACAAGAGGAATTGTTGAAACGGTGAGCATTTCATAAAACAGATACATTGTCAGCATATTTTCGGAAAATGCTATGCCCATAACCGTGCCGAAGGCGGCGGTGAAAAAGGCATAAAACATTTTAAGGTGTTTTTCGTGCTTCATATATTCAAAAGCATAAAGAGCTGTCAGGGGCCAGAGAGTTGCCGAAAGACAGGCGAAAAGCTTGCCTGCTCCGTCAAGGCGCAGAGCAATGCTCAGCTCATCGGTGAAGCGAAGCACCGTGAATGTGCCCTCGGGAGAGGTCAGTGCCGCCGTCCAGACGCCTGCAGCCGACAAAAGAAGGCTGACCATGACAAAAAGGTTTCTTCCCCTTTGCTTTCTGAAGGGCAGAACAAAGGAAGCAAAGCCTGCCAGAACGGGAAAGAAAACAGGAAAAAGTAAAATCAAGGAATTCATCTTTTCACCTCAAATCAGAACATACTTGCCCCGACGGCTGAAATAAGCTCTCCGACTCTGTCAGAAATCACACCGCCAAAAAGAGCAATAAGGGAAAGGATAATCAGAGGCAGAATCATTGCAAGAGGCTCCTTCTTTGCCTTTTCCGTGTCACCCTCCTGAGTGCTCCAGAAGCCCTTGACGGTAATCGGAAGAAGATAAGCCGCCGTCAGAAGTGCCGAAAGAAGAAGCACTGCGGGAGCAATATAAGAAAATGCGCCGAGTCCGTCAAGAGCAAGACTTGCCGTTGCAAGATGCCACTTGCTGAAAAAGCCCGCCATGGGAGGAATGCCGATGAGTGAAAGGGAAAGCACCGTGAAGCACACAAAGGTCACAGGCATTTTTTTGCCCATACCCTCAAGGTCGCTGACCTGAGTTTTGCCGTAAAGATAAATCACCGCACCTGCGCAAAGGAAAAGACCCACCTTCACTGCGGCGTGGAAAATAACCTGCCACAAGGCGCCCTCAACTCCGCCTTCGGAGAAAAGGAAGAGACCTGTCAGCACATAGGAAATCTGGCTGACCGTTGAATAAGCAAGACGCTTTTTGAAGATTTTTTCTCTGTATGCCATCATTGAGCCCATAAAGACCGTTGTCAGAGAAAGGACAAGCAAAGCCTTCTGTACCGCTGTACCTCTGAGAGCGTCGGCACCCACGGTGAAAAAGACGGTTCTGATGATTGCAAGCACACCCGCCTTTGCAATCAGACCCGAAAGAAGTGCACTTGCGGGGGCGGGAGCCACGGGATGAGCCGTGGGAAGCCAGCCGTGAAGAGGAAAAAGTCCCGCCTTTGCACCAAAGCCGATGCACATTGCAAAAACTGACCACAGCACAAGGGGTGAAAGCTCACCGTCGGCATTTCCGCCGCTGACAAAGCTCACCGAGGGAAGCCTGCCTGCAAGAACAAAGATGCCGAAAAGTGCCGCAAAGGCACCCGCAACGGAATAAAAGAGATATTTCTTTGCCGCCGCAACAGAGGACTGTGAAAGGCTGTGAAGCACAAGGGGCATTGAGAACAGTGTCACAAGCTCATAAAAGAAATACATCGAAATCAGATTATCCGAAAATGCCGCACCAAGCATTGCACTCTGGGAAAGGAGCATAAACAGATAAAAGCGCTCCTCATTTTTTTCGTGCTTCATATAAACTGAGGCATAGATGCTCACAACAAGCCATGCCAGAGTGATAATCAGACAGAAAAGCTTTGCCGTAAGGTCTGAGGTGAAGCCGACGGCAATTCCGTCAGCAAAAACGAAGCTGCCCGTTGAAGCTTCGGGAGAAAAAACGCAGTAAAGTCCTGCCGCCGCCTCAACAGCACTGCAGAAAATCATCAGAGCACATCTGAGCCTTCTGTCAGCCAGAAGCTTCATCAGCGGAGCCAGAAGTCCGCAGACAAGGGGAAAAAGAATCAGAAAAATCATTGTTGTCATATATATAACCTCTTTTATTTTTAATGGACTCTTATCAGCCTGATTTAAGGCTTGTTATCTTAAAAAGATTTCGATACCCTTTTCAAAAAGAGAAATCAGGGGCTGGGAATGAAGACCCACTCCCACATTCACCGCCGTCATAACAAGCAGCACCGCTGACTGCACGGGAGCTGAGGAGAAGGTGACGGTGCGTCTTTTCATCTGCACCTTGGGTATGCCGTAAATGTTGATGAGAGTTCTCAGGAAATAAACAACGTTCAGCGTTGTGCTGACGGCAAGAGCAATGAGCACAAAATAAGTTCTGACCGAATGGCCGAAGGCTGCAAGAGAAAACAGAAGCTTGGGAATAAAGCCTGCAAAAGCGGGAATTCCCACCATTGAAAGAGCACCCGCCGCAAAGGCAAGACCTGCGGCTTTGTTTCTGTGGGCCGAGGAGCAAAGGGGTGCAAAGGTCTGCTTTCCGTCAACGGTTTCACAAAGACCGCCCGCTGAAAGAAAGAGCATGGGCTTTGTCAGAGCGTGAGCCGTAATCTGAAACAGTGAGGCAATCAGAGCCTCCCTTGTGCCAAGACCGATGCCCATAAATATGTAGCCGATCTGTGCAGCAGAGGAGTAGGCAATCATAAAGTTGATATTGTTTGTATGAATTGCCGAAAGGGAGCCGAAAATCATTCCGCAGATGCCGAGAATAAACAGCATTGTTCCGATTTTTGACTGAGTGAAAATCTCAAAGCCGATGACTCTGAAAATAATTTTAAGAAGAAGGAAGATGTATCCCTTTGAAATAACACCGGAAAGAATACCCGAGGCTCCGGGAGTTGCCGTGCCGTAGGTGTCGGGCATCCACAGATGAAAGGGACAAAGTCCGCTTTTGATTGCAAGTCCCGAAACAATCAGTCCCAGAGCAACGGTCAAAGGCAATGTGTACTGACCCTGAGCCCACAGCTCACTGATGCCCTCAGACAGCTGAGGGAAAAGAAGGTGTCCCGTGACGGAATAAAGAAGAATGATTCCGATAAGGGTAAGACCTGAGCCGATAAGGCTGAAAATCATATATCGGGTTGCGGCAACAATTGCTCTGGGCAGCTTTCTTGACATCAGAAGAGCGCAGGAGGCAATTGTGCAGACCTCAATGAAAACATAAGCGGTGAAAATATCGTTTGTGTAGCAAAGGGCACACAGGGACGCGTGAACAAGACAGACCATCACATAAAAAAGTCTGTGCTTTGATTCATCAATGTCTCTGAAGATTTTTTTTGAGCCGCCCGTGACACACAAAAGAATCACAGCTTCAAAAAGCAGAACGAAAAAGGGCTCAAGAATTCCCGCGGCAATCTCATTACCGATGGGAGAATCATAATGACCCATTCTGTAAACAAAATATCCGTCACCCTGAGTCATATTATAGACAATGACAAAAAATGTCATCACCGAACTCACGGAAAGAAGGGTATAAACGGCAAAGCGTGCCTTCTTATCCTTCAGAGCATAGCAGACAACGGCAGAGAAAAGGGAAAGGACAATTGTGAAAAAGGGAAAATTCATTATGAAATCAGTCATTTTCCTCGTCCTCCCTTCTGCACCTTTCATAAATTTCGTCAAGGTTCAGGGTGCGGTAATTTTTATAAAGTCTGACCGTCAGTGCAAGCATCAGAGCCGAAACGCTGACAGAAACAACAATGCCCGTCAGAACAAGTCCCTGAGGAATGGGATTGATGTAATCTGTGGGATTGACCTCACCCGCAGAGGGCACAATGGGTGAAAGCTTATCTTCAATATAGCCCATTGAGGCAAGGAAAAGATAAACACCCGTGTCCATTATGTTAAGACCCATAATCTTTTTGAGAATGTTTTTTGAAAACACAAGCATTGTAAAGCCGATTGCAAAAAGAATCATTGAGGTCAGCTCTTCATAATTCAAAAGAAGATTATTCATCAAGACTCCCCCTTCTGAAAAGCATATAGAAGCTGTACATTGTGCAGCAGACAACAAGGCCGACGGCAATGTTCAGCGGAAGAATCAGACCGCCCGAAAGAAAATCTCCGGGAGTGCCCGGGCCGATAAAGGAATGAACACCGTTAAAGTCATTGCCCGTGAAGAAGGAATAGCTTTTTGCGATGCAGTAAAAGGAAAGTGAACAGATTGTCACTCTTTTGATAATTTTGGGAGTGAGAAGCCTTGCCGCCTTTTCCTCTCCGTAAATCATTGCATAAAGGATGAAGCCGGCACCGAGAATTGCTCCGCCGGAAAATCCTCCGCCGGGAGAAAGGTGTCCGTTGAAAAGAATATAAACACCGAAAATAATAATCACGGGAAAAATAAGTCTGAGGGTGAAGGAGGCAATGGGGTCATTTTTGTAAAGGAAGAGCTCCTTCTTTTTCTTTGCCCTTTTCTTTTCACTGTCGGTTTTTTCAAGAAGAATGATTACAGCCGCAGTTGCAGTGAAAAGCACAAAGGATTCGCCCAGTGTGTCAAAGGCACGGTAATCAAGAATCATACCCGCAACGGTGTTCACCGCACCCGTCTGCTCTCTGCCCTGACCCACATAATGCTCATAAACCTCATTTGCCGTGGGGGCGTGGCTGTCTGCAAAGCCGGGAAGGAAATTTACCGTCAGCACAAGCACTGCCGTGAGAATCAGACAGAAGATAACGGAAAAGAAGCTGTAGCCCCTTTTGGTGATTTCCATTTCTCCCTTTTCAACGGAGCGTACAATTCTGAAGCTTTTCTTTCTGAAGGTCTTTTTTTCTCTTCGGATTTCTCTTCTTTCCTGCTTTTCCGAGGCCATAGCGGCATCAAGGTCAAGGTTGCCCTCATACCACTGCTTCAGATATTCCTTAAGACTGTTCATTTTCATTTCCTCCCTTCTTTTTCTCTGAGGAGGTTTCATAATCTCTGTCAATCAGATGAAGCTTTCTCAGGGTGATGAAAAACAGCACACCGTCAACACCCGCGCCGACAGCCGCCTCGGTGATTGCAAGGTCGGGTGAGCGCAGAAGAAGCCACACAACAGACATAATGATGCTGTAGGAGGTGAAAACAATCAGCGCCGTCATCACTCTTTTTGAAAGAGCCGTTGCAACGGCACAGATAACAAGGGAGGCAAGCAGCAGTACCCTTAAAACAGTTATAAAATCCATTATCACTTGCCCTCCTTTTTAATTTCGTCAGAGGAAAGGTGCTCATCCTTCTTTTTCATTTCACAGTAAAGGCTAAGGTTGTTGTCGGTGAGATATTTTGCCTTTACGAACATATGTGAAACAAGGGGGCTTGTGCACCACTGAATGAGAATTATCAGAAGAAATTTGAAAGAAACAATGTTTATTCCCGAAGCAATGATACAGCCGCTGACAAAAAGCATCAGCACAAGAGTGTCACAGATTGCCGCTGCGTGAAGTCTGTTAAGGGAAAAACCGAAGCGGAAGGTTCCGAAAAGTGAAACAAACAAAAGCACCGTTGCCGAAATGAAGCAGAAGGCAACAAGTCCGAATCTTATCCATTCAAGCATTTCTGTCATCCTCCCTGTCCTCTTTTTCATTGCCGAAAAGGTTGATATAAATCTTGTTCAGCAGCATAACGGCAATACAGCTGAGCATCACATAAACAATTGCAACGTCGGGAAGATAGCTTTCACCGAGAAAAAGTGTGAGTATGCATATCATAATTGCAACAAGAGTTGTGAGAATATTGATACCGATGAAGCGGTTGATGATTGTTTTGCCCGTGATACAGCGTATCAGTGCAACAGCAGCGCCCACTGCAAGAGCAATGAGCACCGCTATGTATAACAGTGAATAAGCATTCTCAAGCATATTATTTTTCCAGCCTTTCAAGAATTTTCACAAAGCTGCAGCCCTCAATTCCCTCGCTGAGCTTTTCGTCAATGCAGTGGATGACAAACATATCACCTTCAAAATCTGCGGTGATTGTGCCGGGAGTGAGTGTGACGGAGTTTGCAAAAATAACTCTGCAAAGCTCGGTTTTAAGAGGGATTCTCACCTGCACCATCACCGGCTTGTTTTTATGCTTTCCGTCAAGGATGATTTTTATCATCTGAAGGTTGGCAAGAACAATCTCCTTGACAAGCACAAGGGCATAAAGCACAAGAAGGGGCAGCTTTTTTAAAAGCCACAGCTCCTTTTTCGGTGTGATGCCGAGAAACCTGTAAGACAGAAAATATGCAAAGCCCGAAACAAGCAGCCCCACAATGCACACCTGAAGCATACCGCTGTCAAAGGTGAATCTTCCGTTAAAAAGAAGCCACAAAGCAAAGAATATTATAAACAAGCCTATCATCCTTTCCTATAAAGGTTTTTATTTTATATAATTAATTATTCTATATACATAATACAGACGGATTTATAATAGCACCATCACAAACCCCAGTCAACACAATCAGATAAATTTTCCGTGTCATAATGTTTAATTTTACAGGCAAATTTTTGTTCATCCTTTTGTATTGACTCAGCTTACACTTATGCAGTATAATACAATAGATTAACTATGTTAATATATTTTCATATAACGAAAGGCAGGAAAATAAGATGGCATTTTCAATTCACGGTGTTAAGGTTCCTCACAGAAAAAGCACCGCATCACATTCTGCTGTCAGAATTACTCCCCCCAAGAGTGTTACTCTGCCCACCCTTATGCATATCGGTAAGGCGGCAACACCCGTTGTCAAGGTGGGAGACACTGTTTCGGTGGGTACTCTTGTTGCTCAGCAGAACGGCTTCATTTCATCACCCGTTTATTCAAGCGTTTCAGGTAAGGTAACAAAAATTATTGATACCCTTGCTTCAAACGGCACTTTTATCCCCTCAATCGTTATCGAATCTGACGGTCTTTTCACTCCCGCAGAGCTCACACCTCCCGTAATTAACTCAAAGCAGGACTTCATTGATGCTGTCAGAGACAGCGGTCTTGTAGGTCTGGGCGGTGCAGGCTTCCCCACCTATGTCAAGCTTGCAACGGACAAGCCCATCAGTGAATTTATCATCAACGCAACAGAGTGTGAACCTTATATCACAAGTGACACCCGCACTCTCATTGAAGACGCTGACGACATTGCTTATGCAGTTGATGCAATTGCAAAATATCTCGGCATTGAAAAATTCATCATCGGCATTGAAAAGGGCTCAAAGGAGGCTCTCGAAAGCGTGAAAAAGCTTGCCGCAAAGGACAAGCGTATCTCCGTCAAGGTGCTTCCTCAGAGATATCCTCAGGGCGGTGAAAAGGTTCTTGTGTTCAACACAACGGGCAAGGTTATCAAGGCAGGTCAGCTTCCCGCTGACGTGGGCTGTATTGTCTGCAACTGCACAACCGTTGCCTTCATTGCAAAATATCTCAAGACAGGTATGCCTCTTGTTGAAAAGACCGTCACCGTTGACGGCGGTGCAGTAAACGAGCCCATCAATGTCATTGCTCCCATCGGCACACCCATTCAGGAGCTCTTTGACTTTGCCGGCGGCTTCAGGTGCGGTCCCGAAAGAGTTCTTTACGGCGGTCCCATGATGGGTATTTCCGTGCCCGACACATCCGTTCCCGTGCTCAAGCAGACAAATGCCGTTCTTGCCCTTTCTCCCAAGGAATGCCGTATGCCCAAGGAAACTGCATGTATCCGCTGCGGTACCTGTGCAAACACCTGTCCTCTCGGCATTGACCCTGCCGCAATTGCCAAGGCATATAACGCAGGCAACATTGAGGTGCTTGGTAAGCTTGGCATCGAGGTCTGCATGGAATGCGGCTGCTGCTCCTTCAACTGTCCCGCAGCCCGTGATCTTGTTCAGGTCAACAAGCTTGCAAAGGCAGCTTACAGAGATTTTAAAATTGCAAAAGCAAAGGAGGCTGAATAATCATGGATAAAAAACTTCATATTTCAGTTTCACCTCATATTCACGGCAGCAAGTCAACACGCGGCTTTATGCTTGACGTTATTCTTGCCCTTGTTCCCGCCGCAATTGCCGGCACAGTCATTTTCGGACTCAGAGCCCTTGCAGTTATTGCTGTGTGTGTGATTACCTCAGTGGGTGCTGAATTCCTTTTCAACCTTGCTCTTAAAAGAAAGCAGACAATTGATGACCTGAGTGCTGTTATCACCGGTCTTCTGCTTGCACTGAATCTTTCAGCCAATGTTCCTCTCTGGCAGGCAGCTGTTGCTTCCGTGTTTGCAATCATCGTTGTCAAATGTCTCTTCGGCGGTCTTGGCTGCAACATTGTAAACCCCGCAATCACCGCAAGAGTGTTTATGCTTGTTGCCTTCGGCTCAATGACAGTCTCAGCCTTCCCCAAGGGTCTTGACACTGCTTCGGGCGCAACTCCTCTTGCTCAGCTTGCAGAAGGCACGGTACCCTCACTCAAGGACCTGTTCCTCGGTAACGTGGGCGGCACAATCGGTGAAACCTGCACCCTTGCTCTTTTAATCGGTGCGGCTTACCTTCTTGTCAGAAAGGTTATCTCCTGGCACATTCCCGTAAGCTTCATTCTCACCGTTTTCCTTTTCTCACTTTGTGTGTGTGATTTCGACTTCACTCAGGCTCTTGCCTGGACCCTTTCAGGCGGTCTTGTTATCGGTGCCTTCTTTATGGCAACAGATTACGTCACCTCCCCCACCACCCCCAAGGGCAGCATCATCTTCGGTGTGGGCGCAGGCGTCATCACCTGTCTTATCCGTTTCTGGGGCGTATATCCCGAGGGCGTTTCCTTTGCTATTCTTCTTATGAATATCGTCAACCCCTTCATTGATATGCTCACAGCAAGAAAAGTGTTTGGAGGGAATAAAAAATGATAAAACATCTTAAAAGCGTTCTTTCCCTTACAGTTATCTGCGGTATGGTTGCCGTACTGCTTGCAATCACAAACTCAGTAACTGCTCCCGTTATTGAAAAAAATGCCGCCGCTGCGGCTAACGAGGCTCTGCTTATTGTTCTGCCCTCAGGTGAGGAGTTCACCTCCGTTGACCTGACAGCCTATGAGCTTCCCGCAACAGTAACCGAAGCCTTCACAGAGAAAAACGGCGGTGTTGTTGTCAAGCTTAAGACATCAGGCTACGGTGCTGATATGATTATTATGGTGGGTATTGATGCCACAGGCACAGTAACAGGCGCAACCTGCCTTTCAAGCAATGAAACCCTCGGCGTTGAAAAGACCTACGGTGAAACCGCTTCAGGTCAGACCGCTGAAACAATTGACTCCCTTGAGGTTATTTCAGGTGCAACAAAAACAACAGCAGCTTATAAAGGCGCTGTCAAGGACGCTCTGAACACCGCAATCATTCTCGGCGGCGGCTCCGTTGACGTCAGAGATGAGGCTCAGATTCTTGCCGATAACCTTGCAGCAGCTCTTCCCGCAGGTGAGGGTGAATTCGAAAAGCTCTTCATCACAGAGGCTGTCACCGACATTTCCGCAGCATATAAGGCTGTAAACGGTGCAGGCTATGTCTTCCTTTCAGGTGAGACCTATGTGGGCACAGACGCTGAAGGCAATGTTGTTTCAGAGGCTGACGAGGCTGCAAAGACTGCAGTTTCATCTCAGGCAGGAGCAATCATCTCCTCTGTTATGACTGAAATTGACATCAGCGCCCTTGAGCTTCCCTCACAGATTGAAAAAGCATACAAGACCTCAGGCGGCTGCTTCGTCTTTGAGCTTAAGGCTGCAGGCTTTGGCATCAACGGTGACGAATATTACTATCCCTCAGGTGAGCACATCAAAATCAAGGTTTCCGTAACGGCAGACGGCACAATCATCAACTGTGAAACCACCTATCAGAACGAAAGCGAAGGCATCGGCTCAGCCTGTGCAGATCCTGTCTTCTACACTCAGTTCAACGGAAAGACCGCTGAAAATTACGGTGACATTGATGCCATCGGCGGTGCAACAATCACAACAAACGGCTACAAGACAGCAATCTCAAAGGTATTTGAGGCTGTTGCCGCTCTCAGCTGAAAGGAGGGGCCTTTAAAATGAATAAAGAAAGCAATATGTCAGTTCTTCTCAAGGGCTTGCTCCGTGAGAACCCCGTTTTCGTTCTCATCCTTGGTACCTGCCCCACTCTTGCAACCACAACAACAGTTATCGGCGCTCTGGGTATGGGTCTTGCGGCTGCGGCTGTTCTTATCTGCTCAAATGCAGTTATCTCAGCCCTTCGTAAGTTTATCCCCGACACAGTCCGTATCCCCTGCTATATCGTTATTATCGCAGGCTTTGTTACAATCGTTCAGATGTTTATGCACGCCTACCTTCCCGAAATGTATGAGCTTCTCGGTGTTTATCTTGCCCTGATCACAGTTAACTGTATCATCCTTGGCAGAGCAGAAATGTTTGCCGGCAAAAACTCCGTGGGCAAATCTGTTCTTGACGGAATCGGTATGGGTCTGGGCTTCACAATTGCTCTTGTTGCAATGGCAACAGTCCGTGAGGTTTTCGGTGTCGGCTCCTTTGCGGGAATCTCAATCCCCTTCCTCGCCGACCACACAATTGACATTCTTGTCAAGGCTCCCGGCGGTCTGATGGTTTACGGTCTTCTCATTGCCGTTGTGAACCTTCTGACAAAGGGCAAGGCCATCAGGAAAAAGGAATTCTCCTGCGCAGGCTGTCCCTCAGCAGCAATCTGTAACGGCGGCTGTGCAACAAAAGAAAAGGAGGCAGAATAATGGAAACTTTCAAAACTCTTGTGGTCATTCTTATGTCCTCAGTTCTTGTAAACAACTATGTTCTTGCAAGATTCCTGGGCATCTGTCCCTTCCTCGGCGTTTCAAAAAAGCTTAATCAGGCTGTTGGTATGGGTGTTGCCGTTATCTTTGTTATGCTTATGGCAACGGCTGTCACATGGCCCATCCAGACCTTCATCCTCAACACCACCGGACTTGAATATACTCAGACAATCGTCTTCATTCTTGTCATTGCTGCCCTTGTTCAGTTCACGGAAATCGTTCTGAAAAAGTTCATTCCCTCCCTTCACAAGAGCCTTGGTGTTTATCTTCCCCTTATCACAACAAACTGTGCCGTTCTCGGTGTTACAATCAACAACATCACTGACGGCTTCAACTTCACAGAATCAATGGTAAGCTCACTTGGCTGCGGTCTCGGATTCCTTCTTGCTATGGTGCTTTTCTCAGGCGTCCGCTCAGTTATCGACGAAAGACTCGTTCCCGAATCCTTCAAGGGTCTTCCCGTCACTCTCATTGCCGCATCCTTTGTTTCAATGGCATTCTTCGGATTTGCCGGTATTGTTGACAACTTGTTTGCATAAGGAGGTTAAAAGGCTATGATTACAGATATTTTAACAGCTCTGGTTGTTGTTGCGGCTGTGGGCATCATTGCAGGTATCGTTCTTGCTCTTGCTTCTCACTTCTTCGCCGTTGAAGAGGATGAAACCGTAACCAAGGTCAGAGAAACTCTCCCCGGTGCAAACTGCGGTGCCTGCGGCTTTGCAGGCTGTGACAGCTATGCCGAGGCAGTTGCTTCAGGTAAGGCTGAGCCCAATCTTTGTATCCCCGGCGGTGCTTCAACAGCATCAGCAATTGCAGAGGTTCTCGGTGTTGAGGTTTCCGTTCAGGAGCCCGAGGTTGCCTTTGTAGGCTGTAACGGCACCTGTGAAGCAACAAGCTGCAAGGCAATTTACAACGGTATTGACAGCTGTCAGGCAGCAAAGCTCATCTATGGCGGTCCCTCAAGCTGTGTCTTCGGCTGTATCGGCTGCGGTGACTGTGCAAGAGCCTGCCCCGCTGATGCAATCTGCATCACAGACGGTCTTGCTCACGTTGACTCAAGAAAATGTATCGGCTGCGGCAAGTGTGTAAAAACCTGCCCCAACTCAATCATCAGAATGATTCCCAAAAAGGCTTCCGTTACAGTTATGTGTAACAACAAGGAAAAGGGCGCAGCAGCACGTAAGAACTGCACAAATGCCTGCATCGGCTGCAAAAAGTGTCAGCTTAACTGTCCCGAAAAGGCAATCACAGTCACAGACAATCTTGCAGTTATTGATTACTCCAAGTGTACAGGCTGCGGTGCATGTGCAGAAAACTGCCCCACAAAATGCATCAAGACTCTCAGCCTTTAAGAGTGATTTTAAATGAAAAACAAAAAAACACGAAATGATATTATCCTTGTCGCCGTTATTCTTCTGGTAGCGGCGGCAGGTCTGTTATTTGTCAATTCAACAAGACAGCAGGGTCAGTACGCCGTTGTCAAAATTGACGGTGAGGAATTATACAGCTTCTCCCTTGATGAAAGCATTGAAAAGGAGCTTGTCACGGGAGATGAAAAGCAGTTTACCAATACCCTTGTCATTGAGGAGGGTAAGGCCCGTATTTCTCAGGCTAACTGCCCCGATAAGCTTTGCTGTCAGTACCGTCCCGTTTCAGCTTCGGGGGAAACAATCGTCTGCCTGCCTCACAGGCTGGTAATTGAAATCCGTGCCGAAAAAGCTGATTCGGATCTGGATATTGTAGGGTGATTATGAACAACACAACAAAAAAAACTGCTCTTTTATCAATGATTACCTCGGTGGCACTTGTTCTTGCCTGGCTGGAGTCAACACTTCCGCCCATTTACACCGCCGTTCCGGGAATCAAAATGGGACTTCCCAACCTTGTCATTCTCTTTGTTCTTTACCGCTTCGGCGTTAAGGAGGCGGCACTTGTGTCGGGAATCAGAATTTTTATTGTCTCAATTCTCTTCGGAAATTTTATGACTCTCACTTATTCCCTTTCGGGTGCCTTCATCAGCATTCTTCTGATGGCTCTGATGAAAAAAACAGACCGCTTTTCCTCTGTGGGCGTCAGCATTGCGGGAGCCGTTGCCCATAACCTCGGGCAGATTCTTGTTGCAATTTTCCTTTTTGATACCCTTCAGCTCGGCTATTATATGATAATCCTTTCAATCACGGGCACTCTTGCAGGAATCCTTGTGGGAGTGGGCGGAAATATACTCTTAAACCGTGTAAAGATTTGACAGAATTCTCAGTTGAATATGACTAATTTCTTAAATTGAATAATTTGACAAAATATCCCTTGACATCAAGGGATATTTTTGTAATAATACATTTGGATTGATTCCCAAAAATAAATAAAAAAAGGAGTTTCATTATGAAAAAAGTAATCAGTCTCGTACTCGTTGCTCTTGTTGCACTTATGGTATTTGCAGCTTGCGGCAACACAAACTCAGATGAACCCGCAGCAAAGCTCAGCTTCGGTCTCGGCGTTGTGGCTTCCTACAAATCAACAACAGATGCTGACGGCGACTCAAACGGAAAAGGCGGCACAGATGTAACTGCAGTTGCAGTTGTTCTTGACGCTGACAAGAAAATTGTTGACATTGCCATCGACTCAGTTGACGCTGCTGCAGAATGGACCTCAGAAGGTAAGGCTGTTGCAAACACAGAGGTTGTTTCAAAGTATGACCTTGGCACAAATTACAACATGGCTGCATACGGCAAAAAGCACGACGGCTCAGAAGGCGCTGTTCTCGAATGGTTCGAGCAGATTGACGCTTTCGTTGCAACTGCAAAGGGCAAGACTCTTGACGAGGTTAAGGCTTTCATGACAGAAGACACCTACACAACAGGTGACCTTGCAGCTGCAGGCTGCACAATCAGCGTTGGTGACATCATCAAGGCTCTTGATAAGGCTGTTGCAAGCGCTGCTGAATCAGAAGCAACTGCTGCTGACAAGCTCAACATTGCTCTTGTTGCTTCAGTTTCAAACACTGATGCAACAGAAGAAAAAGAAGGCTCAGTCGGTATCGACGTTACAATCAACGCTGCTGCAGTTAACGCAGAGGGCAAGGTTGCAGCTTCAAAGACAGACTGCGCTTCAACCTCAGTAACATTTGATCTTGCAGGTAAGGCTACTGTTGACACAGCTGCTGAAATCAAGACAAAGGGCGAGCTTGGCGACGCTTACAACATGGCTGCATACGGCAAGAAGCGCGACGGCTCAGACGCTCCCGTTCTTGAATGGTATGCTCAGGCTGCTGCTTTTGACGCTGCTCTTGTGGGCAAAACAGCTTCCGAATTTGCTGCTCTTGCAGACGCTGACGGCTACGGCACAGGCGACCTTGCAACTGCAGGCTGCACAATCGGTATCAGCGATATGATCAAGGCTGCAACAGCTGCTGCAACTGTATAATTTCCTTAATAACAAATAATACAGGTATTCCTTCGGGGATACCTGTATATTTTTGAGGTACCTTATAATGAAAAAGGCTCTTTCAATAGTATTGATTATTCTTGCTCTCCTCTCCTGCCTTTCGGGCTGCGGGGCGGAGAAGAAGGAAAAATTCAACGCTTATTACTTTGATTATTTTGACACCGCCACAACAATCACGGGCTACTGTGACTCAAAGGAGGAGTTTGACAGCATCTGCCTTGAAATCAAGGATATGCTTCAGGAGTACCACCGTCTTTTCACAATTTATAACAGATATGACGGCATAAACAACCTTGTCACCGTCAACGATGTGAAAAAGGGCAGTCACTCCGTTGTGAAGGTTGACCGCAAAATCATTGACCTTCTGCTTTTTGCAAAGGAAATGCACAAGAAGACCTACGGCATTGTCAACATTGCAATGGGCAGTGTGCTGAAAATCTGGCACAATTACAGAGCATGGGGTCTTGACAATCCTCAGAAAGCTGAGCTTCCTCCCATGGAAAAGCTGAGACAGGCGGCACAGCACACGGACATCAATGACATCATCATTGACGAGGAAAATTCAACGGTATTCCTTGCAGACGGTGAAATGAGTCTTGATGTGGGCGCAATTGCCAAGGGCTATGCCGTTGAAAGAATTGCCGAGGCTCTTGAGGAAAAGGGAGTGACCTCCTTCATAATCAATGTGGGCGGTAACATCAGAACAATCGGTCTGAACGGTGAAAATGAGCCTTTTAAGGCAGGTATTGAAAACCCCGACACCGCTGATGAGGACACGCCTTATATCGAGTTCCTTTATCTGACAGATCAGGCACTTGTGACAAGCGGAAACTATCAGCGCTTTTATACCGTTGACGGCAAAAGCTATCATCACATCATTGACCCGGAAACACTTATGCCCGGCACGAATTACCGCAGTGTTTCAATTCTCACCAATGACTCCGCTTTGGGAGACGCCCTTTCAACTGCTCTTTTCCTGATGGATTACGAAAGAGGCGTGGCTCTGATTGAGTCAATCCCCGGCTCCGAGGCAATGTGGGTGCTCAATGACGGCACTCAGCTTTATTCCTCAGGCTTTGAGGATTATACCTTTGAGTATGAGGGGAAATAAAAAAGAGGCTGTAAAAACGCCGACACCACATAAGGCAAGATAAACAAAGGGTTTCTTCAGACTTTTTTAAGTACGAAGAAACCCTTTAAATATATAAAACATCCTCACAGACTGAAAGCATACTCCCCCGCCACAGAACAGGATAAAAAAATCACCGACCTGCTGATACAAGTCGGTGATTGATTTTTAATCAGGCTTTATGAGGCTGAGCCTCAGAGATTATGCACAAAAGAGTGCAAAGTAGTTAGCTGCTTCTGCTCTTGTGATTGTGCCGAAGACATTGAAGCCCTTGTCAGCAATAATCTTTGTGCACAGTGAAAGTCCCTTGATAAGACCGCTGAAGCCGCCCTTTGCGCCTGCCATAATAAATTCAAGAGCAAGCTTGACTGCGTTGACTGATGATGAGCCGCCGTTGTCAACGTTTGTGCCGTTGATAACATTGAAGGCTGCAACCATATCTGTCTTTGTGAGAGCTTCGTCGGGGCTGAAGGTTGTTTCTGATGTACCTGCCATAATACCGTTGAGAACAACGTATTCGATTTCCTTATAGTACTTGTGGCCGGGTGTTGCGTCTGTGAAGAGCTTTGAAACATCGGGATCGGGAAGAGCCTCGATAATCTTGTTAGCTACGAAAACGTGGCCTGCTGCATCGTAGTGGCTTTCAACATAGGAAGCGCCGTCGATATCAACATATGTGTAGCCGAACTTCTTTGCGCCTTCAATCATGGGACCGTTACCGACGCCCATAATGAAGTTGATGATTGTGCTCATAACAGCAGCCTTTGTGGGATCCTCTTCAGTACCCTCGGGAATAACAGATTCACCGGGTACACCGTTGTAATCATAATATTTACCCTTGATGCTGTTGTCACTCATACCGACAACCATAAGAGTTACATCGGAATTAAGATCGTAGATATCCTGAATCATAATGTCCCAGTTGGTGTAGAAGGTTGAAAGACCGTATTCAAGTGCTGAGGGAAGAGTTGTGAGAAGTGCGGGAAGAGCACCTGCAATATGAAGAATGTCAACTGCCTTTTCGATTGTTGCAAGGTCAACAAGACCGTCATCGAAAATGTCCGCAATCTGAGCGATGTACTGGTCAGCAACGTTTTCCTTCTTAAGAAGGTCATCGATTACCCAGCGCATATATTCGCCCCAGTCATTACCGCCGATACCGAGAGTAATGAGGTCAGCATTTGCGATTGAGTTTTTGAAAAGCTCTCTGTAATGTCTTGAATAGGGAAGCATAAGCTCACCGTGACAGGAACAGTAGTCCCATTCGTGAACATAAAGCTGGCTGGGATGGAAGAGGAATTCGTCCTCACAGGTTTCTGCATAATCATCCTCAAGCATATAACGGACTTCAAGAGTTCTGAAGCCGGGAGCAGCAAGAGCTGTCATTGAGCCGTCTTCGATGATTGTGTCAGCAATAATGTCAGCGTATGAACCTTCTATACGGTAATATGTACTCTGATCATTATTTAAATTAAAGGCAGCATCGTTTTCACTGACTTCATCACGGTAGCCGCTGGCTGCGCTGTCACCGAGAAGAACGTAGTTCTTATACTGACCGTAGTG
>JAZOWF010000067.1:0-2497 GCA_045659065.1 Acutalibacteraceae bacterium
GAACAAAATTCCCTGTATTTTTGCCAAAAGCCTCGCAAAGCGACAGCCTTGCTGCATTTTATGGCTTCAATACAAGAAATTTTTAGTTCTTACGAAACTGCGAAGCACTTTAAAAGGCGAAATAGTGTTGCAAGAAAAGGCGAAAACCGCCGATAATGCTGACGCATATCGGTGGTTTTTAACGCATTATTGTGATGCTATTTCACTTTTTAAAGAAATACTGCCTTATGTGGTGTCGGCGTTAAGCTTCTCTTTTTTTGTATTTACAGCCTAAAATAGCAACAAGCTATTTTTGATTTGATTTAGCGGTGTTAAGGGAACTAATCAACATCTTCTTCACTTCAATACACATATCAAGAACTTTTCTGTCCTCATAATAACCGCTTTCAATAAGAAGCTCCAACCAATATTCACTTTCACTACATTCTTTCAGAGCAATCTGTAATTTAGCAATAAAATCAGCTCTGCCGTGACCATAAAAAGCTTCCCGAATATTTGCACCGATAGAAGTACCTGAACGAACAAGCTGATTAGTTAAAACTGTTTCTTTTTTACTTTGTTTTACATAATTACAAACTTTTATTATTTCAAGCGCAAATGCTTTTGATTTATCAATTAAAGGACTATTTTTCATTATAACTTATCTCCTTTTTATAATCGGGTGCGGGTATCCCGCCAACACTTATTCACTATTACTTCTTACCTATTACCTCGCCAAAAATCCCGCCCAAAACAATTAAGAGTGAAAAGTGAATAGTGAAAAGGTAAAAAGTAAAAATCCCATTCGCTGACACGAACGGGATTTTTGGTGTTCCACCGGAGATTCGAACTCCGGACACCTTGATTAAAAGTCAAGTGCTCTGCCGACTGAGCTAGTGGATCATATGTTGTTTTGACGCTGATATATTTTAGCGTAAAAGATGAGAAATGTCAAGGCTTTTTTGAAAAAATTTTATTTCACGGCCACCCTGTCTCTGTAGCATATAAAAGAAAACTCATTCTTTATAGGTTATTGTTGTCATGTTACGAATCTGTCATACAGAATGTTTCGAATTATGCTTGAAACGGCGGTGCGCTTGTGATATTATCTTATTATATTCTGTCTGCACAGAGAAAGGTATGAGCTAAAATGAAATATGTTGTTGTTTTGTGCGACGGTATGGCTGACTATCCCGTACCCGCACTTGAAATGAAAACTCCCATGATGTGCGCAAAGAAGCCTAATATGGATTTTCTTGCAAAGCACAGCCGTGTGGGTCTTGTGAAAACCGTTGCCGACTCAATGAAGCCCGGCAGTGACGTTGCAAACATGAGTGTTATGGGCTTCGACCCCGAAAAGTATTACACAGGTCGCTCACCTCTTGAGGCCGTCAGCATCGGTGTCAGTCTGAAGGATGACGATGTCACTCTCAGATGCAATCTTGTCACTCTTTCCGACGAGGAAAAATACGAGGACAAAACTATGGTGGATTACTCTGCCGGTGACATCAGCTCCGAGGAAGCAAGTGAGCTTATCAAGGCTGTTCAGCAGGCCTTCGGTAATGATACTTATACTTATTACAGCGGTGTAAGCTACCGTCACTGTCTTGTTGTCCGTCAGGGCACAACAGACCTTGGCTCAATGACTCCTCCCCACGACATCAGTGACCGTGTTATCGGTCCTTATATCTCACAAAGTGAGAACGCAAAGCCCCTTATCGAAATGATGAAAAAGAGCTATGATGTGCTCAAAAACCATCCCACCAACCTCAAGAGAATTGCCGAGGGCAAGCGCCCTGCAAACTCGATCTGGCTCTGGGGCGAGGGCAACAAGCCCATTCTCCCCTCCTTTGAATCACTTTATAATGTCAAAGGCGCGGTTATTTCAGCCGTTGACCTTCTCAAAGGCATCGGCATCAGCGCAGGCATGTCCACTCCCGACGTGCCCGGTGCAACGGGATATATTGACACAAACTTCTCCGCAAAGGCACAGTATGCCCTCAAGGAGCTTGAGGACAAGGATTTTGTTTATATCCACATTGAAGCTCCCGACGAGTGCGGTCACAGAAACGAGCCCGAAAACAAGGTCAGAGCTATTGAGCTTATTGACTCACTTGTTCTTGCTCCACTTCTTGAAGGTCTTGAGAAATATGACGATTACAAGATTATGATTCTCCCCGACCATCCCACTCCCATTGTGACCAAGACTCACGCAAGAGACCCCGTACCCTATCTGATTTATCAGCACAAAAATCATCTTGAGGGTGTTGACACATTCAATGAGGAGACAGCAAACCGACCCGAAAATTTCATTGAAAAGGGTCCTTCAATAATGAATCTGTTCATCGGCTGAGAATAAATTAAAACGGTTAGAGCAACGCCGACGCCACATAAGGCAGTATTTCTTTAAAAAGTGAAATAGCATCACAATAATGCGTTAAAAACCACCGATATGCGTCAGCATTATCGGTGGTTTTCGCCTTTTCTTGCAACACTATTTCGCATTTTAAAGTGCTTC
>JAZOWF010000068.1:0-48563 GCA_045659065.1 Acutalibacteraceae bacterium
GGTAAAGCGCTTATTGATTCTTGGAATGAAGAAGATAAAATCAATCTGCTCGGTCATTCTTTCGGTGGCGCAACAGTCCGACTTTTTGCAAGTATGATGGAAACCGGTTCTGACGCTGAAAAAGCTGTTACAAGCGAAGAAGAGCTTTCCGATTTTTTCAAGGGTGACAAGGGATGTGTTGACGTGGTTGAAAAAGGGGAGCTTGTGATTTTCCCAGGTGAAAGCGGAAAGAAGACTGTCTGAAAGAAAAAGAACATTGTCGGGCGTTCTCACACCAATCATTTCAAAGCTGTGACCGGGAAGGGGGACAATGCTGAAGCCCTCGGGCAGATTTTCTTCGGTGATAATCTGTGAATCTGTGGGCTCAACGGTATAAAAGGGGTTCTGAGACTGATTGTGTTCAATGCCTTCAAAATAAAAATCCATTTCAAGATGGGGATTTTTGATGAAGAAATTTTCCTTTTCCGTGCTGAGAATGTTACAGCCGTATTTATCCTGAAAAAACTTGTTTCCGCAGATATGGTCAGCGTGACCGTGGGTGTTGATGATTGTTTCAACGGTGAGTCCCTTTTCTGTCAGAAAGCGGTCAACGTTTTTTACCATACGCATATGGTCGCAGGTGTCAATAAGAATCGCCTTGCCGTCATCCTTGCAGTAAATGCCGATATTGGAAAATGCCTCGTAATAATAAGTGTTGCCTTTGATGTGCTGAACTTCAAACATGTTAGTCACCTTCTTTTGAATTATAGCCTTGAATTGAAAGGCCTTTAGTGTTAGAATTATAGAAAAGTATTTATGAAAGCTGTTGATTGTATGAGAATCGGAATTGCGGGGTCAAGGTCTCTGGATTATGAAATTCCCGACGGAATAATCATTGAAAAAAATATTGACATAATGTATTCAGGTGCCGCCAAGGGAATAGACCTGAGAGCAAGAGATTATGCACTTGCCCGAAGAATAACCCTTGTTGAGATTATACCCGAATATGATCTTTACGGCAGAGCCGCTCCCTTAAAAAGAAATGACAAGCTCATAGAAATGAGTGACATTATATATGTTTTCTGGGACGGCAAAAGCCGCGGCTCAAAATATGTGATAGACCGCTGCCACGAGCTCGGAAAGCTGTGCAAGGTTTATTATTATGAAAACGGCAGCTTCGTCCGTCATCTTTAAACCTACACTATATTATATATAAAATGAAAAAAAGTCAAGACGGAAGGAGGTATTCTTATGGGTGAAAATCCGAAGCTGCAGCAGTTGAGAGAAAAGTCAATGAAGCTGCCTTTGACTCCCGGTGTATATATAATGAAAAACAAGGACGGCAAAATTATATATATCGGAAAGGCCAAAAAACTGAAAAACAGAGTCAGCCAGTATTTCGGCTCACAGAACGGACACAGCACAAAGGTCAGAAAAATGGTTGAAAATGTTGACGATTTTGATTATATACTCACTGACAGTGAATTTGAGGCCCTTGTGCTTGAATGCAGTCTCATCAAACAGAATATGCCCAAGTACAACATTCTTCTCAAGGATGACAAGGGCTACAGCTATATCAAAATCACTCCCGGTCCCTGGGGTAAGATTATGCCCTGCTTCCGAAAGGATGATCCCGAAGCGGAATACCTCGGTCCCTATACGGGAAATTTTTCCGTTACAAATGCGGTGCGTCAGGCTTCGGAGATTTTCAGACTTCCCACCTGCCGTAAGGTTTTCCCCCGCGATATCAAATCAGGCAGACCCTGTCTGAATTATTATATTTCACTTTGCAGTGCTCCCTGTGCCGGAAAAATCAGTCAGAAGGATTACAGTGAAAGTCTTGCCTCAGCCGTGGCATTTCTCAAGGGCGGAAGCCGTAACACCGTCAGAGAGCTTCAGCAGGAGATGGAGGCTGCGGCGGAAAATCTTGATTTTGAAAAAGCGGCAAGGCTCAGAGACAGAATCAAGGCTATTGAAAAAATTTCACAGAAGCAGAAGGTTGTCATTTCCGATTCCGCTCAGGAGGACGTTTTTGCCATTGCTCAAAGGGGAGACAAGGCGTGTCTTTCCGTGCTTGGCTTTGAGGACGGCTTGCTGAAGACAACGGAGCATTTTATTTTTGATTCCTCAGACAATCTTGCCGACGCAAGACGGGAGCTTATTATGTCCTATTATTCTCTGGACAGAAAAATTCCTCCCCTTATTCTTCTTGACGGTGAGGTTACTGACGGTGACCTTATTGAAAGATGGCTGAGTGAAAAAAAAGGTAGAAAGGTCTGCTTTCTTCAGGCTCAGAGGGGAGAAAAGGTCAGACTCACTCAGATGTGCTTTAACAATGCGGCGCAGAAGCTGGGTGAATATCTTGGCAGACACGGAGATGAAACTGCTGTGCTTGATGAGCTTGCAAAGCTTCTCGGTCTCAAAAAGACGCCCGAATACATCGAATCCTACGATATTTCCCATACCGCAGGCAGTGACAATGTTGCGGGTATGGTTGTTTTCAGAAACGGTCAGCCCCTTAAAAGCGCATACCGACGCTTTGCGGTCAAAGGCTTTGACGGTCAGGACGATTACGGCTCAATGAGAGAGGTCATCAGCCGCAGACTCAACCGTTATGTTGAGTCAGAAAAAGCAGATGAGGGCTTCGGCAAGCTTCCGGATCTTATTCTTCTTGACGGCGGTCAGGGTCAGGTCAATGCGGTTTTGCCTGTGGTGGAGGCCTTCGGTCTTGATATACCCGTTTTCGGTATGGTCAAGGACTCAAAGCACAGAACAAGAGCCATAACCTCAGCAGGTGAGGAGATTTCCATCGCTTCGGGAAGACGGGTGTTCACCCTCGTTTCCACAATTCAGGAGGAGGTGCACCGTTATGCCATCTCTTATCACAAGCAAAAGCACGGAAAATCAGCCCTTTCAATGACGCTGACAAAAATTGACGGTATCGGTGAAAAGAAGGCGGCGGCTCTGCTTTCTCATTTTAAAACAGTCACGGCAATCAGAAATGCAGATGTTGAGCAGCTGTCTCAGGTCAGGGGTATCAGCAAAAAGGATGCTGAGAAAATATTTGACAATTTCCGACAGAAGCAGCAATGAATAAAAAATATTTTTCAGAAATAGTGTTGAATTTTATCACATCTGATGATATAATCAGAGGGAAAAAACACGGCTTTTTCTGCCGTATGATTATAAAGGAGAAAGAATTATGCTTGCGTCCAATCTTAAAAAGCTGAGAAAGGCACACGGTCTTACTCAGCAGAATCTTTCCGACGCTCTCGGAATGGAAAGAACAGCATATACCTGCTATGAGCTGGGCAAAACAAATCCATCAATCGAAACAATGAAAAAGCTCTGTGATATTTATAATGTCACAATGGGCTACCTCTGCGGCTTTGAGGATAACAGCCCCGAGCTTAAAAAGAAAAAGCCCGAATTAATCGGCACCCCCGAAAGAGATGCTCTTGCACTTCTGGGTAAGGAGGAAAAAATGATTATTCTGACTTACCGTGTGCTCAGCGCTGAGAAAAAGGAAGAGCTTTCAAAAATCGTTGAAGACTTCAAAAAAGGCTGATTTCCTTTCGGTATTCAGCAATCAGAGTTAAAATTCTTTTCTGATAAGATTCTATTGACAATATCGTTTCAGATATTGTATAATGAAATTACCAAAATATAGGAGGAGATTCCAATGAAAAAGCTTATTTCTCTTCTTCTTGCTCTTGTAATGGTATTCTCAATCACAACCGTTGCTTTTGCAGAAGAAACAACAACAGAACCCGACACAACAGTTACAGAAGAAATTCCCACAGATGAAGAAGAAACCGATCCCCTTCAGTTCCTTCTTGACCTTCCTTTCTGGACTGTAAAGCCTATGCTCAAGTTCGCAAAGATTGCTCTCAAGCTTGTTAAGGTTTATGTAAAGCTTGCAGTTATCTTCGGCGTTGTTGACAAGAACGACATCATCAGCCAGATCGAAGAGCTCATCAACAGCAACATGAACCCCGAAACAGAGGGTGAAGTTGTTACAACAGCTATTACTGTTGTCTAAAATTCAAAAGTAAAACGGTTGAAATCATAAGATTTCAACCGTTTTATATTTTTTTTATTTATCGGTTGACTTTTAAGGGCTCTTTAATTATAATGTATCTATAAACGGTCAGTTAAAAGCATGATCAAAAATTTACCGGGAGGTACAATTATGAAAAAAGCATTATCAATCTTACTTTCAGTTTTAATGATTATGAGCTGCTTCGCTTTTGCAATCAGCGCTGAAGAAGTAATCAGCGGAGGCTGTGAGTGCACAAATCATAATCCCAATGCAGAATGTCACTGCTGTGTATTCTGTGAAAACATCCCCAGAACTTACCTTACATCCTGCGTTAAGTTCAACGAAGACGGCACAGTAACAGTATGCTGCCACAGATGTGACGGTGTTTACCCCTGCGGATGCGGCTGTGATTGCTGTCCCGATGATGAGCAGGCTGCAACATCAAAGCCCATTCTTACTGAAGAGCAGCAGGATAAGGTTGTTTCAACCTTCCAGAAGATTATGAGCAGATTCGTTGAATGGTTTGACAATTTCTTCAACTCAATCTTCGAATTCCTCAGACTTGACGAAGTTCTTGGCAGAAACAACTGATAACATTTAATCCGGGAGGGAAAAATTATGACACAGTTAGAAGCATGGGTTAAGGAGCTCGTTTCAATGGTTGCTGAATTCCTTAACAAGATCGGCGTTTTTGAAATGTTCCTCGGCAGCTTAAGCGGTCCGCTTAACGATTTTCTCGGAACAGGCAAAGAAACCGAATAATCAAAGCTGATTAAATGCTCTGCGAAAAGCAGAGCATTTTCTTTTTTGGAATAATTACAAAAATAAACTGTTAAGCTTATTAATAATTTTTTCATAAACTTATTTAAAATCTATTGACAAAGTGAGTGATTATAGTGTAAAATAAAGCCATCCTGAAAAGGAAATATTACGAAGGAGGAGCACAATAATGGATTTCCAGATTGCAAACATTGACGTTTTCAACGCTGAAATTACTTACATCGTTGACGGCGCAGAAGTTGTAGAGCCCCTTACACTTGCAGCTCTCATTAATGTAGTTATCGACTTCATTAACAAGCTCATCAAGTTCGAGTTCTAATTTTTGACTCTTAAACGAGCAAAACAAAAACAAATACTAAAGAAGGAGGACACATTACAATGGAAATTAAGGATTTCGTAGTAACAGAACCCAAGAATGATTGGACTTTCTCATTCCAGTGGCTCATCGATCTCTTCACAAGAATTTTCAACGACGTTTTCGGTTTCATCGCTGGCAACGAAGGTTGGGTAGACGCTGAATAATTTTATTTAGCACATAATTATAGTATATAGTGTAATTATTAAAACGGCCTGCTCTTTTGAGCGGGTCGTTTTTTATAAAAAAAACAGTGAATTTGCCGTTAAAAATTTTTTAATAAATCATTGACAAAGGCAGTCTGTTAATATATAATTTAACCATAACCTGACATCTGTCAGGTTAAATATAAAAAGGAGGAATAATATAATGGATATCAGTAAGATTCTTGTTATCATCGAAAACATTGCTGCTGCTATTGAAGCTCTTCTCAACGGCGCAGGTCTTGCAACTCCTGCTTTCGTTAAGGATTTCTTAGGCGACCTTATGGCTAAGGCTAAGGAAGACGCTGCTGCTGAATAATTTTTGCTTGTAGCGTAAAACAGTATCTAAAAGCACCCGCTCATCTGAGCGGGTGCTTTTTTATTGAAAAAATAATGTATTTTTCGTTAAAAAATTTTTAATAAACGATTGACAAAGATGGGTTGATAATATATAATGTTACCCATAATCTGATATGGAACGGGTTAAATCTAAAAGGAGGTAAAAGTATAATGGATAAGATTATTGTTATCATCGAAAACCTTATTGCTGGTATCAGAGCTCTCTTTGCTGGTGCAGGCCTTGAAGTTCCCGCATATGTTTCACAGTTCGTTAACGATCTTATGGGTAAGGTTAAGGACGAAACAGCTGAATAATTAAAGCAAAAAAGAATCTGCCTTGGGGCAGGTTCTTTTTTCTTTATTTTGATAAATTAATTGTAAATTCAGAAAAAATATTTTTTAAATAAATATGAATGAAAAAGTGAATAATATATTGACTTTTGGTCTTTGGGGATATATAATTATATCGTAATTCGAAGGTTCGGATTAATAAATTTTAACAGGAGGACATAACAATGGAAGCAAGCTTAGTTGTTTATTTTGAACACATTTTCGCAGCTCTTATCGCTTTCCTTCAGCTCATCGGTCAGGAAGAACTCGCAGCAAAGATCGAAGAGAAGGTTGCTGAATACGAAGCAAACGCATAAGTTTTTAAATTACCCGTCACTGTGTGGCGGGTTTTTTCTTTACATAATAATATTGACAAATGAGCAATAATGTTTTAAAATAAAGATGAAATAAATTTAGGAGGTTTAACTATGGACGTAATCAAAAGCATTGTTAACCAGATTCTTGCTCTTATCAGAAACATCTTTACAATTTTCGGTCTTGATGCTGAAAAAGTTCCCGATGATGTTGCTTAATTGAATGAATCATAAAAAAGAGAAGTGTTTCGGCACTTCTCTTTTTTGTTTATACAAGGATAAATATTGGGTTTATAAACTTTTATAAATTAACACTGATTTTGCTCCTGCGCCGTTAGGGTGACAAATACAATCCGAACCCGTTTTTTACGGGCGGATTCCCGTCAATCCTTTGTTAAAATACTCGTAAATCCGAAAGGATTTACTGCGTTTTGTGCCTTGTCTTGCCAAAAATCCTCTCCGCAAAAAATCTTAAGACCCAAAAGTGCGAATTTTTGCAGGATTTTTGGATGTTGAGGTAGCTGACAGGCTGACGCCTTTCAAGACCGAAACACCGAAAAGCCGTGAAAATTCACGCTTTTGGGCGGATTCGGATTATACTTGTCACCCTATCACAAGACCTCTTCGATGTCCTTGCAGACATTTACCCAGCCCTTGCTTTTTGAGAATTCCTCCAGCTCCTTGACTGTCAGCTCAATTGCACTGTTGCTGCTGCCGCAGGCGGGGAACACTGTTTCAAATCTTTTGAGCCCCTCGTCAAGATAAACCGATATACCCTCGTTGACAGCAAAGGGACAGACACCGCCGACGGCATGACCGATTTTTTCTTCAACCTCCTCAAAGGCAAGCATTCTTGCCTTCTGAGAAAAGACCGCCTTGAATTTTTTGTTGTCAATTCTTCCGTCACCGGCGGCAACGATGAGAATTGCGCTGTCGTTGAAATGAAAGGAGAGGGTTTTTGCAATTCTTTTTTCTTCTGTTCCCAGCGCCTTTGCCGCAAGCTCAACAGTTGCCGAGGAAACATCGAACTCCTGAATTCTTGATTCAATACCGAGAGTCCGGAAATACTCCCGTACCTTTTCGATTGCCATAAATGATACCTCACATTTTTTCAGAGTGTTGACATCATTTTACATCTTTTTTACTTTGGGGTCAATAAAATTTTGCCTTTTGTGGTTGTAATTTTCGGGGGGATAATGTAAAATCATATTAATTGTATATAGGAGCGTAAAATATGGCAACAAAGGAATTTTTCGAATTAAGAAAAAGAATAATTGAAAATGAGTTCAAGTATATGAACGATAAACAGCAGCAGGCAATTTTTCAGGTCAGGGGGCCCGTTCTGATTCTTGCCGGTGCGGGAAGCGGAAAAACAACGGTGCTTGTCAACCGTATTGCAAACATTGTCCGTTTCGGTAATGCCTACCACAGCACCGAGGTTGACTTTGAACCCAGTGAAAGAGACCTGAGATATATGAGAGCTTACCTTGACGGAGACGAAAATGCTCTTTTTGACATTGAAGATCTTCTTGCCGTTGAGCCTGCAAGACCCTGGCAGATTCTTGCAATCACCTTCACCAACAAGGCCGCCAAGGAGCTTAAGGAAAGACTTGAAAAAATGCTCGGTGATGAGGCTGAGGATATCTGGGCTTCAACCTTCCATTCAAGCTGTGCAAGAATTCTCCGCCGTGACGGAGAGGTCCTCGGCTACAGCAAAAACTTCACAATTTATGACACCGATGACACAAAAAGACTTATCAAGGAATGTCAGCGACAGCTTGGTATCAGTGATTCCGTTCTTTCTCACAAAACAATTATCCACGAAATCAGTCACGCCAAGGACAACCTGATTTCACCCGAGGACTATACCGCTTCGGCGGGTAAGGATGCAAGAAGAAATCAGATTGCTTCCGTTTATGAGATGTATCAGAAGGAGCTGAAAAAGGCTGATGCAATGGACTTTGACGATATCATTGTCAACACCGTCAGACTCCTTGAAAAATATCCCGATGTCAGAAGACATTATCAGAATAAATTCAAATATATTATGGTTGACGAATATCAGGACACCAACCACGCCCAGTATAAGCTTACGGAGCTTCTTGCGGCAAGTCACAGAAACATCTGTGTTGTTGGTGACGACGATCAGAGTATTTACCGATTCAGAGGTGCAACAATTGAAAACATTCTTTCCTTTGAAAACAGATATGACGAGTCAACAATCATCCGTCTTGAGCAGAATTACCGTTCAACCCAGACAATTCTTGATGTTGCCAATGAGGTGATTTCCAACAATAAAAAGCGTAAGGGGAAATCACTCTGGACTGCAAACGGAGGCGGTGACAAGGTTGTCATCAACACCGCTTATGACGAAACTGATGAGGCGAGATTCATTGCCGAAACAATTGAAGAAAATGTAAGCTCGGGAAAATTCACCTTCAGTGACCACGCCATTCTTTACCGAGTCAATGCTCAGTCCAACAACCTTGAAAACCATCTTGTCAGAGCGGGTATTCCTTACCGTATTATCGGCGGCTTCCGTTTCTATGAAAGAGCCGAAATCAGAGATGCAATTGCTTATCTGACGGTGGTCAACAATCCCAACGATAATGTCCGCCTGCGCAGAATCATCAATATTCCCCGCAGAGGCATCGGCGACACAACGGTCAACCACGCAAGTGAAATTGCTTCGGGTCTCGGCATCAGTCTTTATGAGGTTATGGCTCACGCTGATGAGTATGAGAGTCTGAAAAGAAGTGCCAAAAAGCTGATGCTCTTTGTTGAATCCATTGAGTCAATGAGAGAAAATGTTGATAAGCTGCCTCTTGATGAGCTTTTTGAGGACATTATGAGAAAAACCGATTATATTCCTCATCTGAGACTTGATAAGGAAAAGGGTGAGGAAAGAGTTGAAAATATTTACGAGCTTGTTTCCAACCTTAAAAATTATCAGCAGGAGGCTGAGGAGCCGTCTCTTTCGGGCTTTCTTGAGGAGGTTGCGCTTATCACGGATATTGACAGCTACAACGCCCAGCAGGATGCGGTTGTTATGATGACCATTCACTCCTCAAAGGGACTTGAGTTCCCCGTTGTATTCATTCCCGGTATGGAGGAAAGCATCTTCCCGGGAGTGCAGAGCATGTTCAATCCCGATGATGTTGAGGAGGAAAGACGTCTTGCCTATGTAGGTATCACAAGAGCAAAGCGCAGACTTTATCTTTCTCATGCCAATTCAAGAATGCTTTTCGGTACAACCCAGAGAAACCTGCCCTCAAGATTCATCATTGAAATTCCCGATGCTCTTACGGAAAAAACGGGCAGAAGACCTTCTTCACAGATGTCCTTTGAGGCTCTTGCAAGAGGAGACTATGAGAACAAGGGCAACGGATATCTTTCCCGTGCAAAAACTGAAATTCAGTCCAAGCCTGCCGCAGTCAAGGTTACCTATAACGTGGGAGACAGTGTGCTTCACAAGGTCTTCGGTAAGGGTGTTGTTATTTCTTCAAAGCCTGTTGCCAACGACGCAATGCTTGAAATTGCCTTTGAAGGCGGCGGCACAAAGAAGCTGATGGCAAATTATGCAAAGCTTGAAAAAATATAAAAGCAGAGGTAAAAAGCTATGGTTTATAATGTTAAAGATTTCGGAGCCGTCTGTGACGGTGTTCACGATGACGGTGATGCAATTCAGAAGGCAATTGATGCCTGCTGTGAAAAGGGCGGCGGACGTGTTGTTCTTGAAAGCGGTGAGTATTACAGCCACTCGATTGCCATTAAAAAGAATGTTGAGCTTCATCTTTGCAAGGGAGCTCATCTGAAGGCAAGTGCCGACATTGACTCATACATCAGACCCTGTGAAACAATCAACGACCCCAGAACCGCTCTTGTGGGAAATCCCGTTACGGGCAAGCCCTCCTTTGCCTTCATTTACGGCTACGGAGCAGACAATGCGGTTATCAGCGGTGAGGGTGTGATTGACGGAAACTGCTATGCCTTTGTTGAAAGAAAAAGCCAATATTATGTTACGGGAAACTTTTATCCCAGACCGACAACAATTTACATTGAAAACAGCCATCACATAACTGTCAGAGACGTCACTCTGAAGGATGCTCCCTTCTGGACTCTGCATCCTGCAGGCTGTGACGATGTGCTGATTTCAAACATCCGTATTCTTAATCCCATTGATGTTGCAAACAGTGACGGTATCGACCCCGACCATTGCTCAAATGTGAGAATTGTGGGCTGTCACGTTGTCTGCGCTGATGACTGTATCTGTCTCAAGGCTTCAAAGGGTAACAGTGAATACGGTCCCTGTGAAAATATTGTTATCACGGGCTGTACTCTTACATCAACCTCAGCTGCTCTTAAAATCGGTACTGAGGGCGTGGGAGATTTCAGAAATGTTATTGTTGACAACTGCGTTATCTCAAAGTCAAACAGAGGCATTTCAATTCAGATCAGAGACGGCGGCAATGTTGAAAACGTGAGCTTCTCAAACATCATCATTGAAACAAGACGCTTCTGCCCTGACTGGTGGGGCAGTGCCGAGCCAATTGCTCTGACTGCCTTCAGACGTGATGAGAACACGGTCTGCGGTCACATTAAGAATGTCCGTTTCAGCAACATCACCTGCAAGGGTGAAAACGGAATTCTTATCCACGGAACAAAGGACAATCCCATTGAGGATGTTACTCTTGAAAATGTGAGAGTCACCCTTGACAAAACATCAAAGTGGAACTGCGGCATTTATGACCTTCGTCCTGCAATCGATGTGGGAATCACGGAAAGCAAGAATTCCTGCATCTTCATCAAAAATGCAAAGGATGTTCTGATTATGAAATCAAAGGCATCCTTCGGCAATATCTGCGACGATTATGCTCACGGTCTTTACTGTGAAAATGTTGAAAATCTTGAAACTGTCAGATTTGAAGCACAGTCAGCGGGAGAGAAATATGAAAGTGTAAAAATTATCTGATAAACTGCAAAGAAAAAACGGAAAAACCCTTTACACTTTACTGCAGATTTAGTAAAATAATAAAAACACGAAAAACTTTCGGAGGTGTTTAAAATGCAGAGTAAATATAAAAGAATTCTTCTTAAGCTCAGCGGTGAGGTTCTTGCCGGAGCCGAGGGCAAGGGAATTAATTTTGAAATTGTCAACGATGTCTGTCAGAGAATCAAAAAGTGCACAGAGCTCGGTGTACAGGTTGGTCTTGTTGTTGGCGGCGGCAACTTCTGGAGAGGAAGAAGCAGCGGTGAAATGGACAGAACAAGAGCAGACCACATGGGTATGCTTGCAACCTGCATCAACTCACTTGCTCTTTGTGACACTCTTGAGCAGATTGGTGTCAAGGCTTATGTGCAGACTGCAATCTCAATGCCCCAGGTTGCTGATCCCTTCACAAAAAGAGGTGCGGTTGAGCATCTTGAAAAGGGTGAGGTTGTAATCTTCGGTGCAGGTATCGGCTGCCCCTTCTTCTCAACTGACACAACAGCAGCTCTCCGTGCAGCTGAAATCGGTGCGGAAATTATTTTCAAGGCAACAAACGTTGACGGCGTTTATGATAAGGATCCCAACAAATTTGACGATGCAGTCAAGTTCGACAGACTTTCACATTCAGAGGTTCTTTCAAAGGGCCTGAAGGTTATGGACGCAACAGCAGCTTCTCTTTGCAGAGATAATAACATTGATATTCTTGTTTTCAACCTTAATGATTACGATAATATCGTCAGAGCTGTCCAGGGTGAGAATATCGGAACCGTTGTCAGCGAATAATAAATATTAAACAATACATAAAGAGAGGAAATACATTATGAAAACAGTATTTGAAACCGCAAAAACAAAGATGGGTAAAACCGTCAATGCACTTGTAGCAGAATACGGTGCAATCAGAGCAGGACGTGCAAATCCTCAGATTCTTGACAAGGTTGCCGTTGATTATTACGGCACTCCCACACCCGTCAATCAGCTTGCTTCAGTTTCAGTTTCAGAGGCAAGAGTTCTCACAATTCAGCCCTGGGACAAGAGCGTACTCAAGGCAATTGAAAAGGCTATTCAGACATCAGACATCGGCATCAATCCTCAGAATGACGGTTCTGTAATCAGACTTACATTCCCTCCTCTCACAGAGGACAGACGTAAGGAGCTTGTAAAGGATATTCAGAAAATCGGTGAAAATTCAAAGGTTGCAATCCGTTCAATCCGCCGTGACTGCCTTGAAAAGCTTAAGGCAATGAAGAAGAATTCCGAAATCACCGAGGACGATCTCAAAGACGGTGAAAAGGAAATTCAGAAGATCACAGATGGTTTCATCAAGGAAATCGACGATATCTCCGCAGCAAAGCAGAAGGAGATTATGTCCGTTTAATCTTTCCGGGGTGACGAGTATAATCTGAATTCGCCTGAAAGAGTCTGCTTAAAATCTTTCAGGCGTTTCTTTCTTGAAGGCAAAGAAGTGCCCGGAATCCGACCCGTGAAAAAGGGCGCTGATCTGAAGTGACTGTTTCTCAGAGACAGTCACTGTTGGTATTTTTAAGGAGCTGAAATATGGAAAGCAAAAACACTAACCTTCCCGTTCATATCGGCATAATTATGGACGGAAACGGACGCTGGGCAGAGGAAAGAGGACTGCCTCGCTCTCAGGGTCATAAAAAGGGCGCAAGGGTCTTCAGAGAAATCTGCAGACATTGCGGAAGACTCGGGATAAAATATGTCACCTTTTTTGCTTTTTCAACGGAAAACTGGAAACGCTCCGAAAAGGAGGTCAACGGTATTCTAGGTCTTTTCAAGGAATTTCTTCAGGAGCTTGACGGTAAAAAAGAGGGCAAGGACGGCTTTGTTCTGCGCTTTCTTGGCTCAAGAGAGGGCTTGCCCGCACAGCTGAAGACTCTGATGGAAAAGGTGGAATCCACTGAAGATTCCGAGGACGCACTTCACGTCAATATTGCCTTTAATTACGGCGCAAGAGAGGAAATTCTCCACGCAGCAAGGCAGCTTTGCCAAGGCATAAAGGACGGCAGCGTCAGCATAAATGATATTGATGAAGAGCTTTTTTCGTCTCTTCTTTACACAAAGGGACAGCCGGATCCCGATTTAATTATCAGACCCAGCGGTGAATATCGCCTTTCAAATTTTCTCCTGTGGCAGAGTGCTTACAGTGAGATTTACATTGACAGCGTTCTTTGGCCCGATTACACGGCTGAGGATCTGGACAGAGCAATAAACGAATATTCAAAAAGAAACCGCCGTTTCGGCGGAGTTTAAGGGGTTATTAAAAATGTCTAACAAAACCAAGGAAAAGAAAAAGCTTTTTAAGGGCGAAAGAACAGCTTCAACAATTATTATCTGTGTTGCTCTTGTGGGCTTCCTTTTTGCAGTGATTTATGATCTTGTGCCTGTCATCACACTTGTGCTTTCAGCTCTTGCTGCAACGGCAACCTTTGAGATTATAAGAGCTGTGGGAAGCACAAGCAAGGTGCTTTATGCAGTTTCCTGTGCAGTGAGCTTTTTCACTGTTTCAGCTTACGGCTTCGGCATTGAGCTTCCCGCCGCATCGGTGCTTTACGGCTTTTATGCAGTTGCGGTTATGAGTCTTATGGTTTTCATCAACAAAAAAATCACATTCACTCATGCAGTGACAGCATTTTTTGCTTCAATGGCTCTGCCTTATGCCTTTTCCTGCTTCCTGAGACTTAACAATATTGCTCAGATTAACAGCGAATGGACTCATTACGAGGGTATCTATCTTGTTTCTCTCGGCTTTGCGTGCTCCTGGCTGACTGATTCCTTTGCTTATCTTGTCGGCAGAAAATTCGGCAAGCATAAAATGTGTCCCGTAATCAGCCCCAAAAAGTCAATTGAGGGCGCTGTCGGCGGTGTTGTTATCGGTGCAATCTTCAATGCAGTTATTCTTCTCGGCTTTGACCTTGTGGGTAAAAACTGCTTTGATTATAACATTTTCGGTGAGGGCAGCGAAAAATATCTTATTTTTATCCCCATTTCAATCGTTCTCGCTCTTATGAGTATGGTCGGTGACCTTGCCGCAAGTGTTCTCAAGCGTAACTTCGGCATCAAGGATTACAGTCAGCTTCTTCCCGGTCACGGAGGAATCATGGACAGATTTGACAGCTGTCTGTTTGTTGTTCCCACTCTTTACGGAATCTTTCATCTGATTGCAGCAATCTGAAAAACCAGCTGATTTAAAGGAGCATTATATGGCACAAAGAATTTGTGTTCTCGGTTCAACGGGCTCTGTCGGTGTGCAGAGTCTTGAGGTTGCCGGGAAAAGAGGAATTGAAATAATTGCTCTTACCGCTGACAGAAATGTCAGCCTTATGGAAAAGCAGATAAGAAAATATAAGCCTCGTTTTGCGGCAATGGCAGATGAGAAAGCTGCCGCTGAGCTTAAGGTGCTTGTTGCCGACACGGATACAAGGGTGCTTTCGGGCAAAGAGGGTATATGCTTTTGCGCCGGAAGTGAGGGCGCGGACACTGTTGTCAGCTCCATTGTGGGCATTGCAGGACTTGAGCCGACTCTGACTGCCATTGAGCAGGGAAAAAATATTGCTCTTGCAAACAAAGAGACCCTTGTTGCTGCGGGTGCCCTTGTGACTGAAAAAGTCAAAGAAAAGGGCGTGAGCCTTCTGCCTGTTGACAGTGAGCACAGCGCAATTTTTCAATGCCTTCAGGGTATGAACAAAAAGCAGGAGCTTAAGTCAATCATTCTCACAGCCTCGGGCGGGCCCTTCTTTTCGAAAACAAGAAAGGAGCTTAAGGATATTACTCTTGCTCAGGCACTCAGACATCCCAACTGGTCAATGGGGGCAAAAATCACCGTTGACTCGGCAACTCTGATGAACAAGGGACTTGAGCTGATTGAAGCAATGTGGCTTTTTGACGTTCCGGCAGAAAAGCTTGATGTGGTCATCCACCGTGAAAGCATTGTTCACTCTCTGATTGAATACACGGACAACAGCGTGATTGCTCAGCTTGGTGAGCCCGATATGAGAATTCCCATTCAGTACGCTCTGACTTATCCCGACAGATTCCCGTCTCCCGTCAAAAAGCTTAACCTCTGGGAGCATCCCACCCTGACCTTCCATAAGCCCGATTATGAAAGCTTCCCTCTTCCCTTGCTTTGTCTCAGGGCGGCTGAAAAGGGAGGGCTTTATCCCGCAGTTGTCAATGCTGCTAACGAAAAGGCCAACGAGCTTTTCCGTCAGGAAAAAATCGGTTTTCTTGACATTGAAAGATGTGTTGAATATGCTCTTGAAAATATCAGCGTCAAAACACAGTACACACTTTCCGATGTCATTGAAACAGACCGCTTTGTTAGAAGCGCTGTTGAGAATTTTATTTTAAAATGAATTTCACAGGACAGAGAGCCTGAGAAATTCAGAAAGGTAAGAATTTGAAAAATGGATTTTTCAGCAATCATATCTAAGATTATTCCCTTTGCAATTGCAATTCTTTTCTTCGGAGTAATTATCTTTATTCACGAATTCGGACATTTTATTTTTGCAAAGCTCTTTGGTGTCAAGGTCAATGAGTTTGCAATCGGTATGGGTCCCACAATTTTCAAAAAGCAGGGCAAGGAAACAAAATATGCCCTTCGCCTTCTTCCTTTCGGCGGCTTTGTCAGTATGGAGGGTGAGGAGGAAGAAAGTCAGGATAAAAGAGCATTCTGCAATCAGAAGGCTTATAAAAGAATGATTATCCTTGCCGCAGGTGCGGTGATGAATCTTATTCTCGGTCTTGTTGTGTGTGTCTTTCTTGTTTCCTCTGAGCAGTATGTGGGTACAAACACAATCCTTCAGTTTTATGAGGGTGCAAAGAGCAATCAGACTCTTGCCGAGGGAGACAGAATTCTCGAAATTGACGGAAAAAGAGTTTTTTCCGATTATGATATAAGCTATCTTATTTCCCGTAATCCCGAGGGCGTTTATGAATTTACCGTTGTCAGAGACGGTGAAAAAATCAAGCTTGAAAATGTAACCTTCGGCAAAAGAACAAGCGGAAACTTCGGCTATGACGAAAGCGGAGTTATAAGCTCTGTTTCTCAGGCGCTTAAGGACGCAGGACTTCAGGATAACGACAGAATCATTTCTGTCAACGGAGTTGAAATTCACAGCGGTGAAGAGCTTATTGCCGAAATCGGCAGAGACGAGGATTTCATTTATGATTTTGAAATTCTCAGAGGAGAAGAGACTCTGAGCCTTAAGGATATCACTCTTAACACCGTAACCTTCTTTGATTTTGTTATTCTCGGAGAGGATAAAAATCCTCTTAACGTAATTTCTGCCGCTTTTTCCTATTCTCTTTCAATGGGAAGAATGGTTTATCTGAGTCTGTTTGACCTTATCAGAGGTACTTACGGAATCAACGATCTTGCAGGTCCTATCGGAACAGTTTCGGTTATTGCCGACATTGCTCAGGAAAGCATCATCAACGTTGACTGGAGCAGTCTGTTTATGATTATGGCAATGATTACAATCAACATCGGTCTGTTTAATCTTCTGCCCGTACCCGCTCTTGACGGCGGACATCTTTTCTTCCTGCTTTTTGAGGTGATTTTCAGAAAGCCTGTTCCTCAGAAATATGAATCTTATATTCATGCGGCGGGTCTTGTGATACTGCTTGGCTTTATGCTTGTTATCAGTGCAAGTGATATCTGGAAGCTGATTTCAGGCAAGGGCTTTTATTAAAAGATATTTATAACTGAAAGGAGGGAGCATTGCTTGTGAGACGTGAAAGCAGAAAAATAAAATTAGCGGGCGGATTTATCGGCGCAGACAGTCCCATTACCGTTCAGTCTATGCTCAATGCTTCCGCCCACGATATTGAAGGCAGCATACGTCAGGCAAAGGAGCTTGAAATGGCGGGATGTCAGATTATCCGTCTTGCCGTACCTGACAAAAAAAGCATTGAAACTCTGGCAAGGGTCAGAGAAAGCGTTTCCGTGCCTATTGTTGCCGATATACATTTTGATTACAGACTTGCTCTTGAGAGCATTGAAGCGGGTGCTGACAAAATCAGAATCAATCCCGGAAACATCGGCTCCGATGAGGGAGTCCGTCAGGTTGCTCAGAAATGCAGGGATTATTCAATACCGATCAGAATCGGAGTCAATTCGGGCTCGCTTGAAAAGGAGATTCTTGCAAAATACGGTGCTCCTGTTCCCGAGGCACTTGCGGAAAGCGCAATGCTTCACACAAGACTTCTTGAAAAATTCGGCTTTGAGGATATTGTTATTTCTATCAAATCCTCAAATGTTGCAAATATGATACAAAGCTATAAGCTTGTTGCTGATATGTGTCCCTATCCCTTGCATCTCGGTGTCACCGAATCGGGAACGGAAAGAATGGGGCTTATCAAATCCGCCATGGGTATCGGCGCGCTTCTCACACAGGGCATTGGTGACACGCTGAGAGTTTCACTGACAGACGATCCCGTCAAGGAAGTGAAGGCGGGCTATGACATTCTGAAGGCGGCAGGCTTTGAAACGGGCACACCGACACTTGTTTCCTGTCCTACCTGCGGAAGAACAAAAATTGATCTGATTTCTCTTGCAAAGGAAATTGAGGACAAGCTTTCTTCCGTCAGAAAAAACATCACTGTTGCCGTTATGGGCTGTGTTGTCAACGGCCCGGGTGAAGCAAAGGAAGCGGATATCGGCATTGCAGGCGGTGACGGCTGTGCGGTTATTTTCAAAAAAGGCGAGATTCTCCGAAAGGTCAGTCAGGAGGATATTGTCAGAGAGCTTATGAAAGAAATTGAAGATTTATAATTGATATTTTCAGAAAAATCAACGGAGATAAATAATGAACAATGATTTTCAGACGCTGTTCGGTCCCTTTTCGGACAATGAGCTGAACGAGCGTTTTAACAGCAGTAATATTTTAAAAATTCTAGTTGAGGAGGAGAAAAGGTCAGTTTCAATTGAAGCTTCCTTTTCACGCCTTGTTACATATAAAACCATCGGCGCTGCCGAGAATGAAATCAAAAATATGCTGGGTGTCAATGAGGTTAAAATTTCACCTCATATGCCTGCTGAATGCTTTTCCGAGGAATATTTTTCAACTCTTGTGGAGCTGACAAAGGAAAAGCTTGCCGCTTCAAACGGCTTTCTCAATGACAGCTCCTGCCGATTTGACGGAACAACCCTCACCGTTGAGCTTTCTCACGGCGGTGCGGAAATCCTTGAATCAATCAAGGCGGGCGAGCTGATGGAAAGAACAATTGCCGAAAGATTTTCAAGAAGAGTTGAGGTTGTCTTCGGCGGAAACAGAGAGCTTGTTATCAGTGATGAAGAAATTGCCCTTTTCCACAAAAATGCCGAGGATGAAAACCTTCGTGCAAAGGGAATTGATCCCGAGGAATTCAGACAGGCAAAGCCCAAGGAGCACAAGATTGTTGAGGGTATTCCTCTTTATCTTGAAACCGTCAAGCCTATTTACGGAAACCGTATCACAAAAAATCCCCGTCCTCTTAATGAAATCACTCCTGAAGACGGCTCCTGCGTTGTCTGGGGTGATGTTTCAGGCTTTAATGTAAGAGACACAAGGGACGGCAGAAGCAAGATAATCACCTTTAATATCAGCGACAGCAATTATTCCCACGGCTGTAAGATTTTTGAAAGAAAAGAAAACTGTGAGGCAATTCTTGCCAAGGTCAAGGACGGCGTGACTCTTATGGTCAGAGGTGAGCTTCTTCCCGATAAGTTTGCGGGCGGAGAAAACATCCTCAACGTCAAGGCTATCTGCCTTGTTGATAAAATTGAAAAAAAAGATGATGCTCCCGAAAAAAGAGTTGAGCTTCATCTTCATACAAAAATGTCAATGATGGACGGTATGACCGACGCGGAAACTCTTGTTAAAAGAGCAATCTCCTGGGGTCACAAGGCAATTGCCATCACTGACCACGGTGTTGTCCAGGCCTTCCCCGAGGCTGTTGCGGCGGCAGGCGGCAAAATCAAAATCATTTACGGTATGGAAGCATACTATATGGACGACACAAACATCAGCTTTGAGGATTGGAAAAAGGAAAAGAATAAGTATTTCCACCAGATAATCCTTGTCAGAAATCTGACAGGTCTTAAAAATCTTTACAAGCTGATTACAAAATCAAACCTCGAATACTTCCACCGCAGACCTATTATTCCCAAAAGTGAGCTTGTCAAGCATCGAGAGGGTCTTATCATCGGCAGTGCCTGTGAGGCAGGTGAGCTTTACAGAGCAATTGTTGACGGCGCAAGTGATGAAGAGCTTCTCAGAATTGCTTCATTTTATGATTACCTTGAAATTCAGCCCTGCGGAAACAATGAGTATATGATAAGAAGCGAGAAGCTTCCCCATGTCAGAAGCATGGATGATATTATCGGCTTTAACCGTAAGGTTATCAACATTGCCGATGCTCTCGGCAAGATGGTTGTTGCAACCTGTGACGTTCATTTTATTGACCCGGAGGATGCAAAATACAGAGCAATTCTTATGGCGGGTAACGGCTTCTCCGATGCTGATATGCAGGCTCCTCTTTATTTCCGTAACACAGAGGAAATGCTCAGTGAGTTTGCTTATCTCGGTGAAGAAACGGCAAAGGAAATTGTCATTACCAACACAAACAAAATTGCTGATATGATTGAGCAGATTATACCCATTCCCCACGGTAACTTCCCGCCGTCTCTTGCGGGTGCCGATGAGGAGCTGACAAGGCTTTGCTGGGAAAGGGCAAAGAATCTTTACGGCGATCCCGTGCCCGAGTATGTTGCAACAAGACTTGAAAAAGAGCTGACCTCAATCATCAAGCACGGCTTCGGTGTTCTTTATATGATTGCTCAGAAGCTTGTTAAAAACTCAGAGGAGCACGGTTATCTTGTCGGCTCGCGAGGCTCTGTCGGCTCATCCTATGTTGCCAATGCTTCGGGTATTTCCGAGGTTAACCCTCTTGCTCCCCATTACCGCTGTCCCAATTGTAAGTATTCTGAATTCTTCCTCAAGGGTGAGGTGGGCTCAGGATATGACCTTCCGCCGAAGGACTGTCCAAAGTGCTCAACACCGATGGCAAGAGACGGTCACGATATTCCCTTTGAAACCTTCCTTGGCTTCAAGGGCGACAAGAGCCCCGATATCGACCTTAACTACTCGGGTGAGTATCAGTCGAGAGCTCACCGTTATACCGAAACGCTTTTCGGTGACGGACACGTTTTCAAGGCGGGAACAATTGCTTCCGTTGCCGATAAAACTGCTTACGGCTATGTTAAAAAATATCTTGCCGAAAGAGAGATTGTTGTCAGCAGAGCTGAGGAGGACAGGCTCACAAGAGGCTGTACCGGTGTTAAAAGAACAACGGGTCAGCACCCGGGCGGTATGGTTGTTGTGCCTGATGCCTTTGAATTTTCCGATTTCACTCCCATTCAGCATCCCGCAGATGACTCCAAGAGTGACACAAGAACAACCCACTTTGACTTCCACGCCCTTCACGATACAATTCTGAAGCTGGATAATCTGGGTCATGATGTTCCCTCACTTTATAAGCATCTTGAAGACCTCACGGGTATTGCCGCAATGGATACGGATATATGCGACCCCAAGATTTACGAGCTTATTCTCAGTCCCGAGCCTCTCGGTGTAACCGCTGAGGATATCGACTGTCCCACGGGTACTCTTTCTATTCCTGAAATGGGCACACCCTTTGTTATTCAGATGCTTCTTGATGCTCAGCCCAAGAACTTCTCAGATCTTCTTCAGGTTTCGGGTCTTTCTCACGGTACTGACGTTTGGCTCGGTAACGCTCAGGAGCTTATCAAAAACGGAACCTGCACCATTGCCGAGGTTATCGGTACCCGAGATAATATTATGGTTTACCTTATGCATAAGGGTGTCGAGCCGAGTATGGCCTTCAAGATTATGGAAATTGTCCGTAAGGGCAAGGCAACGAAGCTTCTGACCGAGGAGCATAAGCAGGCAATGAAGGACAACGGTGTTGAACAGTGGTACATCGACTCCTGTATGAAGAACAAGTATATGTTCCCCAAGGCTCACGCGGCAGCTTATGTAAGTGCGGCTCTGAGACTCGGCTGGTATAAGATTTATCATCCCCTTGAATACTATACTGCCTTTATGACTGTCCGCGGCGGCGATCTTGAGGCTGCAACGGTAATCAAGGGCAGAGATGCAGTCAGAAAGAGAATGGCAGAAATCAAGGCTAAGGGTAACGATGCTCTGCCCAAGGAGCAGAATATGTATCCCACTCTTCAGGTGGTCAATGAAATGATGGCAAGAGGAATTGAACTTCTGCCCATCGACATTTACAAATCTGAGGCTGTTGATTATGTGATTGAGGACGGAAAAATCCGTATGCCCTTCGGTGCGCTCAGCGGCGTTGGTGAAAATGCCGCAATTGCTCTTGCAAAGGCAAGAGAGGGTGTGACTGAGTTTGTCTCAGTTGACGATTTTGCTCAGAAGGCTTCGGCATCCTCATCAACAATCGATGCTCTCAGACAGGCAGGTGCCTTTGACGGAATGCCTGAAACAAGACAGATAAGTCTTTTTGATATGTAAAATCAGAGGACAAAAAGTCCGGGCGGAGTGGTTTCCGTCTGACTGTCTTATTAAATTTTTACCAAATCAAACACGGTTTGAGTGTAGATTTTACACTCTGACCGTGTTTTTTTTGCTTTCAATATCCGTCAGACTGCAGGTTGACTTCAAAAACACTGAAAAACCTATCCATTGATAGCCATTTTTAACACGACCTTATAAAACAAAGGATTGCCTCGAAAAAACTCAGAAAAATAAGGGTAATATTATAAAATTTATATTGACATTTTTGCTTTTGGTAAGTATAATAACCTTGTATCTTAGACAAATGCACCGTTTTTTGAGTTTGAATGGATAAAAATGGTTAATAAATCAGTGAAGTAAAAAAAGAAAGGAGCGGTGAAAATGCTTGTAGGAAAATTTGAACATAAAATCGACAGTGCAAACAGAACCTTCATACCTGCAAAGTTCAGAGAATATTTCCCTGACGGCTTTTTCTACCGTATCATTTCTTCTGATACACCTTCAATCCGTTGCTTCAGCAAGGAGGCTCACATGAAGGCAATGCTTGCCGCTCTTGAGGGCGTCACAGATGAGGACGAGATAAGATACATTAAAATCACAATGAGCTACGGTCTGGGTGAATGCACCTATGACAAGCTCGGCAGAGTTGTTATTGACTCAGACGTTGTAAAGCAGGCGGGCATTGAGGGAAAATGTATTTTCCAGGGCTGCTTCGATTATTTTGAAATTTTCAGCCCCGAAAACTTTGCAAAGATGTCAGAGTTCGTTGCTTCCGAAAAGAAAAAGGACGAGCAGGCTTTCCTTATGCAGAAGGAAAAATACAGACAGCTCAAGAGCGAGGGCGCTTTCATCAGAGTTCCCGAGCAGCCTCAAAAGTAAGCGGGGTTGTCAATTATGGATTTTTCTCATACAACCGTGCTGCTTGAAGAAACCGTTGCGGCGCTCAGCATCAATCCCGACGGAATTTATGTTGACTGCACCTGCGGAGGAGCGGGTCATTCAAAGCTTATCCTCAGCCTCCTGAGTGAAAACGGCAGACTTATTGCCATTGATCAGGATCCTGATGCAATCAAGGTTATCAAAGAGCGCATCGGCTCAGACAAAAGGGTAACCGTGGTACATAACAATTTTTCAAATCTTAAAGAAATTCTTTCCGGGCTCGGAATTGAGAAGGTTGACGGAATCATTGCCGACCTGGGCATTTCCTCTCATCAGGTTGACACAGCCGAAAGAGGCTTCTCCTTCAAGCAGGATGCGCCCCTTGACATGAGAATGTCTCAGCAGGGGATGACAGCCTCAGAAATGATCAACACCTATTCTCAGAAAGAGCTGACAAGAGTTTTCAGAGATTATGCCGAAGAAAAATTTGCTCCCAGAATTGCTGCTGCAATCATAAGAGAAAGAGAAAAAAGTGAAATTACGGGAACAGTTCAGCTGGCAGAGATTGTAAAATCAGCAATCCCCGCCGCAGCAAGAAGAACAAAAAATCCCTGCGGCAAAATTTTCATGGCGATAAGAATTGAAATCAACAGAGAAATGGTCATTCTTGAGCAGGCAATCAGAGATATGTTTGATTCCCTTGCCGAAAACGGAAGAATCGCAATCATCAGCTTTCATTCAATTGAAGACAGAATTGTCAAAAAGACCTTTGCCTCCTTTTGTGAGGGCTGCATCTGTCCTCCCTCCTGCCCTGTATGTATCTGCGGCAGAACACCTGCGGGAATGCTTCCCTTCAAAAAGATTGTTCCCGGTGAGAGTGAGCTGGAAAACAACAACAGATCAAGAAGTGCAACTCTTCGTTGCGTGAAAAAAATCAACTGACAAAACAAAGGAAAAATAATTAACAGAAAACGGGGTGATTTCATTGGCAGCAGAAAATGCTTATAAATATGTATATGAAGAAAAAATGTCCGCGGCTCCTGAGCTTGAACGCGAGGAAAAGCTGCAAAAGGCTAAGTCTCCCGATCTGAGCAGACGCACTTCAGTCAATGCTGACGATGAAAGCATCCGCAGTGATTGGAAATCAACGGTAAGTGTTCTGAAAATTGCAGTTTTTTCTGCTGTGATTGCGGCTGTTTACATCGCAAGCCTTTTTATGCACGGTCTTGTTACCGCAAAGGCTGCCGAATATGACAGACTTGTGACTCAGTATGAGCTTTCTGTTCAGAAGGGCATTGAGCTTGATGCAAGACTTTCGGCACTTAATACACTTCAGAACATTGACACTTATGCTGTTGAGGTTTTCGGCTTTGTCAAGGCCTCATCAGGCAACGAGGAATACATTGACTCAAGTGAAAATAAAGTGATTTTTTCAGCAGAGGAGACAGGCGTTTCTGAATAAATAAAAAGGTGCTGACGTAAATATATTATCAGAGGGGACTGTTTAAAGTAATTGATTTACTTATACAGCCCCTGTTTTATCTGAAAGACAAAAAGATGAAAGGGAGATCGGTGATTTATGTATCGTTTCGTTATAAATAAAAACCGCATAAGAAGACGGACGGATAAGATTTTTCAAATCAGAGCAAGAGTTGTGGGCTATACACTGGCCGTATTGGTGTTTTTCGGCTCTCTTTTTGCAATCGGTAGAGTTATGTTTGTCAAGGGTGATGAATACAGAAGTGCGGCGAACAAAATTCAGCTTGTTGACACCGAGCTCAAGGGCGTCAGAGGTAACATTTATGACTGCAATATGACTCCTCTTGTTACAGGTGTCGAATCCTGGGCGCTTTATGTTGACGGTGTCCAGATGAACAAGAGCTACAGCTCATACAAAGAAAGTGAAAAGAAAAAGCAGGAAATGTGCAGATATATGGCTCAGGAGATTGTCCGTATTGTTGCTGAGCACGGTGAGCTTTCCAAGGCAGAATTTGAGGATGAGGACGACCTTTATAATTTATTGTATAGCTGCTCAACCAATCACGCCAAAATTCTCAGAAAGGTGACTCCCACTCTTAAAAATGCTCTTGATGAATTTCTCAGTCAGAGCTATCCTTACACCGTTTCTGAGGAAACCGACAAAAGAGGTAATGTGATTCTTGACGAGAACGGAGAGCCTAAAACCAAAAAAACTTACACAAATTACAGCTTCAGACCCTCAACCTTCCTTAAATATCAGGGAGATGAGCTGAGACTTTATTCCCACGAAAGCATCGGTGCGGCAGTGCTCGGTGTTGTCAACGGAGACAGCGGCGCTCAGTCAGGTCTTGAGCTTTATTATGATGATGAGCTTCAGGGTGAGGCAGGAAGAATTGTCACGGCAAGAGATGCCAAGAATAATCCCGTTGAGAGCTCCTTTGAGGCGATTTATGACGCAAAGGACGGAAACAGCCTTGTAACAACCATTGACAGAAACATTCAGTTTTATCTTGAGTCTGCTCTTGACAACACCTTCAGAAGCACGGGTGCCGACTCTGTTTACGGAATGGTTATGGATGTCAATACAGGTGCTATTCTTGCAATGGGTGAAAAGCCGGGCTTTGATCTGAACAATCCTTCTCTGATTTCCGCTGATGCGGATTTATCAGGCTTTGAGGGGCTTGAAAAGGGCAGTGATGAATACAAGACTCTTACAAGCACACTCATTTCAAAGCAGCGCGTGAGTGACTGCGTAAACACAATTTATGAGCCGGGCTCAACCTTCAAGATTTTCACCGCAGCAGCGGCTATTGAAGAGGGTGTGGCAAATCTTAACACAACCTACCATTGCTCATCACGCATCAGAGTCCTTGACACCGACTATGACTGCGCAAACTATAAGGCACACGGAACACAGACCATCACAAAAATGCTTATGAATTCCTGTAACTGCGGATTTATCTGGTTAGGTCAGCAGATGGGAATTGAAAAATATATGAAATATTTTGAAGCCTTCGGTTTCTCCGAAAAAACAGGAATTGATATGATGGGTGAAACAAGATCCATTGTTCATAACGCTGACACAATGAGCCTTGTCAACCTTGCAAGTACCTCCTTCGGTCAGAGCTTCAAAATCACACCCGTTCAGCTTCTTGCGGCAACAAGTGCAATTGCCAACGGCGGCAAGCTGATGAAGCCTTATCTTGTCAAGAAGATCATTGACAGTGAAGGCAACATTGTTGTTGAAAATGAGCCTACGGTTGTCAGAAACGTAATTTCTCAGACAACAGCAGATATGGTTACATCAATGATGGTTGATGTTGTTGAAAACGGAACGGGTACATCTGCCCACATTGACGGTTATCTTGTAGCGGGTAAAACAGGTACGGCTGAAAAGCTTGACCAGACAAAGAAATTTGACGAAGAAGGAAAGGAAATTCCTCAGAAAAAAATTTATATTGCCTCCTTTGTCTGCTTTGCTCCTGCAGATGATCCTCAGGTTGCAATTCTTATCTGTGTTGACAATGCAAAAACAGGCGGATACAGCGGCGGTGCTCTTGCGGCTCCTGCGGCAAAGCTTGTTCTCACATCAACTCTTGACTATCTCGGCATTGAGCCTGAATACACAGAAAATCAGCTCAAGAAAATCAGCGGAACAGCTCCCGACCTCAGAGGTAAGGATGTCCATCAGGCAAGAAGTGAGGCTGCGGCAAAGGGCTTCAGCACAACTGTTGCAGGCAGCGGCTCAACCGTTGTCTCTCAGGTTCCTGCGGCAGGTCAGCTTATTCCCTCAGGCGGTGTAATTGTTCTTTATACTGAATCAGACGCAAAAGCACTGGAAGTTGAAGTGCCCGATTTTTCGGGCTTAAGCACAAGTCAGGTTAACAGCCTTGCTGTTTCCAAGGGGCTCAACGTTGTTTTCTCAACCCCGTCAGATACCTCGGGTATTGAGGCTTACAGTCAGAACGTTTCACCCGGTACAATTGTTGATGCGGGTACAAAAATCACTGTATATTTCAGAAAGAGCAACGTTGCACAGGATTGATTTACGGTATTAACGGGTATCGCGTCGGCTGAAGGGCGGACGGATATCCGGCATCTAACGGAGGAACACTATGCTTATTTCCCAATTGCTTGAAAAGGCAGAGATTTCGTTTAAAGCTCCGGACACAGAAATTGATTTTATTACCGATGATTCACGGAAGGTCAGAGAAGGTACCCTTTTTGTGTGCCACGAAAAAGGTGAAGAATTCGTCAGCCGTGCTCTTGAAAAAGGAGCCGTTGCGGTTGTTGCAAAAAGAAAGCTTTGTGAAAACACAATTGTTGTACAGGATACAAGAAAGGCTTATTCCCTTTTGTGTGCGGCATTTTTCGGCTTCTGTCACAGAAGGCTCAGGCTTATCGGTGTGACAGGCACAAACGGAAAAACCACAACCGCGTCAATGCTTTACAGCATTCTTTCCTTCGGGGGACATAAATGTGCAATGATCGGCACGGTGGGTAATGTTATCTGTTCAGGTGACAATCCCTCAGAGCTGACAACTCCCGACAGCTTTGAAATGCACAGAATGTTCAGGGATATGCTCAGCTGCGGCACGGAATTCTGCATCATTGAGGCTTCATCTCAGGGACTTCATCAGCAGAGGCTTTACGGTCTTGAGTTTGAGGCCGGGATTTTTCTCAATCTGACCCGTGACCATCTTGATTATCACGGCACAGCCGAAAATTATAAAAATGCCAAAAAGCTTCTTTTTGAAAACAGCCATCTTTCTGTTATAAATTATGATGATGAACACACAGATGAATTTGTTTCGGCTGCAAAGGGAAGGGTGAAAACCTTTTCCTGTGAAAGTGACGAATCGGATTTTTCGGCAAAGGCAATCAGCTTTGCTCAGGGAAGCACAGATTTTGTCATTGTTGCCGACTCACTCATACACCGCATGAAGCTGCAGCTTCCGGGTGTTTATAACGTTTCAAACTCAATGGCGGCAATTATAACCGCTCTTGAATGCGGGGTAAGTCTTGAAACCTGCGCGGCGGCTCTGAGAAGCTTTTACGGAGTCAGGGGCAGATTTGAGCTTGTGCCCACAAAAAAGGATTACAGAATTATTATTGATTATGCTCACACTCCCGACAGTCTGAAAAAGGTGCTTCTTGCCCTTGACAGCTTTGAACACAGCCGCATCATCACTCTTTTCGGCTGCGGAGGAGACAGGGACCGTGAAAAAAGGGGAGAGATGGGAAGAATTGCCGCATCTTATTCCGACATTGTTGTTCTCACCGATGATAATCCGAGAACAGAAAACCCCTCTGACATAATCGATGATATACTTCAGGGCACGGAGGGCTTAAAAACTCCCGTGTATATAAAGCAGAACAGAGCAGATGCAATTCTTTATGCTCTGAGTCTGGCCCGAAGAAATGATATTGTTCTTCTTGCGGGAAAGGGTCATGAAACCTATCAGATAATCGGTGAGGAAAAAATACCCTTTGACGAAAGAGAAATTATTAAAAAAATATTGGAAAACTGATAAAAGCTGATATTTGTTAATTTGAAAGGATGGATTTAAATGAACAACCTGACATTAATTGTGATTGCGGGGATTATTTCCTTTGCAGTTTCCGCTCTTCTCGGAATTGTGCTTATTCCCATTCTGCACAATCTGAAATTCGGTCAGAACATACTCACTGACATCGGACCCAAGTGGCACGCAAAAAAGCAGGGCACTCCCACAATGGGCGGCTTTATGTTTATCATAAGCACCGTTATGGCTCTTGTTGCCGCACTTGTTATCGGCAAGGCTTCGGGTGTGCAGGTCTTTTCCGAGCTTGATGTGACAAAATATCAGCAGTACACAAGACTGTTTGCAGGTGTGCTGATGGCCGTCTGCTTTGCAATTGTAGGCTTTGCAGATGACTATATCAAGGTTGTCAAAAAGAGAAACCTCGGTCTGACGGAAATTCAGAAAACAATTCCTCAGGTGCTTGTCATTGCGGCTTATCTTGCCTCTCTTATTATCAGTGAAAGCACTTCAATGTTTATTCCCTTTTACGGCAAGGTTACCTTCTCATCAATCGGCGGAATAATTTTCTTCTGTCTTTTCAGCGTCTGCGTCATTTACGGTGCAATCAATGCCGTAAACTTCACTGACGGTATTGACGGCCTTTGCGGAAGCGTAACAATTCCCGTAGGTGTTGCCTTCACGGTTATTGCGGTTATGCTCAAAACAACCTCCGTCGGCATTCTCGGCGCTGCTCTTGCAGGCGGATGTGCAGGTTATATTATCTGGAACCATTATCCTGCAAAGGTAATGATGGGTGACACAGGCTCAATGTTCCTGGGCGGTATTGTTGTTGCTCTTGCTTATGCTGTGGAATGTCCTCTTATTCTTCTTCCTCTGGGCATTGTTTACGTTATTGAGGCTCTTTCCGATGTTATTCAGATCGGCTCAATCAAGCTCAGAAAAAAGAAGGTTTTCAAAATGGCTCCCATTCATCATCATTTTGAAATGTGCGGCTGGAATGAAAACAAAATTGTTACGGTATTTACTCTTGTGAGCGTTATCGGCTGTGCTGCCGGTGTTGCCGCTATGTATTTCACCGTCAGATAATATAAAATGCACCCTGTGAGTGCAAATAAAAGCTGGAGGGGAAAGCTTTGGTCAAAAGATTTCTTCAGAGATATCTGAATATAAATGTAAAATTTAAAACCAACTTTATGGTCAACGGAAGCTTTGATACGGTTTTCGCCTGCCTTGTTATGATTCTTTATTCCATCGGTCTTGTTTCAATGTATTCGGCAAGCTATGTTTCCGCAAGTGTTGAAACGGGCTCGGGTGAGTACTATCTTTACAGACAGATTGTCTGGGGCATAATCGGCTTCGGAATTATGCTTTTTATCAGTCATATTGACTATAAGGCCTATAACAGCGGGCTTGCGGGCTTCTTTTATATCGTGACAATTCTGGTGCTTGCTGTTACTCTTGTGTACAACAAGCTTATGCATAACGAAAACGGACGCTGGCTCGGACCTGTTCAGCCCTCGGAGTTTGCAAAAATAACCCTTATAATCGTTCTGGCTTATTTTATCTGTGCAATGAAAAATTCCTTGCGCACGGGCCCCCTTGAATTTATAAAGGTGAGAGTTGATCCGAAAAAGTTCAACCTTGTTGAAGAGTTTATTTTCAATCACACAGGTAACTCACTTCTTGCAGCAACGGTTCTTGCTTTAATTCTTGCAAGCTACTGTGTTCTTGTTCTTCTCGGAAGCCATTACTCAGGTGCAATTGTTCTGTTTTCACTCGGTCTTGTAATGTGCTTTTTCAGCGGTGCAAGGAAAAGCTATTTTGTAATAATAGCCATAATTCTGGCTGTTGCAATTGTGTATATCCTTAATAATTATGAGATTCTTGAGAATTTCGGTAATGCTTATACAAGAATTCATGCATGGCTTAATCCCGATGAAGTCGATCCTGACAAGCGTTATCAGACCAACAACGGACTTTATGCCATTGCATCGGGCGGCTTTTTCGGTGTCGGCTTCGGTCAGTCAAGACAGAAAAATCTTTATGTTCCCGAGCCTCACAATGACTTTGTTTTCTCAATCTTCTGTGAGGAAAGAGGAATTTTTGGTGCCTGCATCGTTCTTATTCTTTTTGCGGCACTTGTTCTCAGAGGCATTTATATTGCAGTTAACTGTAAAAACTATTTCGGTTCACTGCTTGCCATCGGTGTTGTGACTCTGATTGCAATTCAGGTCATTTTCAACATGGCGGTTATCACCGACCTTTTCCCAAACACAGGTATGCCCCTTCCCTTCTTCAGCTACGGCGGTTCATCCCTGTGGGCTATAATGATAGGTATGGGTATTGTGCTATCGGTGTCAAGAGATGCAAATATGGAAAAATAATACTGAAAAGCCTGAATTTAACTTCAGGCTGTTTCAGGTTATAAGAAGCTCACAGCTTTGCTGAAAATAAATTAGGCTTTACGCCTTTTAAGGAGAGATTAAAAATGAAAATTTTATTTGCTGCCGGCGGTACGGGCGGCCATATCAACCCTGCTCTTGCAGTTGCGGGTGAAATCAGAGAAAGACATCCCGATGCACAGATTCTTTTTGTGGGTGCAAAGGGAAAGATGGAGGCAAAGCTTGTCCCTCAGGCAAATTTTGAGCTTAAAACAATCAGAATTGCCGGCTTTCAGAGAAAGCTGACGGTTGAAAATATCATCAGAAACATCCTTGCAGTTTTTTATCTTCTTACCTGCTCCGCATCCGTCAGAAAAATTATCAGAGATTTTGCTCCCGATGTTGTAATCGGCTTTGGTGGTTATGTCAGCGGTCCCGTTGTGAGAATGGCTGCAAAGATGGGCATTCCCACTGCAATTCATGAGCAGAATGCTTTTCCGGGAGTGACAAACAAGGCTCTTGCAAAGCTTGTTGACAAGGTTATGCTTACCGTTGAGGATGCGAAAAAGCATCTTCAGTGCAAAAACGAGCCTACAGTGACCGGCCTTCCCGTCAGAGGTGAAATGCTCAGAGCTGACAGAGATATAAGCAGAGCAAAGATGGGCATTTCCGATTCAAAGAAGCTTATTCTTTCAATGGGCGGAAGTCTCGGTGCGGCAACAATAAACAATGCAATGGTGGATATTATCTGTGAGCACTGCGGCAACAAGGATTATTATTTCCTTCACGCAATGGGTCAGTACGGGCTGTGGGTACCCGATAAGCTCAGAGAAAAGGGCGTCAATCCTGATGAATACGATAATATCGAAATAAGAGAATATATCAGCGATATGGACGTCTGTATGTCCGCCGCCGATGTTGTAATCTGCCGTGCAGGAGCAAGCACCCTTTCAGAGCTTCAGGCTCTCGGCAAGGCTTCAATTCTTATTCCTTCTCCCAATGTTTCCGAAAATCATCAGTATCACAATGCAATGGCTCTTGTTAATAACAGTGCGGCCCTTGTTATTGAGGAAAAGGATCTGACAAAGGAAAAGATGAACGAGCTTTTCCTGTCTCTTGCCGATAACGATGAAAAAAGAAAAGCGACGGAAAGCAATGCAAAGGCAATGGCTCTTTTCAATGCAAAGGAAAAAATTGCCGATATAGTTCTTTCTCTTGTAAAATAAATCACGGATTTCACATTTTTTGCATAGAATGGTGTGAAAGGTGTGATTTTATGGGCAGTTTAATCATTAACGGAGGAAAAGCTCTCAAAGGTGAGCTTGATGTTCACGGCTCAAAAAACAGTGCCCTGCCCATTCTTGCGGCAACTGTTCTTGTTGACGGAGTCAGTATTTTACATAACTGTCCCGGGCTTTCCGACGTTGATGCGGCTATAAAGATACTTGAGCATCTCGGATGCAGGGTAGAAAAATCGGGCGGAACCGTTACCGTTGATTCAACGGGTGTTTCGGGCAGTGAGATTCCTGACAGCCTGATGAGAGAAATGCGCTCGTCAATTGTTTTTCTCGGCTCTGTTCTCGGCAGAACGGGAAGGGCGGAGCTTTCTGCTCCCGGCGGATGTGAAATCGGGCTCAGACCGATTGATCTTCATTTAAGCTCCGTCAAAAGTATGGGCTATAAAATAGATGAGAGCCACGGTTATATACGGTGTGAAAGGCTTACCTCACCCGAAAGCACGGTGATAAGTCTTTCCTTTCCCAGTGTGGGTGCCACAGAGAATGTTATTCTTGCGGCGGCAAGCTCTGCGGGGCGTACCGTGATTCTCAACGGAGCAAGGGAGCCTGAAATCGAGGACCTTGTTTCATTTCTGCGCTGCTGCGGATGCAGTATTGAAATTCTTTCTCACGGCACATTTATTATTGACGGAGTCAGCAGACTTCACGGCTGTGAATACACCGTAATGCCTGACCGTATTGTTGCGCTGACCTATATGGCGGCAGTGGCAGCGGCAAAGGGTGACGTTTATCTTAAAAATATAAATACAGAGCATTTTATGTCGGTCATACCCGTTTTTGAGGCGGCGGGCTGTGAAATTACCGAAAGAAAAGACAGCCTCAGAATTGTTATGAACAGGAGACCTTGTTCTGTCAGAGACATCAGAACAATGCCGTACCCGGGCTTTCCTACCGATGCCCAGGCTCCCGTTATGTCAATGCTGACAAAGGCGGAGGGCACAAGCGTGATGGTGGAAAATATTTTCGAAAGCCGCTTCAAGCACGTTGCTGAGCTTGTAAGAATGGGCGCGAAGGTTAAAATTGAAGGTAAGGTGGCACTCATTGACGGGGTCAGGTCCTTGTACGGAGCCTCGGTATGTGCACCCGATCTGAGAGGGGGAGCCTCTCTTGTGATTGCGGGGCTGAGTGCAAGAGGCACAACGGTTATTGACAGAATTTATCATATAGACAGAGGATACGAAAAAATCGAAGAAAATCTTATGCGCATCGGCGCGGATATCAGACGCTGCGGTGCCTGAACAGGATTTTCATTCAGAAAAGGAAGGGAGACAAGAAAGTGCAGGAGGATAAAAAATTATCACTTGACGACTATGCGAATATGAGTCCTGTCAGCGGACTGCAGAAAACGGACCTTAGCAGATTCGGTAATCTTGGCGGTTATGCGGCAGAAAGCGGTGCATCGGCTTCTCAGAGAAGCACGGCTGCTTCGTCGTCAGCTGCTTCAGGCACAGCGGCAAGGAGAACAACTGCAGCCGCTGACAAATCAAGGTCTGCATCTCAGAGTAAAAACAAAAAGACCGCTTCTTCAGCCGGAAGCAGTAATATAAATTCAAGAACACCGAAGGGCAAGGATACAAGAGGGGAGAAAAAGAGCTCAAAAAAGAAAAAGCCGCCTGTTGACACCGGTGCAGATAAGAGAAAAAGCCAAAGCACTCCGAAGCAGGTAAAGCGTCCCAGAAAAGACGACGGACTGAAAACAAGCAATGAAAATACAGTGCGTAAAAGAGGAGAGGGCTATTCTCACGTTGAAATTATGAAGGAGCGCTCCGAAAGCGTCAATAAAAAAAGAAACTTCGGTCTGATCGCCACGGTTGTTATGCTTGTTATTGTGGGCCTTTTTGTTTTATTGTGCAACACTCTGAGCAGAGTTAAGGTTGAAAAGATTCTTATTGAAGGCAACAGCATTTATTCTGATGAAAAAATCATCAAAAAATCAACTGTTTACGTCGATCAGAGAATCTTTGACTTCAAAAAGGATGAGGTTGCACAAAAGCTTGTCAAGGAGCTGCCTTATATCAGCTCTGTTGAGGTCAAAAGAGATTACTCTGACGGAAATGCAGTCATCCTTACCGTTACCGATACAACGGATATGCTTGTTGTGAAAAACGGTAAAAACTGGTTTTGTGTTGATGAAAACGACAAGGTGCTTTCCTTGAAAAAGAAAAAGCTCAAAGACGGAATGTTCCGCGTTGAAGGTCTCAAAAGCCAGCAGGTTGAAACGGGTACTGTCTTTGTCCCCTCTGATGAAAATCTTGAGGCCTATCAGGCTGCAAAGAAAATTGCAAGGGCTCTGATTCTTTCGGGTAAATTTGAAAATTGCGTCATTAATGTCAGCAAAATTGACGATATTGTTGCTGTTTACGATTCAAGAATTGCTCTTTATTTCGGCACTGCAGTCAAGAAGCTGAGTGAAAGTGAGCTTGCAGAAAAGCTCATTTCCGCTGACATTGCAGCCAATCAGGAAATCGGAGACAAGGACCCGGGCTATGTTCTTATTGATTATCCCGATAAGGTGATTGTCCTTAAAGGTACAATGGATAAATAAGGCGGATATTTCTGCTTTTATGAAATTTAATAGAAAATTAAGTGAATTTAATAGCTTAAGGTTATTGTATTTTGGGGAATTATATGATATAATAACTTGAATTATAAGCGATATAATATTCAAAAAGCATTAAAATTCAAATATATTTATGCAGGAGGAAGTAAAATGAGCTTCGTAATGGATAACGAAAACATTGCTTACAATCAGATTAAGGTTGTAGGTGTCGGTGGCGGCGGCGGAAACGCAATCAATGAAATGGTTGATAACGGTATTGTCGGCGTAGAATTCCTTTCAATCAACACTGACAGACAGATTCTTGAAAAATCAAAAGCTACACATAAGATTCAGATCGGTGAAAAAGTGACCGGATGCATGGGCGCCGGCGGTGACCCCTTGGTTGGTAAAAGAGCGGCTGAAGAAAGCCGTGACGTTATTGCCGAAGCACTCCGTTCAACAGATATGGTCTTCATCACAGCCGGTATGGGCGGCGGTACAGGTACAGGCGCAGCCCCCATCGTTGCTGAAATTGCAAGAGAGCTCGGTGCTCTTACAGTGGGTATCGTTACAAAGCCCTTCAGATTTGAAGGCAAGAAGAGAATGGCTCAGGCTGAAGAAGGCATCAGAGAGCTTGAAAAGCATGTTGACAGCCTTATCGTCATCCCCAATGAAAGACTTAAGCTTCTCGGTGACAAGTCACTTTCAATGAAGGATGCCTTCGGCAAGGCAAACGATGTTCTCTGGCAGGGTGTCAAGAGTATTTCTGACACAATCCAGGTTCCCGGTTATATCAACCTCGACTTCTCAGATATCAAGAGTGTTATGCAGGATGCAGGTCTTGCTCATATGGGTATCGGTCGCGGCAGAGGTGCTGACTGTGCTGCCGAGGCAACAAAGCAGGCAATCACAAGTCCTCTTCTCGAAACTGCAATCGACGGTGCAAGCGGCGTAATCATCAATGTAACCTGCTCCTCCGATATGTCTCTTGACATGATTGAGCAGGCAGGTACACTCATTGCTGAGTCAACTCATCCCGATGCAAACATCATCTTCGGTTCTGTATTTGATGAAAATATGGGTGATGAAATGCTCATCACTGTTATTGCAACAGGCTTCGGCGCTCAGAAGGAGCAGGAAGCTCCCGCACAGGAACCTGTTCAGGCTGCAGCTGCTGCAAAGGCTCCCGATCAGACTCAGGCTGATCCCGAATTCATCAGTGTGGCATCACGTCCCGCTCAGGAGACTGTTGACTTTGCCGCATCAAGATTCGGTCAGGGCTTTGCTTCAATGATTGAAAATTCAGGCAGAACAGCTCCTGACGTTTCATCAATCTTCAATGAAGCAAGATATAATTCAGCTCCAGCTCAGCAGGCTCCCGCTCAGAATTATGATGTTATTGAAACTCCTCCCAAGAGCTCAGGCTCAGTTTTTGATCAGGCTGCTGATGACGAAAGCGATGTTCTCAACGTTTTCAAGGGCAGAAACATTTTCGGTAACAACTGATTAATCTGAATTTATAACCCCGCATATTTTGCGGGGTTGTTTTTTTCTCCAGAGAGGCGGAAAAAGGGGGAGAAATTTGAGCAAAATTAACAGTTTTATTTCAACTTTTGGGAAAAAAAGCCAAAATCCGAACATTTTTGTAAACAAGAAAAATTTTACTTGACCTTGACAGTTATATCTGTTATCCTATTAGATATGAAATAATGCACAGATTTGATATACATATAATTTAACCGGAGGTCGAAAAATGAATTTTTCCAAAAACAAGAACGCAATACTGACTTTGGTTGCTTTGTTGGTGGTATGCGGCGGCTCATTTCTCGGAGTTAAAATGATGACAAAAAATGTTGAGCCCGAACCTTCTCAGATGCCTACATACATTGTTATCACAACAACACAGGCTCCCACAACAGAGACTGTTCTTTCACCCTCTGTTGATGCTTTTGCTTCAACAACAAGCAATCTGCTGACAACCTTTGCCATGCCGACAACAATTATAACAACTCAGCCCACAACCGTCACAACAACGGAAACCACAACTGAGACAACAACAGCTCCCACAACAACTGAGGCTGTTACTCTTCCCACAACAACTGAAACAACCACAACTGCAGCTCCCACAACAGCTGCGACAACAACTACTGCAAAAGTTACTCTGCCCAGCTCAGGCGGCATCGATTTTTCATCCAGCGGACTTGCCGGTTATCTTTATGATGCTAACGGAAATTTCTATTTCACAAGCACAGATCCCTGGCAGAGAGCAATCGGCTACGGTGAAATTTACGATACCCTTGCACCCTTCGGCATTTTTTATCTTGACACAATGCGCTGCAAGTTCAACTATGCTGACAAAGACTGGTGCATTCAGTTCTGGAAGGGTCAGTATGGTATGATTTTCGTTGGTATGGAAATCGGCGTTTACACAAAGGATCCCTCACGTGACGTTGATTATTATGACTGCGCAAGTGACGAGGATGCTCTTTATATGTCTTCAACCTTCTACCGCAACGGTGAGGAAATCTTTTCAAGAGATTATGCAAAATATTGGTGGTGTACAGGCTTTGTACCCGGCAGACTTGAAAAAATGTCAGACAGATCTGAGCTTCTGACAAAATCAAGAATCACAATGAAGGATTACAATATGCTTCTTTGCTTCGTCAATGCTCTTAAGGAAAACGGACTTGAGCTTGATAAGGATTTCAAAACCAAGGGTCTTGATGTTTATGTTACATGGTAAATTTATTTAAAAAATTCTGAAATAGTTATTGATTTTTATTTTTCAGTATAGTATAATGTTACAGATGATTGGTATATTGCGGTTATGACCGTTGATATATGTATTAAAGAAAGGATGAATTTAGTTATGAAAAAAATTCTCGGTGTTATTGTTGCAGTAACTCTTTCCTTATGTCTTCTCCTCCCCACAGCTTTTGCTGAGGAAACAACAGTATCCTTTGAGGATTATTTCGAAGGCATTGATTTCAGCGGTTATTCATACGAAGAGCTTGAGGCTCTCCTTGAAGGCTTTGATCTCGGTACATTTGATCTTGAAGCTTTCTACAACAACCTTGTACCCACAACTGATGAAGAAGGTACAACAGCTGAAACAACAGAAACAACAACTCAGCTTACAGGCTCAACTCTTGACATCACATGGCTCACAGACCTTATCACAACATTTGACACAGAATCAATTGAAACAATGTTCGAGGACTTCGACATTGCTCAGCTTGATGAGCTTCTCACTGTTGTTGCTGATTCAATGGCAAATGCAGGTGTTGACCTGAGCATCTTTGACCTCAGCGCAATCGGTAACCTTGACATTCAGGCTCTCATTGATGCAACAACAAATGCAGGTTCAACCTCATACACAACAACAGACATTATGGCAGGTCTTGCTGATTCACTCCTTGCAGGTCTTGAGTCACTCGGTCTTGACACAACAACAATCGAGGCTCTTCTCGATAACGAAATCGTTAACTTCTTTGCTAACCTTTATCTCGGTTATGTTGACGGTGAAGTTCCCGATGAAACAACAACAGCTGCTCCCACAACAACAGTTCCTCCTGTTGTAACAACATCAGTTCCCGAAACAGGTGACACATCAGCAGTTGTAACAGCTATTGCAACTCTTTCACTTGCATCAGCTGCAGCATTCCTTTGCCTTAAGAAGAAGGAAGACTGATTAAAAAAATAACACTCTTCGGAAACGGAGAGTGTTTTTTGTTTTACGGATATTATTAAAATCAAAGCGGATATAATCCACTGACCTCAGTGATGATTATACCCGCTGTTTTTTCTGTTAAGCTTTTAACCCACAACATTTACAGGCTTGCCATTTACAAAGCCTTCAACATTATCCTTGAAAATATTCATAAGTCTGGTTCTTGCTTCAAGACTTGCCCATGCAATGTGGGGAGTGATGAAGCATTTGTCACAGCTGAGAAGGGGATTGTCCTTCTTTGGAGGCTCTGTTGAAAGAACATCCATACCTGCTGCCGCAATGATTCCCTTGTCAAGAGCCTCACGAAGATCCTTTTCATTGATAACGGGACCTCTTGAGGTGTTGATGATGATGGCATTGCTTTTCATCTTTTTAAGGAAATCCATATTCACAAGGTTTTCCGTGTCGGCTGTGAGGGGGCAGTGAAGAGAAAGAACATCACTTTTCCTTGCCACCTGCTCGAGACTGAGAAATTCAGTTTTGCCGAAGCCGTCATAGTTTTTTGTGTTGGGTGAAAAGGCAATAACTCTCATTCCGAAGGCATTTGCAATGTTTGCAACGGCTGAGCCGATTTTACCGAAGCCCACAATACCCATTGTTTTGCCTGCAAGCTCACTCAGAGGAGTTTTCCAATAACAGAAATGCTCGCTTTCACACCACTCACCCTTTTTCACACTTTCGTTATGTATGCCGACCTGATTTGTAATTTCAAGCAAAAGCGCAAAAACAAGCTGTGCAACACCGTTGGTGCTGTATGCGGGAATGTTGGAAACGGTGATTCCTCTTTTGGCAGTTTCCTGAAGGTCAATTGTGTTATAGCCCGTTGAAAGAGTTGAAATGAATTTAAGCTTGGGCAATGAAGCAATGATTCCGGCTGTCAGAACAGTTTTGTTTGTCACAAGAATGTCAGCATCAAGGCTTCTTTCAACAATCAGCTCAGGGGGAGTGATGTCATAAATTTTGTAATCGTCAACAAAAGCTCCCAGCCAGTCCCATGAAAGATCACCGGGGTTTTCTGTGTATCCGTCAAGAATAACAAGTTTCATATTTATTCTCCTTTTATATTGGTAGGTATATTTTATCACATCTTTATGTGTTTGTCATCATTCCCCGAAGAAAATGATAATATATTATAACAAAATTAAAAAATAAATCACAAAATCAGTTGACCTTAAAGGCTATATATTATAAAATAAAATGTAGTATAATGAGGTAAGTATATCTCATTGCTGTGATTTAAGGAGTGGAAGCTTTGAACAAAAGAAGAAGAGTTCATTATGCACTGAACACTTCGGCGTTTATTTGTTTTCTTCTGGCGTTGGTCCTTGCAATTCTTCTGAGAATATTTGCACTTGATGAATTCAACGAATGGTATGCAAAATATACCGACGCGCTTTTAACCTTTGAAAACAGAATTCAGACCCACGGTGCCACCTGGCAGACCGTGGTGATTGTGTTGCTTAATTTTGCAGTGAAATCGGTTTTACCCTGGTTTCCTCTGTCTTGTATATGTGTTGCCTGCGGAGTGATTTTTCAGTGGTATGAGGCACTTCTGATTAATATGGCGGGACTTACGATTCTTTACAGCATCAGGTATTTCTGGGGCAGAAAATTCGGCGGAGGCAATGCCGAAAAGCTCATTGAAAAAAACGATACCCTGCACAAATTCATTGACAGCAACAAAATCGGATCGCCGATGGTATTGTTCGGTCTCAGACTCATTCCCGTTATTTCCGTGAATAATGTCAGTATGCTTTACGGCACAACGGATATGGGCTACATAAAATTTATTCTTGTATCGCTTGCGGGCTTTTCTTATAAGCTGTTTTCATATACTCTTATCGGCAGGAACGTTTTTGATCCTGCCTCGGCAAGCTTTATTGTACCGCTTATGATGCTCTCTTTCCTTTCGGGTGTGGTTATGCTCATACTTTCCGGAGGAATCGGGCTGACAAAAAATAAAAAATAAATTCAATGAAAGGTTGAAAAAGATATGATTAACATTAAGGAAATGGAAACTCTCCTCAAGGAGAAAAAAATCGACGAAAGCTTTGCAGTTGTTTATCAGAAGGATGCTTACGACACTCAGTATTCAAGATTCCTTGAGGTTCTCGATGCCTTCCGTGAGCTTTTTGATAAGAATGAAGAAAGACAGGTCGGACTTTACTCAGCTCCCGGCAGATCTGAAATCGGCGGCAATCATACCGACCATAACCACGGACTTGTTCTTGCAGCGGGTATCAGCCTTGATGCAATTGCCGTTGCCTCCAAAAATGATGAGGGTATCATCAGAATCAAGTCAGCGGGCTATCCTCTTGATCAGGTAAGCTGTGACGACCTTGAAATCAAGAAGGAGGAAATCGGAAAGAGCCAGTCAATCATCAGAGGTATTGTTGCAAGATTCAAGGAGCTCGGCTATAACGTCGGCGGCTTTGATGCAACAACAGCTTCTCAGGTGCTTTCAGGCTCAGGTCTTTCATCCTCTGCTGCTTTTGAGGTGCTTGTCTGCACAATGCTCAACCACCTTTACAATGACGGCAAGGTTGACGATGTTGAAATTGCAAAGATTTCACAGTACAGCGAAAACGTATATTTCGGCAAGCCCTGCGGTCTTCTTGACCAGACAGCCTGCTCAGTCGGCGGCTTTGTTTCAATTGACTTTGAAGATACAGACAAGCCCGTTATCAACAAGATTGATTTTGACTTTTCAAAATCAGGTCACAGCCTTTGCATTGTGGACACAAAGGGCAGTCATTCAGATCTCACAGACGAATATGCAGCGGTAAGAACAGAAATGGAAAGTGTTGCAGCCTTCTTCGGCAAAAAGGTGCTCAGAGAGTGCACCAAGGAAGATATTCTTGCGAATGCAGGTGCAATTGCAAAGAGCATCAGCGAAAGAGCAGTTATCAGAGCTCTTCATTTCTACGGTGAAAATGAAAAGGTTGTTGCTCAGTCAGAGGCTCTTGCAAAGAAGGATTTTGAGCAGTTCAAAAAGCTCATCATTGCAAGCGGCAGATCATCATATATGTATAATCAGAACGTTTATACCTGTAAGGCTCCCAAAAATCAGCCTCTTTCACTGGCTCTTGCTGTCAGTGAGCAGATTCTTGAAGGTAAAGGTGCATGGAGAGTTCACGGCGGCGGCTTCGCAGGAACAATCCAGGCTTTTGTTCCCAATGAAATGATTGAGGAATACACAGCAGCAATGAAATCAATCTTCGGTGATGATTCCTGCTATGTTCTTTCAATCAGACCCTTTGGCGGCGTACAGATCAAATAAAAAAGAAAGAGGAATTAAAACGGTGAAGAAAATATTTAAAATTACCCTGAGTGCGCTGATGTGCTGGCTTATTGCTGCTGCAACTCTGATTGGCGCTCAGGCTGCCACTGTCGGTGTGGTCAAAAAGCTCAAGGCAACTGATATTACTGCTTCATCTGTGACTCTCAGCTGGGAAAGCATTGACTCCGTCAGCGGTTATAAGGTTTATCTTTATGATTCGGCTGAGAAAAAATGGGAGACAATCAAAACCACAAATCAGACAACCTATAAGGTAACCTCACTCAAGGGTGCAAAGACCTATAAGTTCAGAGTCAGAACTTATATCAAAAAGAAAAACTCTGTTGTTTACGGCAATATGTCAAAGACTCTTGCCGTAACCACAAAGCCCGAAACTCCTTCCTCCTTCAAGGGAAAGGCTGATTCAGCAACAAAGATTACTCTTTCCTGGAACAAGGTCAGCGGTGCAACAGGCTATAAGATTTATCTTTATGATGCTCAGGCAAAAAAGTGGAATGCCGTTGATGCAACAAAGAAGACAAGCTTCACAATGGATTCTCTCAGCAGTGCGGCGGTCTATAAATTCAGAGTCAAGGCTTACAAAACTATTGGTGAGAAGAACATTTACGGCGAAGCCACAAAAACTGTGACTGTTGTTACTCCGCCTCAGACTCCCACAGGCTTAAAGGCAGTCTCTGTTTCGGAAAATCAGGCAGAGCTTACCTGGAAGGCAGTCAGCGGTGCAAGCGGATATCGTGTTTATCAGTATGATTCAGGCAAGAAGGGCTATACTCTTCTGGACAGCGTCAAGGGTACAAGCTATACAGTAAATAAGCTTAAGGCAAACACAACCTATAAATTCCGTGTCAAAGCTTATGTGACAGTTTCCAAAAAGAACACCACAAGTCTTGAATCGGCAATGTGCAAATTTAAAACTGCTGCCGGTACCGTAAGCGGACTCAAGGTAACTGACAGTGCAACAAAAAGCGTAAAGCTCAGCTGGAACAGCATTAAGGGCGCTTCAGGTTATGAGATTGTCCGTCTGAACACGGCAACAAATCTCTGGGTGAGTGTGGGCAAAACAGAAAGCACATCAATCACAGTCAAGCAGCTTAATTCAGCAACTGTTTATAAGTTCAAGGTCAGAGCCTACACCAAAAATGACGGCTCAGCCACCGCTTATGCTTCTTACAGCAAAGAGGTTGAAACTGCAACAAATCCTCTCAAGCCCTCAAATCTCAAGGGTGCTGTAAAGCTCAGCGGAATCAAGCTTACATGGTCAAAGAGCACAGGTGCGTCAGGCTATGAGGTTTACAGATATGATGCTGTTGACGGCTCATGGAAGATTCTTGCCAAGACAAAAACCGCATCCTATACCGACACAACTCCTGATGAAACAACGGTATATTCATATAAGGTAAGAGCTTATCTGTCAGCAAATGACAAGCAGTATTTCAGTAATTTCTCCGACTTTGTCAATGTCAGCTTTAAGGCTGATGAGGGCAATACCGACGATTACATTTCTCAAATGGAGGGTGAAGGCATCTTTGGATATCTTTACTCGCCTGAGGGTAAATATTTCTATACTGCGGCTGACCCCTGGCAGAGAGTTGTCGGCTACAATGCAATTTTTGACACTCTTGCACCTCTGACCTTCATCAACTTCGACACGGAGAGAGTATATTTCACCTATGACGGCAAGGACTGGCTTGTTCAGTTCTGGAAGGGACAGTACGGACTTATTTTCTACGGTGCAGAAATCGGTGTTTATAACAAGCTTTCCACAACACCTATTGCTCATTATGCCTGCGCTGAGGATGATGAGAGAATCAAGATGTCAATGACATTCTATCAGAGAAAGAGTATCTTTGATGATGAATCAGACTGGGTGGCTAAATTCACAAGACCCTACGGTGAATACTGGTGGTGCACAGGCTTCCTTCCCGGTAATGTTTTCGGAAATTATCAGAATCTGAGAATAGATGCAAGAATCACTCTTTATGATGAAGAGATGCTCAATGCCTTTGTTGAGGGCCTTAAAGCAACCTCAATCAGTTATTCCGTTAACGGTCTGGACGTTTACCTCAGCTATGCATAAAAATTTATCCCGAAGCATTTATTTTGGTGCCTCGGGATTTTTTGAAGGAGATATAATATGAAAACAGAAAAGAATATTTTTAATGAAAGCTGGTGCAGCGGAGAAAAGCGTGCACTTGCCTTTGACAGTGAAGCAGAGAAATTTGCTTCGGTTTGTCCCGATGAAAGACAGCTTGATTTTCTCAGCATGAGATATTACAATTTCATTCACTTCGGTGTCAACACAATGAATAACAGAGAATGGGGTGACGGCAGAGAGGACATCTCACGCTTCAATCCCGCTGAGCTGGACACGGATCAATGGTGCCGTGAGCTGAAAAAAACGGGAAGCAGGGGAGTCATCATCACTGCAAAGCATCACGACGGCTTCTGCCTTTTTGACACAAAGCTGACAGACCACAATGTTATGAACACCCCCTTCGGTAAGGATATTGTCAGAATGCTTTCCGAAAGCTGCAAAAAATACGGTCTGAAGCTGGGAATTTATCTTTCTCCCTGGGACAGACATGAAAGCAGCTACGGCACTGCTGAGTATAATGATTTCTTTGTTGCTCAGCTTAAAGAGGTGTGCACAAATTACGGTGAGCTGTTTTGTCTCTGGTTTGACGGAGCCTGCGGTGAAGGAAAAAACGGAAAGAAGCAGGTTTATGACTGGGAGAGATATTATTCTGTCATAAGAGAGCTTCAGCCAAAGGCTGTTATCACCATCTGCGGTCCCGATGTGCGCTGGATCGGCAATGAAGGCGGTCAGGTAAGAAAGAGTGAGTGGAGTGTTATTCCCGTTGAAAAGGACAGCAATGATCTTATAATGGAAAATTCTCAGACTGACGAAAATCAGCTTGCTCAGATGGCAGAAAATCTCAACGAAAAAAGCAGTGACCTTGGCTCAAGACAGGTGCTCAGAGGCTGTGACAATCTTGCTTTCAAGCCGGCAGAGGCAGATGTTTCAATCAATCTCGGCTGGTTCTGGCACAACAGTCTGTATTATGCCTTCAAGAAAAAAAGAACGCCGGAGCACCTTGCTGAAATCTTTTTCAACACCGTCGGCGGAAATGCATCAATGCTTCTTAACGTGCCGCCTGACAAAAGGGGACTTATCAACAAAAGAGAGGTTAAAAGCCTTGAACGGTTTGCTCAGCTGATCAAAGCACCCTTTGAAAATCCGGTTACCGACGCGGTCTGTGCTCCCTTTGTTTCACCTGAGGAAAAAGGTGAGGAGGGCTCGATGGCACTCAAGGACGGTGAAAAGGGCTTTTCGGTCACCTTCGGCGGAAAGAGCAGAGAGGTGTCTGCCTTGTTTCTCGAAGAGGAGCTCCGCTTCGGTCAAAGGGTGGAGGAATTTGAGATTTACTGCAAAGACGGACAGGACTATATGAAAATATACGATGCCACTGTTATCGGTTCGGGTAAGATTATAAGATTCAGAAAGCCTGTTCAGACAACGGAGCTTGTTATTCTTATAACTCAGTCGAGAACGGCACCCGTGATGAAAAGCATAAAGGTCTTTGGCTGAAGATGATTTTTTTCATTAAAATATTTTTCTTTTATCATTAACCTTTGTGTATTTTTATTTTTTGCTGCTATTGAATTTCTGATATATAATTGATATAATAAAAAAGTATGTAAACTTCTGCTAGGAGGCCGAAAAAATGAAACGTACAGAAATTGCAAAGCTTTATGAAAATATTGAAAATTATACCGAAGGCACCGTAACTGTCTGCGGCTGGATCAGAACCAACAGAGACTCAAAGGTTCTCGGCTTTATGGAAATCAACGACGGCAGCTGCTTCAAGGGTGTTCAGGTGGTTTTTGAAAAGGATAAAATTGACAATTTTGCTCAGGTTGCAAAATATAACGTCGGTGCAGCCGTAATTGTTGAGGGTAAGGTTATTCTCACTCCCGAAGCAAAGCAGCCCTTTGAAATCAATGCGGTCAAGGTTGAGCTTGAGGGCGCATCAGCTCCCGAATACCCCCTGCAGAAAAAGAGACATTCCCTTGAATATCTCAGAACAATTGCTCACCTTCGTCCCAGAACAAATATTTATTCAGCTTCGTTCAGAGTCCGTTCAGTTGCAGCTCAGGCAATTCACAGATTCTTTGAAAGCGAAGGCTTCATTTATGCTCATACACCCCTTATTTCCTGCAGTGACTGTGAAGGTGCAGGTGAAATGTTCAGAGTGACAACTCTTGATATGGAAAATCCCCCCAGAAACGAGCAGGGTGAAATCGATTACAGTCAGGACTTCTTCGGCAAGAGTGCTTTCCTTACTGTTTCAGGCCAGCTTCAGGGTGAAATTATGGCTCAGGCCTTCGGTAAGATTTATACCTTCGGACCCACCTTCAGAGCAGAAAAGAGCTACACTCAGAGACACGCAGCGGAGTTCTGGATGATTGAACCCGAAATTGCCTTTGCAGACCTCAATGACGATATGGCTCTTGCAGAAAGAATGATTAAGTTTGTCATCAATTACTGTATGGAGCACTGCAAACAGGATATTGAATTCCTCAATCAGTTTGTGGACAAGGGTCTCATTGAAAGACTTACCGCTGTTGCATCCTCTGACTTTGCAAGAGTGACTTACACAGATGCAATCAAGCTTCTTGAAGAGCATAACGATGAATTTGAATTCAAGGCTTACTGGGGCTGTGACCTTCAGACTGAGCACGAAAGATATCTTACAGAGCAGATTTTCAGAAAGCCTGTTTTCGTCACAGATTATCCCAAGGAAATCAAAGCTTTTTATATGAGACTCAACGATGACGGAAAAACCGTTGCAGCCTGTGACCTTCTTGTTATGGGTATCGGTGAAATCGTCGGCGGAAGCCAGAGAGAAGAAAGATATGATGTTCTTCTTGACAGAATCAAGGAGCTCGGTCTCAGAGAAGAGGATTATTGGTGGTATCTTGACCTTCGTAAATACGGCGGCACAAAGCACGCAGGCTTCGGTCTCGGCTTTGAAAGACTTGTAATGTATCTGACAGGTATTTCAAACATCAGAGATGTGCTCCCCTTCCCCAGAACAACAGGCAGCGCAGATTTCTAATAATTTAAGAAAGAGGTATTTGGTTTTATGGAAATGAGAGAATTTAACAAAGAAAAGCTTCTTGAAACAAAGGAAGCTCTCATAAAGGAATATGAAGCTTATAAGGCACAGGGTCTTAAGCTTGATATGTCAAGAGGTAAGCCCGGCTCAGACCAGCTTGCCGTATCAAACGGACTTCTTGATGCAATCACCTCTCAGGATTGGGAGGATGAGGCAAGCAACCACAGCCTTGAATACAGAAACTACGGTATTCTCACAGGTATCATTGAGTGCAAGGAAATCTTCGCAAAGCTTCTCGGTGTACCCACAGATAATGTTATTGTCTGCGGTAACTCAAGCCTTAATATGATGTTTGATTACATCACTCAGTGTATGCTTACAGGCTCAGGAGACAAGCCCTGGAAGGATCAGGAAAACATCAAGTTCCTTTGTCCCTGTCCCGGTTATGACAGACATTTCTCAATCTGTGAATATTACGGCATCAAGCTCATTCCCGTTGATATGACAGATGAGGGACCCGATATGGATGCTGTTGAGGAGCTTGTTAAAGATCCCACAGTCAAGGGTATGTTCTGTGTTCCTAAGTATTCAAACCCTACAGGTATTACATATACTGAAAAAACTGTTGAGAGAATTGCCTCAATGAAGCCTGCTGCAAAGGACTTCAGAATCATCTGGGATAACGCTTATATTATCCACGACCTCAAGGAAAAGGGTGATGAGCTTGTCAACATCTTTGACGCTCTCAAGAAATACGGAAACGAGGATATGGTAATTGAATTTACCTCAACCTCAAAAATCAGCTTCCCCGGTGCAGGTGTTGCAGTTCTTGCTGCTTCTGACAGAAACATCGAAATGATCAAGAGCCGTATGTCTGTTCAGACCATCGGTTATGACAAAATCAATCAGTACAGACACGTTAAATTCTATAAGAGCGTCGAGGGCATCAAGAAGCATATGAAGCTTCACAAGAACATCCTTGCTCCTAAGTTTAAGGCAGTTATAAATGAGTTTGAAAGCAGCCTCGGCGGTCTCGGTGTTGCAACATGGACAAAGCCCAGAGGCGGTTATTTCATCAGCCTTGATGTTATGGACGGCACAGCAAAGAGAGTTTACGAGCTTTGCAAGAATGCAGGTGTAACACTCACAACCGTTGGCGCAACCTTCCCTTACGGAATTGACCCTAACGACAAAAACATCCGAATCGCACCCTCTTATCCTCCCGTTGACGAGCTTATGATTGCAACAAAGCTTCTTTGCATCTGCGTTAAGCTTGCAGCTGCCGAAAAGCTTTGCCGTGAATAAAAATTTGAACTGAGGTGCTTTTATGTTCAGAAGAAAGCTTAAGGATTACACACCCTGTTATTCTGAAAGTAAGATTAACGAAACCAACAATTTCATTTTTATGAATGAAAACATCTGCAAGGAAAATCAGATTGTTTTTGCCGGTGACTCCATTACCGAGCTGTGCAGAATTTCTGACTGGTATGCCGATTATATGGCAGAGACCTCTCTTTGCATTTATAACAGAGGAATCGGAGGAGACACAAGTGACCGCCTTCTTGAAAGATGGGAAAAAACCGTTCTGAACATAAAGCCCCGATGTATTGTGCTTCTTATCGGCACAAACGATCAGGTATATATGGCGCCGGAAACAACAGTTTCTTATGTTGAAAAAATTCTTGCTCTGACCAAAAAAGAGCTTCCTGATGTGAAATTCATTCTTCAGGGAATTTACCCCGTAAATACTGTTGATTTCAAGCATAACAACAAAAAGAGAAATCAGGACAATATGAGAGCTATGAACAGCGGCTTTAAAAAGCTTGCCGAAAAATACGGTGCTGATTACCTTGATCTGACAGACATTCTTTCAGACGAAAAGGGGAATCTCAACGCCCGTTACAGCGGTGACGG
>JAZOWF010000069.1:0-35465 GCA_045659065.1 Acutalibacteraceae bacterium
ACCTTAAATGCCCGAGTTACAGTGCATTTAAGGATTTCTTCGACGAAACAATACTCGCGTCTTGCGAGGAGAAAAATCATTAAAGGTGCTGTAAATCGGACTTTTAAGGCTTGTCAGGTTCGATTACCGTTACCTTAAAATCAGGAAGTCTGATGAATAAAAAACAGCAACCGTCGTGGAGAAATTTCTGACGGTTGCTGTTATATAACCTTGGTTGACAGCTGCGGCAATGAAGCAGTAAGACATCCTTGAGCAAAGGGCTTGACTTTCATCTGATTGTAATTTTATGTCAGGTGTGATATAATTATCCCAATAAACCGAAGCTTGATAAAGGAGATGAAGTGCAGTTATGAAATATCCGATTAATAAAGAATTTTTTCCCTTTGCATATTTTACCCCGCCGATAAAAAGTGCAAAAGCTGCAGGTCGGATGAACACTTTTATTAAGTCTCCGAAATGGCTTTGGAAGGACCGTGAGGTGCAGGTGACAAAGAAGCTTGTCAAAAGCTATGACGGCACAGAAATTGAAATATTGTTTTTTGAGCCTTACGGAATTGAAAAGTCAGCACCGTGTCTTGTGTATTATCATGGCGGAGGCTTCTTCTTCAGTGCGGCCGGTTATCATTACAAACTTGCTAAGCGCTATGCTCTCGAAGCTCCTTGTAAGGTTGCTTTTGTGCAATACAGACTTACGCCGAAGCATCCGTATCCGACCCCGGTCAATGATTGCTTTGCGGCTCTTGAATGGGTATTTGAAAATGCAGACAAGCTTGGTGTGAATAAGAAAAAGATTGCTGTTGCCGGTGATAGTGCAGGAGGTAATCTTGCAGCTGCAGTTTCTCAGATGGCAAGAGATAAAGAAAAAGATATGCCGTTATTTCAGCTTCTCATTTATCCGGTTACCGACCGAAGAAATCAGAACGAGTCTTGCCGCAAATACACTGACACACCAATGTGGAATTCAAAACTTTCAGTGATAATGTGGAACGGTTACATTCAATCTGATAAAGCCGGAGATATGAAATATGCCTCACCGATGGAAGCGGAATCCTTTGAAAATCTGCCGAATGCATACATAGAAACAGCTGAGTTTGATTGTTTGCACGATGAGGCTGTTGCTTATGCTTATGCGCTTGAAAAAGCAGGTGTTACAACGGAGCTTGTTGAAACCAAGGGTACAATGCACGGATTTGATATTGTTCAGAATGCGCCAACCTCAAGGGCGGCTCTGTTACGGCGTGTAAAATATATGAAGAAGCAATTTTATGATAAATTTTGACGGAGGTGATTTAGGTGATAGACATTACTTCTTGGATGCCAAATTTCCTGCAGACATTGAATGAGACCTTTAGCGGCCGAGTATGGTTTGTCGGTCTGCAAGGCAGTTATGGGCGTGGTGAAGCAACAGAAACAAGTGATATTGACATTGTTGTAATTCTGGATGAATTGTCTGCTTCGGATATTCGGACTTACAATGCAATGCTGGATACTCTTGCACACAGGAATTTGATTTGCGGTTTTCTCTCAGGCAAAAGTGAAATTTTGAACTGGGAGCCATCAGACTTGTTCCAGTTTTGCAATGATACCGTGCCAATCACGGGAAGTCTTGACGAGGTATTGGCTGTTGTTGACGAAAGTGCCGTGAACAGAGCAATTAAAACAGGTGTTTGCAATATATTTCACGGCTGTGTTCATAATATGCTCTATGAAAAAAGCGAAGATATTTTAAGAGGATTATATAAATCAGCTTCTTTTGTTGTGCAGGCAATTGCTTTTAAGCAAACCGGAACCTATATCAGACAACAAAAGGATTTGCTTCAGCTTGCAGCTTCCGATGATCGGGCAATTGCAGAAACCTTTATGAATTTGAAAAACGGCGCAGCAGTGGAGTTTGATTCGATGTCCGAAGCGTTGTTTACTTGGTCGAAGAAAGGGATTGCTGAAAACGGTTAATCAACCTTCGATTTGACGAGTCTTTTTAGTTTTTGACAAAAACAAGCTGTAAGCACAAAATTAAAAGTCACACTTTCATCAAAGTGTGACTTTTTTATTTCATTCAAATTTCATTTCCGAAGAAAAACAGTGAAAATCAACATCGTCCGCGGGGGAGGTGCTGATTATTTTGCAATGTCTCTTGCAACATGAACACCGCTTGCAGAGGCGTGTGAAAGAGAATGAGTGATTCCGCTTCCGTCGCCGATGATATACAGACCCTTGAAGCGGGATTCGAGGTTTTCGTTCACTTCAACCTCCATATTATAAAATTTGACCTCCACACCGTAAAGCAGAGTGTCATCGTTTGCAGTGCCGGGAGCAACCTTGTCAAGAGCGTAGATCATATCAATGATGCCGTCAAGCATTCGCTTGGGAAGCACCAGACTCAAATCACCGGGCGTTGCATTCAGGGTGGGAGTGATGAATGCGTCATTCATACGGCTGGGAGTTGAGCGCTGACCGCGGATAAGGTCACCGAAGCGCTGAACAATGACTCCGCCGCCGAGCATATTGCTCAGACGTGCAATTGATTCACCGTAACCGTTGGAATCCTTGAAGGGCTCAGAAAAATGCTTTGCAACCAGAAGGGCAAAGTTTGTGTTTTCTGTCTGTCTTGCGGGATCCTCATAGCTGTGTCCGTTGACGGTGATGATACCGTTGGTGTTTTCGTTGACAACAGCACCCTTGGGATTCATACAGAAGGTTCTCACTTTGTCACCGTATTTTTCGGTGCGGTAAACGATTTTGCTTTCATAAAGCTCATCTGTCAGATGGGCAAAAACAGCCGCAGGCAATTCAACACGGACACCGATGTCAACACGGTTGGATTTTGTGGGAATGTCCAGGCTTCTGCAGACCTCCTCCATCCACTTGCTGCCGATTCTTCCGACGGAAACAACACACTTTTCACATTCATAAGCAGCATCGGGGCATATGACGGAATAACCGCCTTCGGTAACCTCGATGGTCTGAGCGGGGGTGTCGAAGAAAAAGTCAACCTTGTCCTTTAAATGCTCAAAAATGTTTTCAAGCACAATGAAGTTTATGTCTGTGCCGAGATGGCGGACGGACGCATCAAGCAGATGAAGGTCATTCTGAATGCATATTGTCTTGAAGCGTGTACCCGCTGTTGAATAAAGCTTTGTACCTTCACCGCCGAAGCGGAGATTGATTTTATCAACATAATTCATCAGATCAATGGCGTGCTTTTTGCCGATGTATTCATATAATGTTCCGCCGAAATCGTTTGTAATATTATATTTTCCGTCAGAAAAGGCACCCGCACCGCCGAAGCCGCTCATAATTGAACAGCTTTTGCAGCCGATACAGGCTTTGATCTTCTTTCCGTCAATGGGACAATGCCTTTGGCTCAGAGGATGACCTGCCTCAAACACAGCAACCTTCAGCTCCGGCTTTTGCTGCATAAGCTCATAAGCGGTGAAAATGCCGCCTGGTCCTGCGCCGATGATTATAACATCATATTTCATATCAACACTCTCCGTAAAATAATCTTATTTAAAGAAGCCGCGGTGAATTTATATTATAATTCACCGCGGAGGAGTCATACATACCGCGGCTGATGCTTTTAAGTCAGTGAACGGTTATAATTTTTGTTCAGCCTCAATTCTGATGCGGCTGTTGTTATATTTTTCCATTTCAAAGATAATGATTTCGTTGTCCTCTTTAAGAAGTGAGCTGGGCAAATACAAAGACATCTGAGGTCCGATGCTCCAATATCTGCCGAGGTTGAAGCCGTTGACAAACACATAGCCCTTTGTGAAGCCCTCCATGTTGACAAAGCATTCACCCTTGCCTGCCTTGAAGCTTCCCCTGAGGAAAACAGGACCTGTTTTGCTTTGCTTATCAATGCTTTTGAAGGTAAGCCTTTCAAGGTTGTTCAAAGGAATGGTATAAACATCAAAATCTGTAAGCACCTGATTTGCAAGTGTCACTGCAGAGATGCCCTTTCTGTCATAGACCTTGAAGCCGTAATTGACTCTGCCCATTCCTTCAACAAGCACACCGATTTCACTTTCAGAGGTGACACCTTTTATTAACAGCTGCTTTTTTAATTTCAGCTTGTTAAGAAGGGATTTTGGCTTGCATCTGTTTATTGTGGCAATTTTTTTCTTTTCAAAATAAACGTGAGCATAATCGTGAACGTCCTCAATTGTTAAAAATCCGGGATCGTATCTGCCCCTGAGCTTTGTTACATAATAAATCAGACCGAAATTCTGACCGTATGCCTCCATGCTTCTCGGAAGGGGAGAATAATGCTTCTGAGCAATTGCATCAAGGTTGTCAAATAAATTTGCACTTTCAGTAAGCTCCACTGTGCCGATGCTCTGTCTTGCAGGTGATGGGGGGAGCTCGGTCATGGGGATATTCTGACTTTCGCAAAGCAGCTTTCTTATTTTGTGGTAGCCTTCTGTGTAATCACCCCATTCGTTAAGGGGTGCACAATAGTCATAGCTTGTTACTGTAGGCTCATAGCCCTTCTGATGATTTGCACCTGCCGTGAAGCCGAAGTTTGTTCCGCCGTGGAACATATACATATTGAAGGAGGAGCCCTGTCTGATAAACTCCTCAAGCTCCCTGATCATTTCGTCGGGCTTTCTTGTGTGGTGCTTTTCACCCCAGTGGTCAAACCAGCCGCACCAGAATTCAGTGCACATTCTGGGAACCTCACCGAAGCTGTCGAGAGCGGAAAAGGCTGTTGCTGTGCGTGAGCCGAAATTAAGTGTGGGCAGAACGCCTTCAAGGGTACCGCCGGAAAGCATATTGCACCAGGTTCCGTCAGAGGTGAATTTCAGCACATCTATTCCCAGCTCATCATACATATCTGAAAGAGCCTTGAGATATTTCTTGTCATTGGAATAGCTTCCGTATTCATTTTCAACCTGCATTGCAATGATGTTTCCGCCGTTGGTGATGAGCAGAGGTCTGAGCAGAGAGAAAAGCTTTTCAAAGAAGTCCCTGACGTGAGAAAGATAAGCCTCATTGTTGCAGCGAAGCTCAATATTTTTGTCCTTGAGCAGCCAGGCGGGAAGACCGCCGAAATCCCATTCTGCACAAATATAGGGGCCGGGTCTTACAATTGCATATAAGCCAAGCCTCTGAGCAGTTTCAATGAATTTTACAATATCAAGCATACCCGTGAAATCATAAACTCCCTTTTCAGGCTCATGAAGATTCCAGCAGACATAGGTTTCAACGGTGTTGAAGCCTGCAAGCCTGAGCTTGTTCAGTCTGTCCTCCCAATATTCAGGAAGACTGCGGAAATAGTGAATTGCGCCCGAATAAATCTTAAAGGGCTTGTCATTGAGATAAAAATCCTTACCCTTCACGGTAAATGTGTTATTCATATCCTTACATCCTTTTATTTATTTATTTTTTTTACATTATATCAAATTTAAACGGGAAATACAACTGTCTCTGTATTTCTTCGGACTCTTACCGAAATGTTTTGCAAAAATTCTGTGGAAATAGCTTTTGTTTTCGTAGCCCACGGCTGCGGAAATTTCATCAATACCGATTTTTGTGTTTTTGAGAAGATATGCCGCCTGAGAAAGCCGCTTGTCCTGCAAAAGCTCGGTATAGGTTTTGCCCGTCTGATTTTTAATTTCGTGGCTCAGACGGTAAAAGTCATAATGAAGCAGCTTAGACGCTTCAGTCAGACTTGCATTTCTGTAATTTTTTTCAATGTATTCAATAATCTGAAGCACAGCGGCTTCTTCTCTGGAAAAGTGGACAAGCTTATCCGTGTGGTTGAGAAGCTGCATAAACAAAAGCCCCATTGTTGTCTGATTGATGTTTCTTTTGTTTGACGTGTTGTTGATGAGAGTCCACAGAAGATTTTCAACAAGGTTCTGCACGGGAAGAACATCCGCCACCCTGAAATGAAGATAACGGGGATTTTCCTGCTTGAACAGGGATTGGGTGAGAAATCTTTTCAGCGGAGTTTCCTCGGCACCGAGCATTTCAAGGGTTTTGTTGAAAAACTCAGGCAGAATGATGAAATTCACCGCAATGTCATTACCGGACGCGGGAAGAATTTCCTGCCTTGCATTCTGTCCGAGGAAAAGAAGCTCTCCCTCGCAAAGCTCAATGCTTTTGCCGTTTATGATATGGGTTGTTTTGCCTGAGCACATATAAACAACCTCAACAAAATCGTGAGTATGCTCGGGGAAATGAATGAATCGGGTGTGTGCTCTGACGGTTATCAGCTTTCCGTCCTTGAGAAGCTTTTTTGCGCTGATGACATTGCCGTCATTTTCCGTGTAAATGCTGCTGTCCACAGTGCCTCTGCCGTCAAGGATGGCCTGCTCTTCGTCGGTCACACAAATGAGCTGCTTGAGAATCTCACGGTTTATCATATAACCACCTCGGTCTGATTATATATTTTTATTGCACAAAAATCAATACAAATAAGGACACTTTTTAAAGCAAATAAGGACCTTTGAAAAAAGAGCTGAAGGTGCTATTATTAAAGTGTGATAATATATTAACTTGACTCTGAGGTGAAAAGACAAATGAGAACATATTATCTTGCAATTGATATCGGTGCCTCCTCGGGCAGACACATTCTCGGCTTTCTTGAAAAGGGAAAGCTCTGCCTTGAGGAGATTTACCGCTTTGACAACAGCATAGAAAACAAAAACGGCACATTGGTCTGGGATGTTGAAAGACTTTTTTCTCAGGTAAAGGCAGGCATTGCAAAATGTAAGGAGCTTAATAAAATTCCGAAAACAATTGCCGTTGATACCTGGGGCGTTGATTACGTTCTGCTTGATGAAAACAAAAAGGAGCTTCTTCCCGCCGTGGCATACCGTGACGCAAGAACGGAAAAAAGCGTAAAGGACGTCGGTGAGATTATAACCCAGGCAGAGCTTTATTCGAGAACGGGCATACAGAAGCAGAGCTTCAACACAATTTATCAGCTTTATGCAGACAAGCAAAGCGGCAAGCTTGAAAAAGCAAGACATTTTCTTATGATGCCCGAATATCTCTCCTTCAGGCTTACGGGTGAAATCAGAAACGAATACACTGAAGCAACAACAACCAACCTTGTGAATGCTCAGAGCAAGCAATGGGATGAGTATATTCTTGACAGACTCGGTCTTCCGTCGGATATTTTCTGTGAGCTGTCCTTGCCGGGCACCGTTGTCGGTGGCTTCACGGATGAGGTGAAAAAAGAGGTCGGCTTTGACAGCACTGTTGTTCTTTGTCCCTCTCACGACACCGCCTGTGCAGTTGCCGCCTGTCCCATTGACAGTGAAAGTGTGTATATCTCATCGGGTACCTGGAGTCTGATCGGCACGGAAAACACCTTCCCAGTGCTGAGTGAAAAGGCCCTTGAAGCAAATTTTGCCAATGAGGGCGGAATCGAATACCGCTTCCGTTTTCTTAAAAATATTATGGGTATGTGGCTGCTTCAGAATATTCGCAGAAATATAAACAAGGAGCTGAGCTACGACGAGATGATGAATCTCGCTGCAGAAAGCTCTTTCAAAGAAAAAATAGATCCCAACGATAATGTTTTTCTTGCACCTGAAAATATGATTGAAGCTGTGCGGAATTACCTTGGCAAGCCTGATTTACCTCTTGGTGATGTGCTTTCGAGTGTTTATCACTCACTTGCTGATTCTTACAGAAAAGCCGTATGTGAAATCGAAGATATCAGCGGCAAAGATATCAAGGCTATTCACATTGTAGGGGGAGGGAGTAAAGATAAATATCTCAATAAGCTTACGGCAGAGTACACGGGAAAGAAAGTCTTTACAGGTCTTATGGAGGCTACAGCAACGGGTAATCTGATTTCACAGATTATGTATGATAAAAAAATAACTCTCACTCAGGCGAGAGAAATAATAAAAGAAACCTTTGAAATAAAGGAGGCAGAATAATGAGCAGATATAACGAAGCTAAAGAAATATATGCACGCTACGGAATAGATACGGAAAGGGCAATTGAGCTTCTCAGAAGCGCCACGGTTTCCGTTCATTGCTGGCAGGGAGACGATGTTACGGGCTTTGACAGCAGGGAGGCTCTTTCCGGAGGCATTCAGACCACGGGCAATTATCCCGGAAAGGCAAGAACTCCCGAGGAGCTTATGGCAGATTATGACAAGGCGTTTTCACTTATGCCGGGCAAAAAGAAGCTGAATCTTCACGCCTGTTATGCAATTTTTGAAAACGGTGAGGCTGTGGGCAGAGATAAAATTGAGCCCGTTCATTTCAAAAAATGGGTTGAGTTTGCAAAGGAAAGGGGAATGGGCATTGACTTTAATCCCACCTTCTTTTCACACCCTATGGTCAAGGACAATCTGACCCTTTCTTCTCCTGATGAGAGGGTGCGTGAATATTGGGTAAATCACGGAAGGGCCTGTCTTAAAATTGCTCAGTACTTTGCGGAAGAAACAGGAATTCCCTGCGTTATGAACATCTGGATTCCCGACGGCTACAAGGATATTCCCGCTGACCGCCTTTCTCCCAGAGCAAGATTCAGAAAGAGTCTTGACGAAATTCTTGATACACCTTATGATAAAGAAAATGTGTATGTCACCCTTGAATCAAAGGTATTCGGTATCGGACTTGAAAGCTACACCGTGGGCTCAGCCGAGTTCTGTCTTTCTTATTCCGATTACAAGGGAATCACTCCTCTTATGGACAACGGACATTATCATCCCACGGAGGCGGTCAGTGACAAAATTTCATCATTGCTGCTTTTCAATGAAAAAATTGCTCTTCACATAACAAGAGCGGTCCGCTGGGACAGTGACCACGTTGTTATCTTTGATGATGAAACAAAGGAAATTGCAAAAGAAATTGTGAGAAACAATGCTCTTGACAGGGTTTTCATTGCAACGGATTATTTTGATGCTTCAATCAACCGCATTGCCGCCTGGGTAACAGGAGTCAGAAGTGTTCAGAAGGCTTTGCTTTTTGCTCTTTTACAGCCTGATGAAAGGCTGAAGAAATTGCAGGAGGAGGGCAATTTCACAGAGCTTATCTGTCTTCTTGAGGAAATGAAAACCGCGCCCCTGGGTGATGTGTGGAATGAATATCTCACAAGAGAGGGCGTCACAGCCGATTATCTTGCAGAAATTAAAAAATATGAACAGGAAGTGCTGGTGAAAAGAATATGAAGGATATACTGACAGCTCCCTTTGTGGAGGAAATGAAAAAAACAACGGCAAATATGTACCGTCTGGGATGGGATGAAAGAAACGGCGGAAACATCAGCTATATGCTTGATGAGAATGAGGTGGGGGAATATCTTGATCTTACAAGGGTTATCCGCACGATCCCCACAGGCTTTGATGCATCTGAGCTTATCGGCAGAATTTTTATCGTCACGGGTACGGGCAAGTATTTCAAAAATGTTGAAAGTGACCCCGAAACAAATCTCGGCATCATAAGAATTGCAAAGGACGGCACAACAGCTGAGCTTCTCTGGGGATATAAGGACGGCAGCAGATTCACAAGCGAGCTTCCTGCGCACCTTATGAGCCATATGGCGAGACTTAAGACTGACCCTGAAAACCGGGTCATTATGCACACTCATCCCACTAACACCCTTGCAATGAATTATGTTCACGAGCTTGATGAAAAGAAATTCACTCATACCCTCTGGGAAATGTGCACCGAGTGCATTGTGGTTTTTCCTGACGGTGTCGGTGTTCTTCCCTGGATGCTTTGCGGAACAAATGAAATCGGACAGGCAACTGCAGAAAAAATGAAGGAATTCAGACTTGTTGTCTGGGGAATGCACGGCATTTACGGAGCAGGAAAAAATATGGATGAAACCTTCGGTCTGATTGAAACCGTTGAAAAGGCGGCACAGATTTATATGCTGACGGCTCATCTTCCGAGAATCAACACAATCAGAGATGAGGAAATGGTTGAGCTTGCGGAGTTCTTCGGTGTAAAATACAGAAAAGATTTTCTGAACATATAATTTGAAAGCAACGGAGGAAATATTATGAAGCCTGTCAGTTTTTATCTTGTAACAGACACACATTATCTCAACAGCTGTCTTGAGCCCGGCGGAGAGGCATTTGAAAAAAATATGGTCACCGAGCAGTATTTTGTTAAGGAAAGCGGTGACATCATCAGAAGCGTTTTTGACAGAATAATCAGTGACAGTGAAACAGAGCTTGTTATTCTTCCCGGTGACCTTGTCAAAAACGGAGAAAAGGAAAGCCATAACGGCTTCATCAAGGAGCTTTACAGATTAAAAGAAAACGGCAAAAGGGTTTATGTTGTAACAGCAGGTCACGATTATAATGACAATGCTTATGTGCTCAAGGGTGAGGGACGCTTCCCCGTTGAAGGCACCGATTATGACAGCCTTTGTGAAATGTACCGTGATTTCGGTTACGGTGATGCAATTGCCTTTGATGAGCCCACACATTCTTATGTTGCTGAAATCGAAAAGGGCATCAGAATGCTTGCCATTCACTGTGACAGTAAAAATCAGCCCAAGGGTACAATGGACGACAGACTTATGGAATGGGCAAAGCAGCAGCTTGACAAGGCAAAAGAGGATAACTGCAGCGTTTTTGCAGTCTGTCATTATCCCGTCATTCCTCCCGTACCCGCTTTTGAGCTTGTGGGCGATGCAAAAATCAAGGATTGGAGAAAGGTTGCCTCCTTCCTTGCCGATAACGGTGTTGAGCTTGTGCTGACAGGTCATATGCACATTCAGAGCATAAACGAGTTTTATTCGGAAAAGGGTAACAGACTCATTGACGTGTGCACATCTGCTCTTGTCGGCAGCCCTGCAAAATTCAGAAAAATCACTATAGATGAAAGCTCGGTTCTCAAGGTTGAAACTCTCAGCGTTGAAGATTTCGGCTGGGATTTAAAGGGTATGACTCCTCAGGAATATTTTGACAGTCATTTTGCAGGTTCTGTTATAGCGAGAATCAGAGGTGCTTTAGGCGGCGGAAACGGAATAGTAAAACATTTAAAGTCTTTTGCAAGAAAAAAATTTGATACTATTACGGTTGGCGGTTTCAAGCGTCTGCTCTGCATAAAAAAAGATAAAAAGTTTGATAAGAAAAAGTTTTCAGATTTTGTGGGCGAAGTCGCTGTAAGCATATTCTCGGGTGATATGCCTTATGTTGAGGGCACTGCGGGATACGCTCTGATTGCAGGAATTCTTGACAGATTTTCATTTGTGCTCAAAAAGGTTGAGCCTAAGCTTTCCAAAAACGGAGAAAAGATTGAGCTGAGAAATGTGCTTCTTAATACCATCGGAAACAATAAAGGCTTTTCAGACAATAATGCCGAATTTATTCTGAAATAAGATCACATCGTGAAAGGAGATAAGTATGTTATACAAAAAGAATGTTGAAAAATCTCTGAAAAAAGAGCTTTTCATAAATCCTACCTCTGAATACAGAGGTACACCCTTCTGGGCGCTTAACTCTTATCTGACTAAAGATGAGCTGTGTCGTCAGATCGATATTTTTAAAGAAATGGGACTTGGCGGTTTTCATCTTCATGTAAGAACAGGCCTTGAAAATGAGTACCTCAGTGAAGAATATATGGAGCTTATGAAGGATGCTGTAGTCAAGGCGAAAGATGAAGAAATGCTTGCCTGGCTCTATGACGAAGACAGATGGCCTTCAGGCGCGGCAGGCGGTCTTGTAACAAAGGACGAAAAATACAGAAGCAGAAGCATTTATTTTGCTCCGTTTATTGAAAATTATGATGGTTGTCCGAGAAATCTTCTTGCTTGCTATGACATTATGCTTGATAGTGAGGGCTTTCTTGTATCCTATAAAAAAATTGATAAGGCTGAAAAGGCTGAGGGCGCAAAATGGTGCGTAGTGCTTGAAGTGCAAAAAGATTCAAGCTGGTACAACGGTCAGGCTTATGCGGATACACTTAACCGCGAGGCTATAGAAAAGTTTATTGAAGTGACCCACGAAAAATATAAAGAAAAGGTGGGCGATGAGTTCAGTAATACTGTTCCTGCAATTTTTACTGATGAACCACAGTTTGCCAGAAAGAGAGTTCTGAACAACTCTTTTGACAAAATGGCAATAGAAATGCCTTGGACAGATAAGGTGCCTGAGCTTTATAAAGAAATGTACGGTGCAGATGTTTTTGATAACCTTCCTGAGATATTCTGGGATAAGCCGGGCTCAGAGCCCTCTGTTCACCGTTACAGATATCACGATTTTATTGCTGAGCTATTTGCAAGCTCCTTTGCTGACACTGTGGGTGAGTGGTGTGACAAAAACGGCATCGCCCTTACGGGACATATGATGGAGGAGCCTACCCTTCATTCGCAGACTGCGGCTCTCGGTGAAGCGATGCGTTCATACAGAAGCTTCAGACTCCCCGGTATTGATATGCTTTGCAACCGACATGAGTTCACCACGGCAAAGCAGGCACAGTCTGCTGTTCATCAATACGGATATGAGGGTATGCTTTCCGAACTTTACGGTGTAACAGGCTGGGATTGTGATTTCAGAACATATAAGCATCAGGGTGACTGGCAGGCTTGTCTGGGTGTAACTATAAGAGTTCCGCACCTTTCCTGGTATGCAATGAAGGGTGAAGCGAAGCGAGATTACCCCGCTTCAATTCACTATCAGTCTCCCTGGTATAAAAAATATAATCTCATTGAAGATCATTTTGCAAGAGTGAACACTGCTCTCACACGCGGAAAGCCCGTTGTCAGAGTGGCTGTCATTCACCCCGTTGAAAGCTATTGGCTTCACTGGGGACCCAACGATAAATCGGCATTGTTCAGAGAAAGCCTTGATGAAAGATTTCAGAGCATCACAAAATGGCTTCTTGAGGGCAGCGTAGATTTTGATTTCATTTCCGAAGCGCTTCTGCCTTCTCTTTGTGAAAAGGGCGGCGCACCCCTCAGAGTCGGCAAAATGGAATATGATGCAGTTGTTGTTCCCGGCTGTGAAACTCTGAGAAAAACAACAGTCGAAAGACTTGAGCAGTTTTCCGCACAGGGCGGCAGACTCATCTTTATGGGAAATGCACCCTGCCTTGTTGATGCTGTTTATGACAACAGAGCAAAGGAGCTTTTTGAAAAAAGTGAAAGCATTGATTTCTCACGGGCATCACTTCTGACCGCTCTTGAGGATGTCAGAAGCCTTACTCTCAGATATGCCGACGGAAGACTGACGGATAATTATATTTATCAGCTTCGTAAGGATAACGATTGCAGCTGGCTTTTTGTCTGCTGCTCAAAGGAGCCGGAAAACAAGCATACAGACGGGGGAAGGGATATTCAGATTATCCTCAACGGAATCTTCTCTCCCGAAATTTATGACACTGCAAGAGGTGAGATTTATCCCGTTAAGGCTGAATACCGAGAAGGGAAAACCGTCATTCGTTATCATATTTACGGTTATGATTCAATTCTCTTCAGACTCACCGACAAGGTCAGCAGCTGTCAGCAGCCTCAGAGACTTCCCGTGAAAGCAGGGGAGGGACAGGGTACAATGTGTGATTATGAGCTGTCTGAAGAAAATGTGCTTGTTCTTGATATGGCACAGTGGAAGATAGACGATGACACGGAATATTCTCCCGGACAGGAGCTTCTCCGCCTTGACAATCTTATCAGAGAGCGTCTCGGAATGGAAAAAAGAGGCGGCAGAGTTGTTCAGCCCTGGGTGCTGGGAAAAAGACCGAAGAATCACAGGGTAACCCTTAAATTTACCTTCAGCAGTGAAATTGCTTATGAGGGCGCTGTTCTTGCCCTTGAGGATGCAGATGTAGCTGAGGTTGTTTTCAACGGCAGAAAAATCACCGAAAGAGAGGACGGCTTCTATGTTGACATTTCAATCGGCAGGATGAAGCTCGGAGCTGTTGAAAAGGGTGAGAATGTTCTTGAAATCACTCTTCCCTTCGGTGAAACCGCAGGCATTGAAAATATGTTTATTCTCGGTAATTTCGGTGTGAGAGTGAATGGCTCGCAGGCAGTCATAACACCGCTTCCCGAAAAGCTTTCCTTCGGTGCGCTTCAGAATCAGGGTCTTCCCTTTTATTCGGGTGCGGTGACTTATAAATTTAAGGCTCAGGCAAGGGACGGAGGCTTTAACCTTACGGCAAGCAATTATCTCGGCACGCTTATCGAGGTCAGCGTTGACGGAGAGGTCAAGGGTGACATTGTTTATCCGCCCTATACCCTTGAGGTCCGCGGTATTGCCGACGGTGAGCATGAGGTCGCTGCTAAGCTTTATACCCACCGTTATAATTCCTTCGGACCCCTTCATCTTGTCAGCACAACGGAAAAATGGCACGGACCGGGTGTCTGGAGAACTCAGGACGACAACTGGAGCTATGAGTATGTTCTTCGTACAACGGGTATTCTCAAGGCTCCCGCTGTGAAGGTATTATAAAAAAGCAGAAAAGCCTTCTGTTTAAGATGCGGAAAAAAGTTGTATATTTTTCGTTAATATACTCAATTTATTTGAAGAAAGTATAGTATTTTATATTAAATTGTGATAAAATCAATAAAATTGAAAAAATCAGGAGATGATATGATGAAAAACCAAAACACATCAGCCTCAGTGGCTCCGAAAAATGCTCTTTCTCATAATGAAGGAAAGCATATTTCAACCTTTGAGTATGTCTGCATTATGCTTGCAAGAGCAGGCGGTATGTTCGGCACAACTCTCACAGGTACTCTTGCAACAGCCTTCCTTCACGAGCTTTATTTCGGACCTGTCGGCGTAAGCTCAGAGAAGATTGCATCCATTCTTGTTGTTCAGACTACACTTGCAACAATTCTCAGCACAGGCTTCGGTCTGCTGTCAGCAATTTATATTCAGAAGTTCAACAGCCGTTGGGGCAGATACCGTCCCTGGTACATAATCTGCCTTGTGCCCACCTTCCTTTGCACTGTTTTCTATTTCTATGTTCCTCAGGGCTGGACAGTTGAGCAGATGGCTCTTTTACGTTATGCAATTGCCTGCGGTCAGACCGTGTTCAATATCTTCAATAACTATGCAAACAACATCGTTCACGTTATTTCTCCCAACCATAAGGAAAAGAAAACCGTTGCAACAATCTGGCAGCTTTCCTATTACATCGGTTACGGCGGAGCTTATCTCGGTACCTTCATTTACGGCCTGTTCAGTGATGACAAGAACAAGATGTATATGACTCTTGCAATTGTTGCCGCTGCTGTTACAGCCTTCGGTAACCTTATGGTCGGTCTTTTCTGCAAGGAAAGAATCGAATATCCTCAGCAGTCCATCAAAATCAGCAAGACTCTCTTCGGTCTTTTCAAGCACAAGAATTACCGTGCTTACCACGCAATGCAGTGGATGAACAACTTTGCAATGCTCGGCAAGATGTCAACATACCTTGCCGCAATCACCGTCGGATCATCAAAGAACCTTCTTCTTACTCTTCCCACAGCCATCGGTACTGTTGTCGGCAACCTTATCACAACAAAGCTTTCAAAGAAGCACGAGCCCACAAAGCTTCTCAAGTTCTGCGGTATTTATTCACCCGTTGCAGCCTTCGTGCTTTTCGGCATCTGCTTTGCAGAGGCTAAGATGGGAATCAGATTCTTCGAAGGCTGGAACAGTATCTTCTTCTATCTGTTCTATTTCATCTTCGGTATCGGTATCGGTATTCAGGAGCTTTCAAACTCTCACTTCAATGTTGAGTTTATGGATTATCTTGAGCTTGAAACAGGTGAAAGAATTGAAGCCATTCAGGGCATCGTTCCCGGTTGGATCAACTCAGCCTTCAGCTGGGTCAAGGAAACCTCAATTCCCTTTATGATTGCATGGGCAGGCTATCTGTCATCCGCAGAGGGTGACCTTGTCAAGACAATGCAGGCTCAGCCCACATATCTTGATACCTGTCTTAAAATTCTCGGCTTCCTTCTCTTCGGTTACACAATTGCCAACGTTCTTAAGGCAATCATCCTCAAATTCTTCTATGACGTTGAGGGTGAAAAGAAGGAAGAAATGTACCGTAAGCTTGCCGTAATGCGTGAAGAACGCCATAAGGAAAACGAAAAAGCTTAAGCGGTAAATGAAAAAATTATAAAAATTACTTCTCAGAGCACATTGAAAGATGTGCTCTGTAATCCTGTTGGGCGGGACGTTGCACAAAGGTGATTTACCGTAAAAATCTGCCCCGTGATGTCCTTTCAGAAAAGGTGCAGAGAATGAATTTTATGTTGAAATGAATCTTACGGAAAATGAAGCTGAAGGACTCTTATCCGTTGAGGGTGAGTGTGTGCTTTCAAATTACTCTGCAAGCTCTGATAAGCCTTGTGCTTATTCAGATAAATATTTATAAAATATAATTAAACAGGAGATTTAAAAATGGCAAAGAAAATTATTTTGATTGTTTTGCTTGTTCTGGTTGTTCAGTTTGTGGCGGGAATAATCTTTTTTGAGCTTGATCCCGAAAACAAAAACATCAACTTTGAGCCTGCAGATTCACAAAGTGAAACAGACACCACAATCAGATTCAATTCTGACGGCAAGCTTAAAATTCTTCACATTGCTGACCCCCATCTTGCTAACGACAAGCATTTTGATTCTTCCGTGTGGGTCATTGCTGAGGCTTGTGACGTTGAAAAGCCTGACCTTGTTGTTCTCACAGGTGACAACACAAAGCCCTATGAGGATCCCGAGGAAACAAAGAGAATCATCAATGCACTTATGAACATCTTTGAGTCAAGAGACATTCCCGTTGCCGTCACCTTCGGCAATCACGATTCAGAGGCAGGACCTATGTCAAGAGCTGACATTATGGAGTATTACAAGAGCTTTTCCTGTGTAATCACAGCCGAGGATAAGGATACCTTCAAAAACTGTGCAACCTTCAACATCCCCGTTCTTGCATCTGACAGTGACGATGTAAGATTCAACATCTGGGTCTTTGACTCAGGTGATTACGATGAGGATGAGCCCAGACATTACGACAGAGTAAGAGCAGAGCAGATTGAATGGTACAAGGAAACCTCAGAAAAGCTTAAAAAGGATAACGGCGGAGAGACTGTCAATTCCGTTGTTTTCCAGCATATTATTGTTCCCGAAATTTATGATGTGCTCAAAAAGGTTGACTCTGACAAACCCTTTACAATCCAGCATATTTATAAAGAAGAAGAGTATTATATGTTTGATCCTGAACAGACAAACTACGGTACCCTCAACGAGAAGCCCTGCCCCGGATATTATAATGACGGACAGTTTGGTGCTCTGGTTGAAAACGGTGATGTGCTTGCAATGTTCACAGGTCACGATCACACCAATGCCTTCGGTGTAAGAAATCAGAACATTGACATTTACACCTCACCCATGACCCGCTACAAGGGTCTCGCTTATACCACTCAGTACGGATACCGTGTGGTTGAAATTGATGAAAATGACACCTCTGTTTACACCACAAGAGTTGAACGTCTGTTTGATGTCTTTGATTTCGGTTATATCAAAACCGCAAGGGACAACGGAGATAAATACTCGGGCAGACTTGCCTTTGAGCTTGCTGTAAAGGGTGCAGCTCAGAAGGGTTATATGAAGGCTTATCAGTCAGTGATTGAGCTTTTCACAGGCAGAACAGTTACATATCCTGATTATCAGTAATTTTGATAAAAATCAAGCTCCCTGCTTCAGCTTATGCTGAGGCGGGGAGCTTTTTGTGTGTCATGTTTGTTTTTGTCGGAAGGGGAGTTATCTGAATTCAATGACCCTTTCAACTGCATCGGCAATGACTCTGTGACCGAGATTGGTGGGATGAATACCGTCGATTGCCAGCTTTTTGGGGCTGACTGTTTTTTGTGCCTCATTGAATACAGCCTGAAGGTCAACAACGGCTGCACCGTTTTCTGTTGCGGCAGCTCTGAGAATTTCTCTGAATTCGTCAAGCTTTTTGCGGAAGGGCAGCTTTTCCTCCACTGCATCAATCATAAAGGGCATCAGATAAAGAATCTGAGTGTCGGGCAGCTCTGTTCTGATTCTTCTGTAAATCTCACGGATGTGAGGCTCCATAGGTCTTAAAAGGGGAGGATACTGCTCAGGCACATAATTTTCCCAGGCATCGTTGACACCGATGAGCATAATGATAACATCGGGCCTGAGGTTGATGCAGTCGGCTGTAAGGCGGTCATAAACATGGTATGTACGGTTGCTTGCAATGCCTTTGATTTTCACGGATATGTTACGGCTGTATTTTTTGAATCTTTTTTTCAGCTCAAGGGCATAAATGCTTTGTCCCTTGATTGAAAACATCATTCTGCGGTTGAATTTTACATCTGTTATGCTGTCTCCCAAAAAGAGAACTCTGCTGCTTTTGTTTAAAATTATTTTATCCATAACAATAACCTCACCTAAGCTTATTTTCGGTCAGAGAGCAGAAATCAATATAAACTCCCGCTGTCCAGCCCATCATTGCAGGTGTCCTGTATTCCTTGTTGACGGAAACCTCACCGGTTGTTACATTGTATTTTTCCCACAGATTTCCCGTTTCTTCAAAAACTCTTTCCACAAGAGCCTTATATTTTTCTGCAATACGGAGCGCATGCTCACGGTATCCGTAACGTAAAAGCCCGTGGACAACAATGTACTGCAGACAGGCCCAACCGTTAGGATAATCCCACTGAAGACCGAAAAGGTCATCCCTTTTTTCACAGCAGGCAACACCGAATTCGGATTCAAGCTTATCTAAAAGCTTAATTGTGCTTTCTGCCTGCTCTTTGGAGCAGACACCCGAAAACAGCGGATAAAACTGCGCAGCTGAAATCACATCTGACTGAGTACCGTCGGTGAAATTATAATCGCAAAAGGCACCGAGCCTGTCGTTCCACAAAAGCCTTGTCATAAGAAGGCGTCTTTGCTCGGCTCTTTCATTCCAGATGCCTTCACATCCGTTTCTGAGCTCGGCTGAGAAAAATGCCATATCGGCTTCGATACCGAAAAGCAAGGCATTCAAATCGACCCAGGCATAATTATAACAGTCAATTCCCATACGGCTGTTGCAATCCCAGCCGCTTTCCGCAAAGCTGTACATTGCCTTGCCGTAACGCTCTGCCGTGCTCTCACTGTCGGGCTTTTCAATGCCGAAGCGGCTGCACAGAAGTCTGCTGAAGTCAAGAAGCTCTTCACGGGTAACGTCGGCGTAATATCTGTTAAGTCCGCAGGGAGTCTGTCTTTTGCCCTCCCAGAAGGCATATTCCTTTTCGAGAGCCTTAAAGCAGCCGCTGAGCCACTGAAGGTCTTTTGTTTCTTCATAAATGCTGCGCACCATCTTTGAAAGGAAGGGCGGCTGTGAACGTGAAAGATAATAGGTGCGGTTGCCGTTGGGCATAAATCCGTATCTGTCAATCAGATAACACATATTATCAGCATTGCATCTTGCCTGCTTTGTGCGCCCCGATTTGATCAGACCTGCATTGGTGAAATAAACATCCCAGTAGTACATTTCCTGAAAGGCACCCTCACAGCAGGGCACAGTGTAAGGATGGGGCAGACCGATGAGGGTGTCCTTATCCTCGGTAACATATCGGGTGGTATTGTCCCAGTTAGCATCAATATATTCTTTTACCGTCATATTATCACCTTTAAGCAAATTTTCTTTATTGTATCACATCAGAGAGAAAAATACCACAGGATTTTTCTTTTGAGGCTTCAAAGAAAAAGGTCACGGCATCAAAGGTGAGATATATTGCTTGTAATTGAGAATATGCTATGATATAATCATCTCATCAAATTTGAATCGGTGATGTAAAATGAAGACTGTGGATGAGAAAATGACGATGCCTGTTCATCCTTTGTGAATATGTGCTGCTTTCGGAATATGCTTTCGGAGATTTCTGCGGAAATAAACATCGGGGATTATAATGCTGTTGAGAAATACAATCCCGAAAATCTCGGTGAAAATGTTGCTCTTTTTGATGAGTGCCTTGAAAAATATGAGCAGATGTTAAACGGGGCAGGGGTAACAGTAAAGCGTTTGGCCGATGTTGATGCCTTCGTTTCCGATTACTGTTCTTGCGGGGGGAAATGATATGAATAAAATTATTGAAATAACAGATTTTCAGGCGCAGGAGCTTGATGTATATGCACGGCTTACAGAGGGACAGCTTCTCAACAGAGAGTTTCCCGAAAAAGGCCTGTTTATTGCCGAAAGCCCCAAGGTTATTGAGCGTGCTCTTGATGCGGGCTATGAGGCAGTTTCCTGTCTGATGGAAAAAGGCCACATTGAAGGAGAGGGCAGACCGATTCTTGAAAGGCTGAAGGATGTGCCCGTTTTCTGCGCTGAGTTTGACGTGCTCACTCAGCTTACAGGCTTCAAGCTGACAAGAGGTATGCTTTGCGCGATGAAGCGTAAGGCTCTGACTGATGTGAGTACCCTTTGTGAAAACAAAAGAAGAATTGTTGTTCTTGATAAGGTTATGAATCCCACAAATGTCGGTGCAATAATCCGCTCTGCCGCGGCACTGGGTATGGATGCAGTGATTCTCACTCCCGGCTGCTCAGATCCTCTTTACAGACGTGCGGCAAGAGTCAGTATGGGCACGGTCTTTCAGATTGACTGGACCTTTTCAGTTGATGACAGCCTTGAGCAGATAAAGGCTCTGGGCTTTAAAACCGTGGCAATGGCACTTAAGGATAATTCACTTTCAATTGATGACCCGAGGCTTGCCGCAGAGGAAAAGCTTGCCGTCATTATGGGTACTGAGGGTGACGGTCTTTCAGATGTGACAATCAGCGGCTGTGATTACACGGTGAAAATACCTATGCATCACGGTGTTGATTCGCTGAATGTTGCCGCCGCATCTGCTGTGGCATTTTACGAGCTTGGCAAAAAATAAAAGGATGTCAAGGCGGTCTGATTTAAAAATCCGCTGAGGACAAAAAAGGATGTAAAACAATGAATTCATTAAGCAATAAAAAATCCGGCTTTCTGATTTTTCTCTGCTGGGCGGCATATACCTGTGCTTATGTGGCAAGGCTCAATTACAATGCCTCCATGGTGGAAATACTTTCTCAGCTTGGCACAACAAAGGAGCAGGCGGGAACTGTAAGCTCTTTTTTCTTTTTCGCTTACGGTGCAGGTCAGCTTGTGAACGGTCTGCTTACAAAAAAATATAACACACGCTATTCCGTTGCTCTTGCTCTTGGGGCTTCCTGTATAATCAATCTTTCAATGACCTTCTGTCAGGGGATTGACATAATGAAATATCTGTGGTTTTTCAACGGAGCCTTTCAGTCGGTGCTCTGGTCGTCTCTGATCAAGACTCTTTCGGATAATCTTGCTGACAGCAGGCTTTCAAGGGCCGTTCTGGTTATGAGCACAACCGTTGCCTCGGGGACCTTCGGTGCATACGGACTTGCGGCTCTTTTCTCTGCTCTTGAAATGAGCTGGACCTCAATTTTTTATGTTGCCTCAGCCGTTGTCGGACTTGTTGCTGTGCTGTGGTTTGCAGGAATGGGAAGCATTGAAAAAAGCAAAAGGGAAGCGGTAAAGGAAAGCTCAGGGCTGAAAAAACAACTGAAGCTGACTCCTGTTTTTGCCGTGAGCGTAGCCGTTATTCTTGTTTCAGCCGTGACCAACGGCTTTATCAAGGACGGAATCACAACCTGGGTGCCTTCAATTCTGAAGGAGGAATTCGGTGTGCCTTCTTCTCTTTCAATAATCATCACCCTTGTTCTTCCCGTGCTTTCAATTTCGGGCACATCTCTTGTGAGCCTTCTTCATAAAAAAGAGAAAAACGAAAATGCCCTTAACGGAATTTTTTATTTCTTTGCAGTGATTGTCACATTGCTTATCATTTTCACGGTCAGACTGAAAAGTGTGCCTGTGACCCTTGCTCTTTTCGGCTGTGTGTCCTGTCTTATGGCGGCGGTCAACAATGTCATCACAAGCATTGTTCCTCTTTATTCAAGGGATAAGATTGACTCGGGACTTGCGGCAGGACTTCTGAACACCTTCTGTTATGTGGGCAGCACAATGAGCACCTCCCTTCTCGGAAGAATTGCTGACACAAGGGGCTGGAACGATGTCTTTGTCTGTATTCTGATTTTTACCGTTGTTTCCTTTGTTCTGTGCACTGCTTCGGCAGTTCTGACGAAAAAGAAGGGCACCCGGTAAGCGAAGGCTTCAAAGACGGGGTCACTTCTTCAATATAAACAAAAAGAGGTAATACGGTTTTTCCGTGTTACCTCTGATTTTTTTGATTTTAAACAAGCTCAGATGTGTGATGCTTTTTGGAAATTCTCGGTGCTGCTCCTGTCAGATGTGAAATGTCCTTGTAGGCAGGCAGACTCAGGTCTTCAAAAAGTCCCTGAGGAATCTGGGCTGTCCAGCCTTTTTCGTTGAATTCGGGAGCATCAATGCCAAAAGCATAAAGAACAATTGCGGCAAGGTCTCGGATGTTCATTTTTTCGATTTCACCCTTTTTCACGCCCTTGCCCCTTGCGGCAAAGGTGACATATTTTTCTGCATCTGTCCAGCCGCCGTGACTGCCCTTGCCGTTTTTTTCAACAGTACCGCCGTGGTCTGCAATGACGGCAAAAAGTGTGCTGTCAAGAATTCCTGCCTGTTCAGCCGCCTCATAAACTTTTCCGATTAGTCCGTCAACCTCGGAAATGGCATTAAGGTGAGCCTCGGTGCCGTAGCCGTTTTTGTGACCTGCACCGTCTGTGCTGTCAAAGTGAATAAAGAGAAGATCGGGCTTTTTATCTCTGATGTAATCGCAAATGAGGGGTGTCAGCTCCTTGTCCCTTGCGGTGCAATGTGAAACGCCCTGAAATTTTTCGACAATTCCCTTGGTAATGGGATTCCAGTCACAGAAAGAGCCGAGCTCTGCATTGGGATAAGCCTTTCTTATGCGGCGGAAAACCGTGGGATGCTTTGAGAAAATCGGGTAGGGCAGAAGGGAGACTCTTTTATTGGTCAGCCTGTGCACCTCGGGACCCACACCGATGAGCATTGAGCCCCAGCATTCTGCGCTGATTGTCGGCTTTGAGGACAGAGCCTGATAGGTGACCGCACCCTTTGAAAAAATTTTGTCAAAGTACGGTGTGTCGGCACTCCTGAACCAAGCACCCGCGCCGTCAACACCGATAACAATTACGTGGGAAAATTTTCGTGACATATTACATCATCCTTCTTTGTGGTTTATATCATAGCTGCCTTTTTTATTATAGCATTTCCGGGACAGAAAAACAACTGTGAATCTTTCTTGTGTTTTAATTTCTGCTGTGATATAATTACAAAAAAGCTCAGTGAGGTAATTTTTATGGATTTTGCAATGCAGTTCAGAGTCCGTGGAGACAGCTTCGGAGGACATTTTATAAACGGAATTTCTATGGCTGAAAGTGAGAGCATGCGGAAATGCAGAAGGGTCTTTGAAAATGAAGAAAAGACCGTTTACGAATCCTCTGACGGTTACACGGTCACAGCGTATCACATCAGAAAAAATGATGCTTATGAGTGCTTTACCGTTTTTGAAAATAACTCAGACTCTGCCGTAACCCTTGAAATGCTGTCCTCCTTCTGTCTTGAAAATATAACGGCAGACACTCTTCACCGGGCAACATCCTTCTGGAGCGCTGAGGGTAAAATACTTTCTCAGAGGCTGACTGAGCTTAATATGGAGCGCTCATGGAGCGGACACGGAATCAGAATCGAAAAATTCGGACAAATCGGCTCAATGCCCGTGCGCAAGTGGTTTCCCTTTGCCGCCGTTGAAGACAGTGAAAAGGGTGAATTCATCGGTGTTCAGCTTTACTGTCCTTCAAGCTGGCAGCTTGAGCTTTTCAGATATAAAGAGCCTCTGACCTTGCTTGGCGGACTTGCCGATTATGATTACGGTCATTGGTGCAAGGTGCTTCTTCCCAGCGAAAGCTTCACCTCGCCCAAGGCGGTAGTTGCTGTCGGTGAAAGCTTAAACAAGGTCTGTGATATGCTTGTCAAGGCACAGAGTCCTGCAATTTCTCCCGTTGATGCTGACCTTCCCGTTGTTTTCAATGAATACTGTACCTCCTGGGGCAATCCGACAATTGAAAACCTTGAAAAAACCGCCAAGAAGCTTCAGGGCAGCGGAATCCGTTATCTTGTTATGGACAGCGGCTGGTACAAGGAGGAGGACAAAAACTGGTGGGATACCATCGGAGACTGGAACGTCAGCAAAAAGCTTTTCCCCGAGGGTCTCAAGCCTGTCAACGATATGATTAAGTCCTACGGTCTTATTCCGGGCATCTGGTTTGAAATGGAAAATGTTGCACCGCTTTCGGCGATTTATAACGAAACTGACCATCTTCTTTCCCGTCAGGGAGTTCCTCTTTCCGTCGGCGGTCACCGCTTTCTTGATATGCGTGATGAGTGGTGTGTGAATTATCTTGATGAAAAGGTGATAAAGCTTCTCAGTGACAGCGGCTACGGTTATCTGAAGATTGATTATAACGAAAACATCGGAGTCGGCTGTGACGGAGCGGAAAGTCTCGGTGAGGGGCTTCGTCAGTATGTCCTCGGAAGTCAGAATTATTTCAGACGTCTTCACGAAAAGCTTCCCGATCTTGTAATCGAAAACTGTGCAAGCGGCGGTCACAGACTTGAGCCTTCAACAATGGAGCTTTGCTCTCAGGCAAGCTTCTCCGATGCTCACGAATGTAAGAGTATTCCCATCATTGCCGCAAATGTTCAGAGGATGATAAAGCCCTCTCAGAGTCAGATCTGGGCGGTGCTGAGAAAGAAGGATGACATTCACCGTGTGAATTACAGTCTTACTGCAGGCTTTCTCGGACGCCTTTGTCTCAGCGGTGAGATTTTTGACATACCCGATGAAAACTGGAGACTTGCCCTTGGTGCAGTCAGCTTTTACGGAGAAATTGCCCCCATAATCAAGGACGGCTGCACAAAAATCATCGACTGTACCGCCGAGGATTACAATGACCCGAGAGGCTATCAGATTACTCTGCGTGAGCTTGAAAACAAGGCTCTTATGATTGTCCATACCTTTAAAGACGGGGCAAATCCTCCCACAGAAAAATATCTTGCAGATTATAAAATCACAAAGACCTTCGGCAGTGACCTTGACGGAGATTTCAGAGGCAGAGCTTATCTGCTTGAAAAAAATCAATAACTGTCCCTGAGAGCCTTTGAAAGAAGAAATTTGAAACAAAAGGAGAAAAAACTTATGATTAAAAAAATCACAAAAGCAAAAGCTTATCCCGCAGTGTTTATGGTTTTGTCCGTTATTGCGGCAATTCTTTTCAGATCCTGCCGGCAGAATATGATTTTTGTCACAACAACCGTCGGCTTCAATCTGCCGTCAGTTCTTTTGGCGCTGATGATTGTCTGCTCGGTGCTTTTCACTGTGCTTTTCAGACTCAGACTTGACGGCAATGAGTTCTGCGGAAAAAAGGCATACAGGCTCATCTGCGGTGCTTTCGGCTTTCTTTCCGTCTTTCTATTCATTTTTTCTCTGTGCTATATAGCAGGCTGTGCAACTGAGGAGGCAAGGGAGGTAGTCTTCCTTTATTTCAGAAAATCTGTCAGTGAATGTGCATTTCTTCTGATAATTCCCTTCTTTACTCTGTTTTATCCCAAGCTTTCAGGAAAAATGAAAAAGGCGGTGGCGGCTGTCAGCCTTTCTGCTGTTGCTCTTTGCACCGTCAATGCTTATTATCCTCTCACTCCCTTTGAAATCACGGGAGATCCTGTGGTTATCGATAACGGCTCGGGCTACAGCATTGTTTTTGCAACAAATGATGAAGGCTCCGCTTATGCCGAATATACCTATGACGGCAAGGATTATAAGATTTTTGATAACGAGGGCGGCAGACTCAATGCTGACAGTCTCATTCACAGCATAAGTGTGCCTTATGAGCATCTTCGTAACAATACATATAAGGTTGGCTCAACAAGAGTTATTGAGGAATACGGCTACGGAAGCAGACTCGGTGCCGAGACAGTCTCAAAGGATTATAAGTTTATCGTCAATGAAAATGAAAATCAGACCTGGCTTGTTGTTTCCGACTGGCATTCAATGCTTAGCAAAGCATATTCGGCAATCGGACATCTTCAGGCAGATTATGACGGTGTTATCCTTCTCGGTGATTCAGCTCCCTCAATGGATTTTGAGCAGCAGGCCGTCACAACAATCGTTGAATTCGGCGGACAGGTTTCAGGGGGAACAAAGCCTGTGCTTTATGTCCGGGGAAATCACGAAACAAGGGGAGATTATGCAAATGAGCTTCCCGACGCCCTCGGTCTTGAAAAGCTTTATTACACTGCAGATTTCGGTGATTACTCCTTTGTTGTTCTTGACAGCGGTGAGGACAAGGAGGACTCTCACATTGAATACGGCGGAATGAATGATTATAACACCTACAGAGCCGATATGATTGAATGGCTTAAGGGCGTTGAGGTCAAAAATGAAAAGGTTATTGCAATTTCTCACGCCTGGCAGATAACCAGTGTTGAGCCTGAGCTTTCTGCAGAGGGCTGGGCTCAGCTTGACAGGCTGGGTGCAAGGCTTATGCTTTCAGGTCACGAGCACAGATGCGGACTTGTTGAAAATGAGCAAACTGAAAATTATCCCCGAATTACAGCTTATATCGACGGAGGCAATATGAAGGGCGGATATGTGGCTTCTTTGCTTACGGTGACTGAAGAGGGCTTTGAGCTTAAGGCTGTTGATAATCTCGGCAATGAGGTTTTCGGTGAGCAGTTCACCTGGTAATACTAAAACAGAATAATAATCCTTCGACTATAGCCGAGTGCCCTTAAAGGCACTCGGCAGTTTTATTATGCGTTGCACAGTTTTATTGTCCTTAGGACAGTTTTATGCGAGTAAAATAACACTGAAGCCGCAAGGCTTCAATATCACTTTTGATTTAACAAAAATATCACTGCAAATTTTAATTTGGAACATAACTTAAACATATTCGGATAAATACCTCCTTGCGATTGAATTTTGATTTTTATGATGCTATAATGATTTTTAGGAAAAGGAAATTTAAGCCTTAAAAAACGCCCGTATATAACAAGGTCAAAAGGAGACAAGCGTAATGAAAGAAAATAAGATTCACGTAGCATACGGTTTTCACGTCAACTGTTATCATTCTTACCGAGGGGATACCAATGACAATCTGGGCTTCGGCTCGGATATAAGAATCATCAGAAAAATTCTTGACACCCTCACAGAGCTTAACGAAAAGGGGATTCCCGTCAAAGGCACCTGGGACACGGAAAACTTCTTTTCTCTTGAAAAAATTCTGCCCGAATATGCCCCCGATATCATTGAAAAGATGAAGGAGAGGGTCAGAAAATACGGTGATGAAAACATCATTATGGGCTTTAACAACGGCGCTCTTTCAGCTATGAACGAGGATGAATTCTGTGAAAGCATTGAGCTTGCAATCACAAATGAAAATGGCAGCGGACTTGTTGATATTTTCGGTGAGTGTGAAAAAATCGTCAGACCTCAGGAGGTTATGTTCACACCCTCTCAGGTGAGACTCTATAACAAGCTTGGCATCAAGGCTCTCTGCCTTTATTACAGCTGTGTGCCTTTTGATGCCTTCCGTACAATTATACCCCGCCTTTCAGATGAAGCCGCCTTCAACCCTGTCAGATACACTTATAAGGGTGAGTCCCTGACGGTAATTCCAACTTACAGCAATTCAGATGTCTGTGATGCAGGCTGTCTTCGTGCCTGGGTGAAGCAGCTCAGAGAAAAGCAGCTGAAGGGGGAGATAAACAGAGACCTCTTTCTTTTCATAAATATGGATGCAGATGCGGTTTTCTGGGAGACTCTTGACCTGGGTGTGCTTACAGGCAAAATTGCCAACACCGACGGAATACACGGTCTTGTTGAGGAAATTGCAGACCTTCCTTACATTGTTTTTGACACTCCGGGGGGATATCTGAAAAATCACGGCTGTGTTCAGGATATCAGCTTTACCCACGATACCGCTGACGGTAACTTTACAGGCTACGCCTCCTGGGCGGAGAAGCCCTTCAACAGAAAAATCTGGACAAGAATTGAAAGAGCAAGGGCAATGGCAATGGCTAACGGAAAAAATGACCGTAAGTCTGCCTCCTTTGCTTCAAGAATACTTCTGCTTTCAACAACCCATTTCGGTCTTGCAACTCCCGTGCTTAATATTCAGAGAGAGAAAACCGCTCTCGAATTAAGTGACAAGGTTATAAGCAGTGAGCTTTCCGCTTTGAAAAAGTGTGAAAAAATAACCGTTTATAACACAAGCAATTCTCTTTTGCAGTGTGTCCAGCTTCAGCTTAAGGAAAAAATTGCCGATGCGTCACGACTTTGTGTCAGAGCTGACGGCCTTGTCAGCTTCACCGCCGCACCCACAGACAATGAGGTCGGCTCTGTCTTCCTGATGATGAAATTCAGTGAAATCAGAGATAAATATGAGCTTGAAATCAGCTTCGATGCAGACAAGGAGCCTGCAACCTTCGGCAATCTTCTTAAGACAGACCGACTTTCAATAATGTTTTCACCTGAGGGCAAGATAAAGTTTGTCAGATGTGATGACAGAGTTATCGGTACCGATGATTTTCTTCAGTCCTTCATCACCTACGGCAAAAGGAAATATGCCTTTGAAAACACAGGCGTCACGCAACTTGCTCTCGGCGGTGAAGGAGAGGGCATAAGAATCTGCGGTGAAATTCACCTTCCCGGAGAAATCAGCGGGGGAAGCTTTACTTTTGACTTTTTCAAAACAGCTTTTTCCGATGCGGTCTTTGTCAGAACAACGGTCAATTATCCTTATACTGCTGAAACAACCTCAATTTCAACGGAAAACTCAGCCCTCGGCAGATTCAGCGATATGAAATGGATTGAGGCTGTTCCATTCCAGATAACTCCCGATTTAAAGGGTGATATCTCTGTTATCAAGAGAAATTTTATGGATGATGTTTCCTCCTTCAGAACTCAGTCCTTCCCTGAATGCGACAAAAAAAATAATGAGCTTGCTTCCTTCAATCATCAGCTGACGGGCGGCTTTGTGGGACTTTTCGATGAGCAGGGCGGTATAATTCTTGCGAATTCCCGTCAGGTGCTTAACTCAATGGCACACTGTCCGATGCGTCTTGAAAAGGATAAAACTGTCCGCATGAATCCCTTCGGCACCTATTACGGAAAGCAGAGACATCATTTCGGCAGAGCGAGAGATGAGATTCTTGATGTCTATACCCTTGTTGCCTCTCAGGGAAAGAGCATTGCTCCATCTTATAACGGCAGCAGTGAAACTGCGGTACTCGGCATTTATCCTCTTTCTGACAAAGGTCTTTCCGAGCAGGAGATAAAGGAAATCTGTGCTTTTTCTGACGGTGCCGTTGTTGCTGCGCCTGAAAATGCCCTTGCTGCACCCTTTGTCAGAGACAATATCACCGTCCGTGAGGGTAATGCAGACGGCATAAATGAAAAGGATCTCAAAAGCCCCGTTATGACAGGTATTGCAGGAAATCTCGGAAATTATATCATCAAGGGTTCAAGAGCAATCGGTCACATTATTTTCTCTCAGCTTAAGGCAAGAAATTAAGTCGTCGTCTTTTGAGTCCACCTTATTCTTGTGCATATATACTGTTTTTGAGGTGTTTTTAATAAGTTTGAGTTGTGATTTTTTGTGAAACATTCACAAAATTTAACCCCTTAAAGCGTCAAAGTGATGAATATGAAAATTTCTTATTGACATATTTATCAGTGTGTGCTATACTCGTGCAAAAGTTCCCTGTGAAGCTTTCGGAATTATTCAAAGACCGATTGTGGAGGAGGCTCTGGAGAAGTCCATTAAATTGGGTGCCCAAGGTGCAAGGCGGATTTTCCGCTGAATCTCTCAGGCAAAAGGACAGAGCAGAATATAACCCTTTTTTCAGGCGTATATTTTGCAATTTTTCAGACCGCTCTTTTCACAAGGAGCGGTTATATTTTTTGGAAAAAGAGGTATTAGCAATGGATTCAATTCTCAAAATCGTTCAAACAATCAACATGTATCTGTCAGACTACATTCTGATCGTTCTTCTCATCGGTATCGGTCTTTTCTATACCGTCAAGACAAGATTTGTTCAGGTCAGACGCTTCGGTGATGCAATGAAGATGACCTTCGGCGGTCTTTCCTTCAAGGGCGGAAAGCAGAAGGGCGGTCTGAGCTCCTTCCAGGCTCTTGCAACTGCAATTGCCGCTCAGGTCGGCACAGGTAACATCGTGGGTGCCTGCGGTGCAATTCTTCTCGGCGGCCCCGGTGCAATCTTCTGGATGTGGGTCATCGCCTTCTTTGGTATGGCATCAATTTATGCAGAAGCAGTGCTTGCTCAGAAAACCCGTAAGGTCAACGAGGACGGCTCTGTTGACGGCGGTCCCGTTTATTACATCACAAAGGCCTTCAAGGGTAAGGGCGGTAAATTCCTTGCAGTCTTCTTTGCTGTTGCTTCAACTCTTGCTCTCGGCTTTATGGGTGCAATGGTTCAGTCAAACTCAATTGCAGAAACCTTCAACACCGCTTTCGGTGTACCCGGCTGGGTTGTAGGTCTCTTTGTTGCTGTTGCAGCAGGCTTCATTTTCATCGGCGGTGCAGACAGAATTGCTGCTGTTGCTGAAAAAATGGTTCCCGTTATGGCTCTTCTTTACATTGGCGGCGGTCTTATCATTCTTGCTGTCAACATCAAGCACATTCCCGAAGCATTTGCAATGATCTTCAAATATGCCTTCAATCCCCAGGCAATCATCGGCGGCGGTGTCGGTATGGCTCTTAAGCAGGCAATCAGCCAGGGTGCAAAAAGAGGTCTCTTCTCAAATGAGGCCGGTATGGGTTCAACTCCTCACGCTCACGCTCTTGCAAAGGTTGAAAAGCCCGAGGATCAGGGTGTTGTTGCAATGGCAGGTGTGTTCATTGACACCTTTGTTGTTCTCACAATGACAGCTCTTGTTGTTATTTCAACTCTTTATGCAAACGGCGGCATTCTTGCTTCAGGCTCTGCTGAGGGCGTGACAAAAGCAAATATGGCACAGCTTGCTTTCGGCAGTGTCTTCGGTGAAAAGGGCGGCAACATCTTTGTTGCAATCTGCCTTCTCTTCTTTGCCTTCTCAACAATCATCGGCTGGAACCTTTTCGGCAAAATCAATATGATTTATCTCTTCGGCAAAAAGTCAGAAAAGATTTATGCTGTTATTGCCGTTGTGTTCACCTTCCTCGGCTCATGTCTTTCAAACGATCTTGTCTGGGAGCTTACCGATATGTTCAATCAGCTTATGGTTATTCCCAACGTGCTTGCTCTTGCAGTGCTTTCAGGACTTGTTGTCAAAAAGGTAAACAAAAGCAAAACAAAATAAGCAGAAAAATTCCTCTTGTATTTATACCTGATAAATCGGAAGCAATCCGCTCGGTCACATTAAGTGAAGCCGGGCGGTTTTGCTTTAATATGATTGTAATTTCCTTTAAACCGTGGTATAATATTACGGATTAAAAGAGGAGGTGCAGATATGAAAATTATTCAGATATTAAGAGGAATCCGTGACTCCTTCAAGTCAGATGAGTATTCACTAAGACCCTTTCTTGTTGAAGATACACAGGAGCATCCTTTTGCACTTATCTGTCCCGGCGGCGGTTACAGCATGGTTTGCTGCTCGGGAGAGGGCGACCCCTTTGCTGCCGAGCTTAACAAAAGGGGATACCACGCCTTTGTTCTCACTTACAGCACAAAAAAGAGAGCACGTTATCCTCAGCCTCAGCTTGACGTAAAAAGAGCCGTTGAGGAAATTTTTGCTCACGCACAGGAGTGGAGGCTTGACAAAAGCAGCTGGTCACTCTGGGGCAGCTCTGCAGGCGGACACCTTGCCGCAAGCTTCTGCACTGAGGATTGGGACACACCGAAGCCATCTGCACTCATTCTCTGTTATCCCGTGATTACAATGGGAAAAAGCACTCATAAGGGCTCAAGAAGAAATCACCTTGGACGAAGACCGAAGGCTGAAATGATAAATAAGCTTTCAGTTGAAAAAAATATCGGCTCTGATTATCCGCCGACATTTGTCTGGTACGGCACGGCTGACGGCGTTGTTGACCCTGTCAATGCAAGGGCACTGAGTGATGCTCTTGAAAAGTCTGGCGTTGTTCATGAAACAGCGGTGTATGAGGGAATCGGTCACGGGGCAGGCCTTGCACAAAACACTGCCGCTGAAGGTTGGTTTGACAAAGCGGTCAGCTTTTGGGAAGCTCTGAATTAAATTATATCCGTCTGAAAATCAAAATCCGATGCGGCTTCTCGTTTTCTGCATCGGATTTATTTTTTTATTATTTTTTTAAATTGTCGTTGCAACAAATGGCAATAAAGGCTATAATTGAACTATCTTTTTGAACAGAGGTGCGGTAATGAATTTTATTAAATCCCTTCTCGGAAAAGTCAGACAAAACTGGAATGAGCCCGCTGCGGGCAATTATGTTCCTTACAAAGAGGTTGTGAACATCGGCCTTGCAGGCTTCGGAGTTCATTGGACAAGCACTCTTGCCTCAACAATCGGTCTTGATGCGGCAAACTTCCTTGTGGGCGCAAGCATCGGTCTTCAGCCGCTGCATCTTTCGGTGATGCTGATTATTGCAAATCTTTGCGGTATGCCTCTTGCATTTTTCAGAGGCTGGTTTTTTGACAATCACAAAATGCCCGGAGGAAAGTTTATCCCCATTATGCTGCGTACACCCATTCCCATTGTGGCAATTTCAACCCTCTTTGTCTGGCTGCCCTTTGAAAATATGCAGTATTGGACGAAGGTGGCGGTTGTCTGGTGCTTTTATATGCTTATTCAGTTCTTTATGTGCTTTTACGGTGAAGCCTGGTCCTTTTTTCAGCAGGTTGTCACACCAAATTCACAGGAACGTGCTTTTGTAATGAGCATTTCTCAGATTCTTTATTCCTTTGCGCCCACAATTACGGGTCTTGTTATTCCCACCGTGGCGGGCTTTACCTTCGGACTCAATGACATCAGAACCTACCGTATGATTTATCCGCCCTTCACCCTTATCGGTGTTGTGGTGCTGCTTGTCTTCTTCCCGAAACTCAACGAGCGCATCGTTCTTCCCAAGCGCAAGGTTGAATACATAAGCATCATTGATGCTCTGCGTGAGGTTGCAAAGAACAAGTATTTCTGGATTATCAACTCAGCAGGCTGGGTCGGCTTTCTTGAAAGCGCCTACGGGGTGGTCCTCAGCTGGTCCTTTGTTTATGCCTTCAACGGTGAAAAACAGACATATTACGGTCTTGCATCAACAATAATCAGCAATGCTGCCTTGTGGTCAATGATTGCCACACCCTTTGTTATGCAGTGGCTCGGAAAAAGAAATCTTCTCATTGCTCACAACATTATCAACGTTGTTCTGCTTCTGCTTCTGCTTCCTTGCTATAAAAATCTTTTCCTTGTCTGTGTAATTTTTTACATCAACACCTTCATTAACACCTTCCAGAATAATTATATGCCCAACATACAGGCAGATATGAGAGACTATCATCAATGGAAAACGGGTGTACGTATCGACGGACTTTTCATACCTCTTGGACTTATCGGAACGGTAATCGGCTTCGGTACGGGACTTGTTCTGCCTGCAATTTATGAATATATGGGTCTTAAAAGGGATTATGACGTGCTTTACAATGATGAAATGCGCAGTAATCTTTTTGAGGTGCTTATCATTGCATCAATCATCGGTGCAATACTTAATCTTATTCCATACCTGTTTTATGATCTTACAGAGGATAAGCACAGAGGTTATGTCAATGTACTTAAAATCCGTGCAATGTTTGAGGATTACGGGAACAATGAGCTTGATAACGAGCAGCTTATAGAAGCAATGGAAATCATCCGTGCCGCAAGAAGCAATCTTCAGAAAAAGACCGTTGACAAATCTCTGCTCAAAGCCGCAAAGAAGCTTGAGGACAAGGCTGAAAGAGCTGCCATGACAGAAAAAGCAAAAGCAGAAATCCGTGAAATCAAAAATCACAACAGACTTGTTTCAAGCCTTCCCATTGTCAACGAGGAGCTGAGCAAATTCAGCACTGACAGATTCAAGGCTCAGCTTCAGAGAGCAAGGCGCACAGCCGCATTAGGTGAGTTATATCTTTATTCTGACTGGCAGGAGGAACTGAGAACTGCAAAAGCTCTCAGCAAGGCAACAAAGCAGGAGCGTGAAATCCGTGCTGATGCAATTCAGGCGGCAAATGACAAAAAACGCTCCTTCAGGCTTCTTACAAAATACGGTGCCGATAATCTTACCGTACCTGATGAAAGAATTCCTGCGGAAATCAAAGGCAGAAGCTTCGAAAATGAAAAGCAGCGCCGTGCGGCAAAGCGTGAGCTGAAGGAATATACCAAGGCTGTATCCGTTTACCGCAGAATTACCAAGCCTTATTATGATGCAAGCAATCTTATCATCCAGGAAAGAAATTATATGAAATTTGATGAAATTGAAGCACTTTATGAAAAGGTTATTTCTGTAAAGGACTGATTTAATTTGACCAAAAAAGAAAAGGACAAGCTTGGGCTTGTCCTTTTGGTTTACTTTTTTATTAGATGAGCTCGGTAAATAGGGAGTTTATTATTTCTTTTTCTTATTACGGCGGATAAAAAATGCAACCAAAACAGCTACTGCTATAATGGTGATGAACCCGCAAATATATAGCTGATTTATATTGGAAGAAACAAATATAGCGGTAGGGCCGTCTGCACCGCCAATAATCCCGATGGAAGCAGACTCGGAGCTGCACCCAACCAAACCAAACACACAGACTGACGCTAAAACTGATGCTATAAACCTTTTCATACAACACACTCCTTTGTCGGATTCAATTTGGTCAGTCTGATTATATCACACAAAATGCCAATTTGCAATGTATCAGTTTCGGCAGTCCTTCGTTATATTGAATCTAAAAAAAATAACAGCACCTGAAGGTACTGTCATTTTTTTGTGTTTACGGCTCAAAATAGCAACAGCTAGATAAATTGGAATTTGATCATTAGTCTTTTATCGGCATCTTGCTTTCTTTTGCTTCTCGTAATCAACACTTTTTTTATTTGTGTTGTTGATTTTCTCTCATTTTTTTTGTTAAAATATGCTTAGCTAAGGTTAATTGAATATTTAATTTTAACAATCTTAGTTACACTTAATGAATCATTGGAGGACCAATATGTATAAACCAAGAGATACATTTTCGACTTCTTTTATGGTTGAAGCATTACTTTTATTATTAGAAAAGAAAGAATATGACTCCATTACAGTAAAAGAAATCTGTGAAAAGGCTGGTGTAAATAGAAGTACATTTTATATGCATTATGATACCAAAGATGATTTGTTAGTAGAAACGATGAAGTATATAAATGCAAGATTACTATCTGATTCTAATTATGATGCTATTATTCCGCGTTCAAATGATGAGAAGAACTTTAATTTGGATGAAATACATTTAGTTCCATATTTGAATACAATAAAAGAACTTAAAAAA
>JAZOWF010000070.1:0-12871 GCA_045659065.1 Acutalibacteraceae bacterium
ACATCCTTCATCGGGAACAAACAAAGCAACATTTATGTGCTTCACGGCTTAATTCCCATTAAGGCAAGAGCCTGCTTGGCGGCATCCTGCTCGGCACGCTTCTTGCTTCTGCCGCAGCCACAGGCTATCACATTTGCATTAATCATAACCTCAACCTCAAATCTTTTATCGTGGTCAGGGCCGCTTTCGGCAACAAGATTGTATGAAAGATGCTCAAGAGGATTTTTCTGAATAACCTCCTGGAGCATGGTCTTATAATCAATTGTGTCAATATGTTTCTCTGTAAAATCCTTAACGAAGCAAAGAACAAACTCTCTTGCAGGATCAAGACCGCCATCAAGATAAATTGCGGCAATAAGAGCCTCAAAGGCATCAGCAAGAATGGATGCTCTGCTTCTTCCTCCCGTGTTCTCTTCACCCTTACCGAGCAAAAGATACTCACCCAGATTTATCTCTTTTGCAAAACAGCAAAGCGATTTTTCACAAGCACAGGCCGCTCTTTTCTTTGTCATCTGACCCTCGGGAAACTTGTTATAGTTCTTATAAAAAAACTCCGCAGTGATAATACCAAGAACAGAATCTCCGAGAAATTCAAGTCTTTCATTACATTCAATTGCGGGAGATTTTTCATTTGCAAAAGAAGAATGAGTCAATGCGGTTTTAAGCAATGCTGTGTTTTTGAATTCATAACCGATTCTATTTTCAAGTTCTCTGTACACTGTCTTATTCTCCTTCCTTTAAACAATCTTCAAAATCTTTAAGTGCTCTCATTGAAAGAGCCATATATCTTTCTTTTTTATCTCTGATTTTCGGTTCAATCGGCGGCAAAACACCGAAATTGGCACCCATCGGCTGAAAATCTGTGACGGATTCGTCACTTATATATCGGCTCAATGCACCTATCATAGTTGTTTCGGGCAAAACAAGAGGATTTTTCCCCTGAAGATATCTTGCCATATTAATACCGGCCATAATGCCCGAAGCTGCTGATTCCATATAACCTTCAACACCTGTAATCTGACCTGCAAAAAAGAGATTTTTTCTTTTTCTGAGAGAAAAGGTTGCATCAAGAAGTCTCGGTGAATCAATAAAAGTATTTCGGTGCATAACTCCGTAGCGTACAAACTCTGCATTTTTCAGTGCGGGAATCATTGAAAAAACTCTTTTCTGCTCCCCGAATTTGAGATTGGTCTGGAATCCGACAAGATTATACATTGTACCCAAACTGTTTTCTTTTCTGAGCTGAAGAACAGCCCACGGTCTGTGACCCGTTGAAGGATCGCGGAGTCCGACAGGCTTGAGGGGACCGAATCTCATCGTATCCTTGCCTCTTGAAGCCATAACCTCAATCGGCATGCAGCCTTCATAAACATCCTTTTTCTTGTCAAAGGAATGCAGATCTGCACTTTCTGCATTTATAAGAGCATCATAAAAAAGCTCATATTCTTCCTTATTCATCGGACAGTTAATGTAATCATCCTCGCCGCCTCTATCGTAACGGGAAGCAAGAAAGAAATTCTCTTTATCAAGGCTGTCAAATGCTACAATCGGAGCTGCCGCATCAAAGAAATGAAGACCTCCGCCGCAAAGCTTTGCGATGTCCTCACTGATTGAATCACTTGCCAGAGGTCCCGCTGCAACAATAACATTGCCGTCCGGGATCTTGTCAACCTCCTGATGAATAAGTGTGATATTATCGTGATTTGTGATTTTTTCTGTTACAAGAAGAGAGAATTTGTCTCTGTCAACAGCAAGCGCACCACCTGCAGGCACAGAGCACTGCAAGGCGCATTCAATGCAGACAGAGCCGAGTCGTCTCATTTCTTCCTTCAGAAGACCTGCTGCAGATTCGATTCTGCTTGCTTTAAGAGAGTTTGAGCAAACAAGCTCTGCCAAAGTGCTGAGACTATGAGCAGGTGAAAATTTCACAGGCTTCATTTCATAAAGCTCAACCTTGAAGCCTCTGTTTGCAAGACTCCATGCAGCCTCAACGCCTGCAAGCCCGCCGCCTATCACTTTAATTGCATCACTCATAATCTCACCTCTTTAAATGTTTATTTTGACTGTTTACGTTTTGCTTTTGTCTGATATCCGCACTTTTCATCAAGGCAGGTCAGAATATTGCCCTTGCCTTTAAAAAGTGACTTGCCGCACTGAGGACACTTTTCTTCAGTGGGCTTATCCCAGGTCATGAAATTACAGTTAGGCCAATTATCACAGCCGAAAAACACATGACCCTTCTTTGATTTTTTAGAAATAACCTTACCGCCGCAAAGAGGACAGGTTGCATTTGTTTCAACAACGTAAGGCTTTGTTGTTTTGCATTCGGGATAACCGGGGCATGCAAGGAATTTTCCGAAGCGTCCCGATTTGATAACCATCATCCTGCCGCATTTTTCACAAGGAATGTCAGTTTCATCCTCTTTAAGCTGAATCTTGACGCCTTCCATTTCTGATTTAGCCTTCTGAAGAGTTATCTCAAAATCATCATAAAATCCATGAAGCATTTTAATATAATCCTGCTGACCCTCACCAACCTTATCAAGATCAGTTTCAAGCTGAGCGGTAAACTTCACATTTACGATGTTTTTGAATTTATCCTTCAGCAGATTTACAATTGCTTCTCCAAGCTCTGTGGGAACAAGCTGTTTAGCCTTTCTGCAGACATATTCTCTTTTGACAATTGTTGAAATAATTGTAGCATAAGTACTCGGTCTGCCTACACCGTTCTCTTCAAGAGTTTTGATAAGTGACTCTTCAGTATATCTTGCGGGAGGCTGAGTAAAATGCTGCTGCTCATCGAATTCCTTGAATTTGACTGAATCTCCATTTTTGAGGCCGTCGGGAAGCTTGCTCTTTTCTTCTTCACTGTCACCCTTATCATAAAGAACAGTATATCCGTCAAATTTCACTGAATAACCGCTTGCAGTAAAGGAGCAATACTTTTCTTCGGGCTCACCTGACATAGTGCTTCTGATTTCAAGCTTCTGAGTGTTCTGAACACATGATGCCATAAGAGAAGCAACAAATCTGTTCCAGATAAGCTTATACAGCTTATACTGCTCCGCAGTAAGATTTTTCTTTACGGTTTCAGGAGTAAGATTTACGGATGAAGGTCTGATTGCCTCATGTCCGTCCTGAGCGTTGCTTCTTGATTTATAATATCGGGGCTTTTCAGGAATATATTTATCACCGTAATTTTCTCTGATGAAAAGTTCTGTTGCATGGCGTGCCTCTTCAGAGATACGTAATGAGTCAGTTCTCATATAAGTAATAAGACCTGTTGCGCCCTGTCCGTCAATATCGATACCTTCATAAAGCTCCTGAGCAATTTTCATTGTTCTTTCAGCTCTGAAGCCAAGATGCTTTGAAGCCTCCTGCTGAAGGGTTGATGTAATAAAGGGAGGAGCGGGATTTTTCTTTCTAGTGCCGTTCTTGAGAGAATCAATATAATATTCAGCACCGTCAAGTCTTGCAATAATATCCTTGGTCTGCTTCTCTGTTTTAAGATCTATTTTACCTGTTTCATCACCGTAAAAAGATGCAACAAGGCTTTTTCTTGAATGAAGGAATTTTGCCTCAAGTGTCCAGTATTCCTCAGGCTCAAAGGCTCTGATTTCATTCTCTCTGTCAACAATCATTCTGACTGCAACACTCTGTACTCTGCCGGCAGAAAGACCGCGTCTGATTTTCTGTGAAACAAAGGGGCTGAGCTTATAGCCCACAAGTCTGTCAAGAATACGTCTTGCCTGCTGAGCATTAACAAGATCAAGGTCGACCTTTCTGGGATTTGCCATACCGTTTCGGACACCGGTTTTTGTAATCTCATTGAAGGTTACACGGTTAAGCTTTGAAAGATCAAGCTCAAGCACCTCTGCAAGATGCCATGAAATTGCCTCTCCCTCACGGTCAGGGTCAGTTGCAAGGAAAACTTCATTGCTTTCAGCAACTGCTGTTTTGAGCTCCTTGACAAGCTTTTCCTTGCCCTTTACAATACTGTATTTTGGTGCAAAATCGTGTTTAACATCAACACTGAGTCTTGCGGCGGGCAAGTCTCTGATGTGACCCTTTGAAGCAACGATATTGTAACCGCTGCCAAGATAGTTCTTTAAAGTTTTTGCTTTTGACGGTGACTCAACTATAATTAAATCTGCCATATATAATATTTCACCTTTCGTAGTTAGTTATTATTTAACACCGAATTTATTCGGTCCTTCCCTGCTGATATATCCCTGTATTTCAAGTTCAGTGAGGGCAACAAGAACCTTCCTCACCTCAAGGGAGGATTCTCTTACTATTTCATCAAGCTCATTAATGCCGCTTGAAACTATATTATACACCATAAAGGCATTTTTAGAAATAGTTTCAGGATTAATTTTTTTAATGTTTTCCCTATTTTCTGTTTTTTCTTCTTTGATTCCCTTGTCAAAGTCTTCATTGACCTCTTTAGACTTATCCTTTTTTGAACTTGCGGATGCGCCTTTTTTGGTTGAAGTTGCATCTACGTCCAAGTTAGGAAAAGGCTTTCCTGTTTTGAACAGAAAATGCTGTTTCTCAGCTGAAGCATCTGAATAGTAATCAAGAATGTCGTTTCCCGAAAAAATTGCTTTTGCTCCGTCGGTTATAAGATTGTTTGAACCTGCGAAGTTACCGCTTTCAATATCACCGGGAAGTACAAATAGGTCTCTGCCCTGCTTGAGCGCATGCTTAGCAGTGCTGAAGGTTCCGCTGTATTCAGCAGCTTCACAGATAACAACACCCTTGCTCATACCCGAAATGATTCGGTTTCTTTTAGGAAATGAGCCTCTTGTTACAGGCGACATCGGCGGATATTCAGAAACAAGCGCTCCGTTAAAATAAACACTTTTTCTTAAATCAGAGTTTACGGGTAAATAATTATAACCGTGACCGCAGCCGAGAACAAGAACTGTTTTTCCACCGTTTTCAATTGCAGATGCGTGTGCGATTGTGTCGATACCTAAAGCACCGCCGCTGACAATCACACAGCCGTTTTTAACAAGTGATCCGACTATATTTCTTGCGGCATTTTCACCGTATAACGACGGAGTGCGGCTGCCTATGACACTGAAAGTATCTCTGACATTAAGACAAGAGCGATCACCGCGGACATAAAGAACAAGCGGATAATCAGCAATATTAAGCAGTCTTAAGGGATAACTGCTGTCTGCAGGTGTCAAAACATGAATTCTGTGCTTTATGCAAAGATCATAAATTTCTCTTGCTTTTGTCAGATCATGTTCGAGAATTCTGCTGATTCTGTCTTTTGAAAGAATATTGCACCGATGACTTTCAAGCACATCTGTTTCTGCCTTGAAAATTTCATATGGGGTTTTAAAATAATCAATAAGCTCTTTCACTCCGGCTGCGTCTCCGAGAATATCCTGAAGCCAGATCCAATAAAGAACATCCTCCATCAGATCACCTCATCATTTCCCACATTACAATTGCCGCAGCCATTGAAGCATTAAGGGACTCGGCATTTCCAAGCATAGGTATGGTTACCTTTTCACATAAGGCAAAAATTTCATCTGTGACACCGTTGCCTTCATTTCCTATAACCGATACAACACCTTCTGTCATTGAAACCTCAGTAATTTTTTCAGAGGAAGAGTCGGGAGATGTGGCATACAGCTTCATTCCCTTGTTCTTCAGATACACAAGTCCTTCTGACAGATTATCACACTCAAATAAAGGCACCCTTAAAAGAGACCCCATTGCCGCTCTCTGTGATTTAGGATTATAAACATCACAGCAGCCGCTGAGAATGACACCGGAAATTCCCAAAGCCTCAGCAGTTCTGCAGACTGCACCGAGATTGGAAGGATCCTGAATGTTTTCAAGAGCAATATACTTACCCTTCGGGCACACCTGTTCAACAGTTTGAATATTTTTGCATTTACAAAGACAATAAACACCCTGAGAAGATTCGGTCAAAGAAATCTTTTCAGCAATTGAATCAGAAATCAGATAAGCTTCATCGCTTTTTTCGGCAATGCGGCCCAGATCATCAGAATATTTGTCAAATGCTTTCTGAGTGAAAAAGCTGTAATATATTTCAGTGCCGTCATCAAGAGCATCACGGCAGAGTCTGAGCCCTTCGAGAAAGAACATATTTTTCTCTCTGCGCGCTTTTACCGATGACGCAATTTTAACTGCAAGCTTAACTTTTTCATTTGAAACACTTTCAAGTTTTTGCACAAATATCCCACCTTTCAAAGTCAATTTCAGCTGTTTATTTTACTTAATCCATGATTAAATCACAGTATTAATACAGTAATTTAATCATAGATTACCTGTATAGTCAACATTTTTTTATATCCTTTTAAAACACAAATACGCCCGAGGTAACCTCGGACGTATAATGTTTAAATTAAAGAGCAGCCTTTGCCTTTTCAACAAGTGCTGTGAAAGCAGCGGGATCAGCAATTGCAATCTCTGAAAGCATCTTTCTGTTAAGAGTGATGTCAGCCTTCTTGAGACCGTTCATAAATGTTGAGTAGTTGATTCCGTTTGCCTTGCAAGCAGCTGAGATTCTTGTGATCCAAAGACGGCGGAAATCTCTCTTCTTCTGCTTTCTGCCGATGTAAGCATAGTTACCTGACTTCATAACAGCCTGCTTAGCTGTCTTGAAGAGGCTGTGCTTTGAACCATAGTAGCCTTTTGCAAGCTTTAATACTTTATTTCTTCTCTTGCGAGTCATCATTGCGCCTTTAATACGAGCCATGATTAAGTACCTCCGTTTGTGTTATTAGTTTCTTTTTGTGTTGTGAATTATTTGTAAGGAATAAGACGCTTAATCTGCTTCTCGTTTGTCTTATCAGCAACAACTGTCTGACGAAGACCTCTCTTACGCTTTGTGTTCTTCTTTGTGAGAATGTGTGACTTGTTTGCATGATAACGGATGGGCTTACCGTTCTTGGAAAGCTTAAAACGTTTCTTTGCACCGCTGTGTGTTTTAATTTTAGGCATTGTTAATTCCTCCTGTTATTACTTTTTTGGCTTGGGAGCCATGAACATCATCATTGATTTACCCTCAAGCTTTGCAGCTTTTTCAACATTACCGAATTCCTGACAAGCATCAGCAAAATCCTTCATTGTGACAAGACCGTGCTCAGTGTGTGCCATTTCACGTCCTCTGAAGCGGATTGAAACCTTAACTCTGTTGCCTGATGTGAGGAAACGTTTTGCGTGGTTAACCTTTGTTTCAAAATCGTGAGTGTCAATATTAAGTGAAAGTCTGATTTCCTTAACCTCAACAACATGCTGATTTTTCTTTGCTTCTTTTTCACGTTTTGTCTGCTCAAAGCGGTATTTACCGTAGTCCATAATTTTACAGACAGGGGGTACAGCCTGGGGAGCAATCTTAACAAGATCAAGATTTCTTTCCTCTGCAGCCGCAAGAGCTTCCTGTGCGGACATGATTCCGAGAACTTCACCGTCATTAAGTATGACTCTTATCTCTTTGTCATGAATTTCCTCGTTGATTTGCATCTCTTTGATAGCGATGTTCATACACCTCCAAAATAATTAACTGAACCTTACAAAACAAAAGCGTGAACAGCACAGCCGTTCACGCACCAATACCAATACACTTTACATGTCGTTTAAGTCTATTGACCTACTGAGAACGGAATCTCGAAGGTGAGAACGAATACTGCTCTGCTTTGTTTGCTGAGATATATTACCACATCGAGACTCAATTGTCAATAGTTTTCTTTAAAATTTTCAATTAAAATTCAATCCCCTTCAGTTCAAGATATTCTTCAAGGCAAAGTCCACTGTTTTTAATATCCTCAGCATACTCAACGCCCACAAATCTCCAGTGCCAAGGCTCGGGGATTATACCGGTAATATCCTGCTTCTCCTCAGTATATCTGAGAATGAATCCGTATTTATGAGCATTTTCAACAAGCCACTGATATTCGGGAGTTTCGGCAAAGGTTGACTCTGTGCCCTTGATATCAACAGCAAGTCCGAGATTGTGCTCACTTGTTCCGGGAGGAAGAATAACGGTTGCCGCCTTAGCTGCAGCTTCTTCACGTGAAATATTATACTGTGTCATATATGACTCAGTAAGGCTTTTGTAATTTGTATCCTGTCTTGAATAAGATCGGTAAGCCGAATAAGGAGTCAGAATGAAGCCTTCCTCCTTTGCGGCATTATACATTTTTTCATAATAAGGCGCAACAAGATGATGAAGATATTTTCCTGTTGAACCGATTTCTTTAAGCTCGGGAGTATAATCAGCAGGCATTTCCCTTGTTATATTTACAACAACAAGGCTCCACAGCTCCTGTTCGGGATCAACAACTATTCTTCCTGTTTCTTCATTGATTTTATGAGTTGTAGCTTCGGTTGTGGGCTCAGTGGTTGTTTCGGTCGTTGTTTCAGAGGTTGTTTCAGTTGTTGTTTCTGAGGTCGCTTCAGTCAGATCCCCCATTACAGTCCGGTGCCCATCACTGAAATTTTTATAAACAGTAAAGCCACCGATAACAATCAGTACAACTGTCAGCAAAATTATAATTTTTTTCATATATTCACTTCCTATATTTTATAAGCAAATTATAATACTTCGTTCCGAAAGTTTCAAGTGCTAAAAATTAAGTTTTTGCAACAAAAAATAAGCGGGTCCGAAAACCCGCTTGTTTATATTAAAATTAATATTCGTCTCTGAGACCCTTTTCATCATAGATGAATACTGTACGGATGGCAATATCAAGACATTTTTCAATTGTCTTCATATCCATATTGTCAGCCGTGTCACCTCTTGTGTGATAATATCTCGGAGGTCCGGGATCCATTGCAGCAAGAGTTACAGCGGGAACGCCGAGCTTCTGAACGGCAGCAGCATCGGAAGCACCCATATAAACTGATGAATAAGGAAGATCTACACCGGCTTCTTCACCGGCTTTTTTGAGAAGCTTACAAACCTGAGGATCCATTGAAACAGTACCTGTAAGGTCGCGCTTATAAATTGCCATGCTGTCATAATCTCTGAAGGTTTCAAGACCGATAAAGATTGAGGGGATCTCCTTGAGCTCTTTAAGGTGACGCTTGGTGTAAGCCTTTGCGCCACGGAGACCTGATTCTTCAGCACCTGAACCCATAGCAATAACTTCTGTGTTTTCAAATCTGATGTCGTTATCATGAAGATATTTCATAATTGCAACAGCAGCAAGAGTACCTGTAAGGTTGTCATTTGCACCTTCAACAGTAATTGATCTGTTAACATAAACAAAAGTTGCAATCATACCGGGAATGAATGCAATCTGAACATAATTGAGAATGTTCAGGAATTCGGGTGAACCCACGTTAAATACGTGAAGAACGGCATTGATAATGATATAGAACATACCAACAATAGCCCAGATGCTCATTGCATAAAGAAGAGGAGCTCCGCCGAGATGGGTAAATGTCCATTCATGTGATGAGTCAACGTGACCTGCAAGGATAATTCTCTGCTTTGTCTCACCGGCTGCCTTACGGATACCGATTGCATTGTGTGAAGTATATTTCTTGAAGAAACAATCATAAAATTCCCAATACATAAGGAACTCACAGAAGAGACAAACAAGAGCTGCAACACCAAAAATAATTGAAACGATGTGCAGACCTAAGAATGCAAATACCATTGCAATTGAAGAAAGTACACCACAGACGCAGATAAAACTCAGCAGAGCCTCTCTTGCAACCTGGAACTCTTCAACATCAACCTGATCACAGCAGGTTTTCATCTGATCGGCAACATAAAGATGTGCCTTGTGCTCTGCTTCTGAACCGGCAATTCGGGGACCGATTTCTTTACAGATTTTTTTGATTTCTCTCATCGTGTAGTTAGTATACATTCTGAGAGAAGACGCATAATTTTTTACGCTTTCTTCAGCTTTCACAGCTATTCCTCCTTTTCTTTCACAAAAACCTTCGGGAATTTGTATAGTTAATACTAACACAAAATTGACAAATAGTCGAGCAATTTCAGTAAAAGTTAATCATTGGTTAACAAAGTTAATTTTCAATATAAATATACGATTGCTTTTTAAAAGCAAGAAGCAACAGCACCCTCATTTTCCGAAGGTGCTGTAAACAAATATGAATGAACTATTAATTACTTTGCCGACGGAACTTCAATTTCAAGATCTGTGAGCGGGAACGAGCAACAAGGATGAATACAGCCGAATTTATAATCGGCAAGTCTTCTGTATTCAAGATGCTCAGGCACATAAACCTTACCCTTAAGAAGATGTGAATGACAGAAACCGCATTCACCGCTTCTGCATCTTGACGGAACTGCAACAGCGTTCTTTTCAAGAATCTGCATTACAGAATCAGATGAAGAGCCCTCAACATTATAAATCTTGTCACGAATGATAACCTTAATCTTAACCGTCTCTGGAATATCCGAGGGATAATCCTCGCATGTGGAGGGATTATGGAACTCACCGAACATTTCATGTCTGATATATTTCTTTTCAAGATTCAGCTTTTCAAGCTCTTTATCAAGAAAAGCATACATCTGTGAAGGACCGCAGATGAAAACTGAATACGCTTCATTTTCGGGTGCATATTTACTGATAATATCAGCGGTAATAAAGCCCTTTTCCATACCGTCAGCAACGTTTTCTTCATCACTGAGAACATGAACAACCTTAACCTTATTGCATTCTGCTGCAATTTCATCAAGCTCCTGACGGAAAAGAATTTCATCTTCTCTTCTGCTTCCGTAAATAAGAGTCATTTCAAAATCTTCATCACCGTCACGGATTGCCTTGGCCATTGAAACAAAGGGAGTAATACCGCTGCCGCCTGCAAGACAGATAACCTTTTCAGCATCTCTCAAGGGCTGATATTCAAAGTTACCGGAGGGAGCAGAAAGCTCAACTCTTCTGCCTTCCTTCCAGGTATCAAAAATGAATCTGGACATAAGTCCGCCCTCAACAAGCTTAATTGTCAGAACATATTTGCCCTCAAGTGCTTCCTTGGGTGAAGATGAAATTGAATAAGCGCGTGAGACAGGCATATCTTCAATGGTTTCGAAAACCGTAAGATACTTTCCTGCTCCGAAGTAAGCAAGCTGAGCTGTACCCTTATCATTATCAGGCACAAGAACAAAGCTTTTGCAGTTTTCCCCTCTTTCGATTACGCTTTCAACAACCGCATACTGACGTTTAGGATGAAGAGACTTGGCAAGAAATGTTGCCTGATCCTCAATTTCAATAAGCTCAGCCTCAGAATTCTCAAATCTTTTCTGTCTGTCTCCGAGCATTGAGAAAAACTTGGTAAATTTTAAGGATTTGAAATTATCTGCCATATTATTTTCCCTCCTTTTTAAGTGCCTTGACAACAATTCCGCCGGCCTTTTCACCGGTGTAATAAGCACAGCCATAACCGTCACCGCGTTCCTGAGTTGCGCCGCAGAAAAGGAAATTATCAAAAGGCTGATCCTTCATATACTGAACAGTTCTGGGGATCATACTGTCCCATTTTTCAAGCATATATCCGTAAGGTGTGCCGTAGGGTGTGTTAAGATATCTTGCAAAGGTTGGAGGTAAAGCAATCTCAATTTCCTCAATATAAGGTGTAATTGAGATATTAAGAGCCTTTTCACAGGTTTCAATCATATCTTTTGCAACCTTTGTTTTGAACTTTTTGTAATCCTGAGGCTTGATATCCTTCATAACATCACCGAAGGTCATTGTTGTAAGGAAGAGCTGACTTGTACCCTTGGGTGTGCAATCGGGAATGATTTCATTAAGACAGTTAATGATACAATAACCGCCGAAATAATTCTGTGCAGCCTCATACTGCTCATCAGAGTTTGCGCTCGGAGCAATAAATACGGAATAATCTGTAATTCCAAGCTCTTCCTTGGTTTTATTCATACCGAGATAAACAGTTGTAAGTGTACAGGCAATTTTTCTCGAATTGAGCATTTTAAGCTGTTTTTTGGGCACATCCTTCTTTTCAAAAAGGTCACTCCATACCCTGTTAGGTGTTGAGTTACAGATAAAATATTTACCATAGACCTCTTTTTCTCCGTCGATAACAACTCCTGCAGGCTTTCCATTCTTCATAATTACCTTGGTTACCTCTGAATTGTACCAGATATCACCGCCGTTATCACGGATAACCTTGTCAAGAGCAAGGCTCATCTCATGGCTTCTGTACTTTGGAATACCTGTTCCGTTCTGAACATAGCTGTGAAGAACAGCCATATAATAAAGGAAATCAAACTTTGACGCGGGAGAGCCCATATAACACCAATAGGTATTAAAGATATCCTGAGCCTTCTGAGGCATACCCAGAGAATCAAGACCCTCTTGCATTGTGTGTGATACCATTCTCATAATATCGGGGAGATCTTTCACAGATGACAGTATCTGTGACGGATTATCAAGACACTCAAAAGCCTTGAACATACGGGTTGAAAGATCAAAAGCCTTTTTGCAGCTTTCGTAAGAGCCGGGAACAATTTCATCAAGCTTTCTTGAAAAGTTCTCAAAGCCGACGGGCATACGTGCATCAACAGTGACACGGACGCCGTTTTCATTAACAAATGCGTCCTTGTCGCCCTCTTTTGCAGGCACAATCAGACGGAAGGTCGAGTCGTGTCTCAGCCATTCAACATCAGCATCGAACTTTTTGAACATTCCGTCAATTGAACCGGGGGCATCAGGTGTACCGACGCCTGCAAGCTCGTGAAGAGAGGGCTCAAACTCAAATCTTCCTCTGACAAAGGAAGATGCTGAACCGCCGGGAATGTTATGTCTTTCCAGAAGCAAGGTGGAAAGACCTGCTTTGGCACAGGTTGCAGCTGCAGCAAGGCCGCCGTTACCCGCACCGATGACAATTA
>JAZOWF010000071.1:0-17175 GCA_045659065.1 Acutalibacteraceae bacterium
TACACTTTTACAACAACGAAAGAATCCAGTTAAAAACAAAACTGACTCCGCTTGAAAAACGAAGTCAGTATGTCGCTTAAATTTTAATATTTCCTACCATAGGGGGATTTTTGTACTGTCCGCACAATTTGGGGCAGTTCATCCGCTTGTGACGGATTCGGGGAGGTTGATTCATATTAATTATTCAAGAACGGGCTTATCACAGAATTCGGCAACGGGCTCACCCTTGATTCCGTCTGATTCAAAAATCACAAGCTCATTTCTGCCCTCCTTGAGCACACTTGCGGGAACATAAAGGGTTCTCTGCGGACCGATTTCCCAATATCTGCCAAGGTTAAAGCCGTTGAGTGTTACAAAGCCCTTTGTGAAATTATCAAGCTTAAGGAAGGTATCAGCGCAATCATCAACATCAAAGAAGCCTCTGTAAAAGGCGGACATTTCTTCCGTTTCCGCAGTTGTGTAATCAACCCTGTCAAGATTGTCCATTGTCAGCGGATAAACCTCCCAGCCGAAATGGATTTTTTTGTCAAGAAGACATCTGCCCGCAATGCCCTTTTTGCGCATCATCTTGGGACCGAAATTTGCTCTGCCCATATTTTCACAAAGCACTGTCAGAACATCCCCTGCCTTTGCGGTGATGTTGATTTCAAGGCTGTCATTGATGTAAACAATGCCGGCAAGGGTCTTGTTGATATAAATCTGCGCTCTGTCACCAAGGCTTTCAAAGGAAAGAGTAACATTGTCATAATCACGGTTAAGTGTGGTGCGGTAAGCAATGAAGCCGTATCCGATGCCGTAGCTTTCCATCGGCTTGGGTACATCTGAATAATGAGCCTTTGAAAGAATGGTCAGGTTTCTGAAGATGCCCGACTTTTCCGTCAGAGCAACCTTGCCGTATGCCTTTTTTCTTCTGTTTTCGGGCACATCGGGAAGCTTGTGAGGGGTGTGCTTCTGAATAACCTCACGCACCTTATAATATTTATCGGTAACGTCACCGCACTCGGAAAGCAGAGCGTCATAATCATAGCTTGTCACATCGGGAGCAAAGCGCTCATAATGGTTTGCACCGCTTGTGAAGCCGAAGTTTGTGCCGCCGATGAACATATACATATTGACGCTGCCCTTTGTCAGCATATCGTCAACAACCTTTGCATAATCCTCTGCACCCGTTGTGTGATGCTTATCATCACCCCAGGCGTCAAACCAGCCGTTCCACATCTCCATGCACATCTTGGGCATATCGGGGAAGAGCTTGTCGTGGGCGGCAAAGTTTTCTTCAACACGGCTGCCGAAATTAAGGGTTGAGAAGCAGCCCTCTACACTGCCGTCAAGAAGGTTAGCCTCCGATGTACCGTCAGAGGTGAACAAGGGCACATCAATACCTCTTTGAATGTATGCATCACGAAGATATGAAAGATATTTTCTGTCATCTCCGTAATAGCCGTATTCATTTTCTACCTGCATCATAATAACAGGTCCGCCGTTGGTCACAAGCAGAGGTCTGATTTCTGCAAAGAGTCTGTCAAGATAAGCATCAAAATGCTTTATGTATGCCTTGTTGCTGCAGCGGATTTCCATATCATCGTCAGTCTGAATCCACCAGGGAAGACCGCCGAATTCCCATTCCGCACAGATGTAGGGACCGGGACGGACAATAACCATCAGCTCCTGCTGCTGAGCCTTTCTGATAAACTGAGCAATGTCAAGATTTCCGCTGAAATCATACTGACTCTGAACCTTTTCATGCATATTCCATGCACAGTAGGTCTCAACACAGTTACAGCCCATTGCCCTGAGCTTTTTGAAAATATCCTCCCATGTGTCAGGCATATTACGGAAATAATGCACTGCACCCGAGATAAGCTTGACGGGCTCACCGTCCTTTATGAACTGATTACCTTTAACCTCAAAAGTCATAGTTTTTCTCCTTTGAAAAATTCTTCATTAATCTCAAAAAGATTATAGTATATTGACCTGTCAAAGTCAATGAGAAGCTTGTTAAATACAAAACCCTGCCCTTTGTTCAGGGCAAGGGAAAATATTATATTTTCTCGAGTTGACTGAATTCAACTTCAAGAGGAAAGCTCTTGCCTAAAGCTGAGGTTATAACGGTAGCAATACCGTTTTTTCTGTCCAGAGAAGCAACTGTTCCCTTGCAGCCCTTGTAGGCTCCTGCAAGAATTCTGACGGTGTCTTCGTTCTGAAGGTCAGTTTCCGAGGCCTTGTTTTCAAGCTTTAGCTGATAAACCGCAGTGTCACTTATAGCTTGCGGCTGATTATCACCGTCTGTAAAGCCTTCAAATCCGCGCGCGTGCTCTATGATATAAAGAGCTCCCTTGTCTATTATATAATTGTCAGAGGCTTCGTCACCTATGGTGCATGCAGCTTTAACAAAGACTACGCCGGGAAATAACAGCTTTTTACTTTCGATTACTTTATCTTCCGCATACTCTGTTATACCTTCAGTCACTACCTTGCAATCAGGTATAAGATGAAGCAGCTGACAGCTGTGAACATGTAAGGCAATTTCAGCTATCAGAGGTAACTCTTTTCCTTCCTGTGTTTTCAATGCAAACCATTTATAAATATATCCGTTCGTCATAATATCGTCTCCTGCTTTTATATGTAAATTTATCTCAGCTTCCGATAAGACCTTCCCTGAGTGAAACGTCGAAGCCCTGATCCTTGTATCTTGAATACATATCATAATTGTTTATGATGTTGACGATTCTGCCCACAAAGAAGGCAACGGGCTTAAGATACCATGCGGAATTTTTATAGCTGTGACCGCCCTGCTTTGTTGTTTTGGTGATTTCAAGACGGTTGAATTCCTCATTATTTTCCGCTGAGAAGGATCTGACGGTAAGCTTGCCGCCTTCTATATCAATAAGGTTATAGATTGCCTCATTTTCTTCAAGACGGGTATAGCCCGCATTTTCGCCTACGGGAGGAACATTACCCTCATCGTCGAGGGTGGGAGCATACCTTGTTACAGAGCCCGAGGAAAGATAAACGGTACCCTTGGGGTCAGTCAGAGAAGCATTGTGACCCGTTTTTTCAACGGTCTTTCTGCCGTAGATTACATTTGAAACGCTGTAATAATGGCTGTGTCCGTAAAGGCAGAGGTCCACTCCGAACTGATCAAAGAAGGGAGTCCATAAAAGCTGAAGCATTTTGTTTTCCGAATCAAGCCAGGGCTCTCTTCCGCCGAACATATCGTGATGCATAACGGCAATAACCCACACTGCATCCTCGTTTTCCTTTGTGGCATTTTTCATAAATTTATAATGCTCCTTCATTGAAACATTGCAGGAGTCAAGCATAAGGAAAAGGGCATCCCCCTGTCTGAACCAGTAATCAGTGCCGATATAAGACCTGAAGGTCTGGTCGGCTTCGTTGGGGTTTGCGGTGTAATATCTGTAGCCTGTGCTTTTTCTGTCGTGATTTCCCACGGCTATGGCAAGGGGCATAGTCTTCATAAGAACGGGAGCGCTGAGACCTTCAAACTCAACCCTCAGACCCTCGGATGCCTGATCACCGCCTGAAACAACTGCATCAATGATTTTATCTTCGGAAAGAGCGGTTTTGTTAGCCTTTTCAAGCATTTCATTCCAAAGGTAAGCCGAATCACGAAGCTCACTGCCGTCCTCGGCATCATTATATGAAATATGGATATCGGAAACATAAAGGACGGTTCTGCTGTCATTTTCCTCAACGGTAAAGAAGCCGACGGGAGATTCAAATTCACCGCTGTGGCATTTATAGGCATAGCGGCCGAAGTCAAGATCATTCAGAGTGACCCAAAGGCGGTAATCTCCCTGAGGGGTCGCCTTTGACTGAGCGTCAAATTTTTTGAATCCTCTCAGATCCTCAGTTTCAACATAGCCCTCAGCGCTGTCGGAATACCATGCAATTATGCGGTCATTTTCATCACTGCCCACAAAAACCGTCACGGCGGCAGCTCTGTTCTTTTCTGTGTTATCCCAGACGGTGTCCCACAGCTCCTTCGAAGCTGCAGCCTCGGCAAAGCACACAGAAGAAAGAGTCATAAGCATAATAAAAATCAGACAGAGGCTTAAAAATGCTTTTGCTTTTTTCATATTCATTTCTCCTTTGCGGATATTTTCTTCCCTCTCATTATACAATGGCTGAGGTGAAAAAACAAGATAAAAAAGAAAAAGCTCCCTTCATCCGAAGGAAGCTTTATATAATTTATTTAACTATATGTGTGCTGTCGATAAAGGGCTTGATTACCTTGAAGGCATCTGCTGAATCGTCAGCGTGGATAACAGCAACAACTCTGTTTTTTGCAGCCTCGTCATCGTCCCATGAGCCGCCTTTAAACTCGTCAGCATCACGCAGGCCTTTAAGCTTGTTTGTGCCGCAGTCAAGAACACGGAGATTCTTTGCGGGAATGCCGCATTCCATAAGGATGTCTGCAACAACAAGGGCTCTGTTTCTTGAAATTTCGTGAGTTTCAAACTCGTTACCCTTTGAGTCAACGGCAATTGAGCCGACTACATAGAAGATTGCCTCGGGGTCGCTGTTAAGAGCCTTCTTGATAGCCTCGGCACTTGCCTTTCTGATGTATTCCTTGGCTCCGTCGGGGTCTACGAAGGTCCAGTCACCGCTGTTGAATCTTACCTGCTGCTCATTGAAGATAACGGGATCAAGAGGATTGGGAGCTGAGACAGCAACGGGTGAAACATAGGGATAGCCGCTTCCGTCCGCCTTGTAAAGCTTCGGAGTACCTGATGCGCCGTAGGATTTGATAATATCACCCTTGAGTGAATCACCGAAGAATTCCTTCCAGAAGTCAAGAAGGTTTGTGCACACCTCAGAAATTCTCTTGTCCTGATTTTCGCAGGTGTTGATTGCTCCCTTTACCTGAACGGTGATACCGCTGAGGTCAGGCATACGGGTTCCGTTGACATCCATAACCTTTTTATAAAGCTCTTCACCGCTGATATTCTCAAAATCGAAGGTTCTGACATTTACAAGACCCTTTGAGGGGAGCATTGTGTCAAGTATAAGAATATTCCTTTCGGTTACATTTGAAAGATTGTTAAGGAAGTTTACAGCAACGTCAACAGCGGCAATAAGGTCAACCTCTTCCTCCTGAGCCTTAAGGGTCTCGGAAGCAAAAAGCTCAACAAGAGTCTCATTGTTCTCATCAATATTTTCCATTGTCTTCTTTTCAGTGTTGCTTTCCTTCAGATAGCCTGTTTTAAAGCCGTGTGTTTCAAGATCCTCAATTTCGGGATTACCGTCGGCAACGATAACTGCAATGTTTGCCTTGGCGGTGAAATAACGGTCATTTTCAATAACGTTGTAAGCATTTGTGAAAAGCTCCGGGTCTTCCGTCATCATCTCGTCAATGATTTCACCGGCGGCAATATTTGAGTTTGCGTGGTTACCGACAATAATGACAAGACCTGAGGGGCCTTCGGGAGCTTTGTCCTTACCGCATCCTGCAAGGGAGAAGGCAAGTGCAAGAGCAAGCATAAGTGCAATTATAATTCTTTTCATATTAAACTCTCCTTTTTCTGAGTATTTTTCTTTTCTTCATCTGCGTCTCTTCCGTCATAGGGATGAACAATTTTTTCCGAGGCGGCAATCACATCCACGGAGTCATCAAAATCAGGTGCGGGAGCAGCCTGAGGCTGTGGCAGCTGCTGAGGCTGTTCGGGTTCAACGTGAGCCTGTACCTGCTCCTGCTCCTGCTGAGCCTCGGGACCGCTGCTGACAATAACTCTGACGAGTGTATCCTTCTCAACCATTTTGTTTTTCGGATCATATTCAATAACGGTGCCCGCAGGTTTATTGTTGTGAATGAATCTTACCTCATAATCAAGTCCTGCATCAGCAAGAAGCTGTTTTGCATAATCAATATGACTGCCTGCAATATCGGGAACTAAAACTGTTTTCTCCTCAAAGGAGCCGAAGTCCCCGACCTCAACAATCTGAGATCCAACAATGCCCCCGCCGCCCGTATTTTTACCTGTGTAGCTACTGCTGTCCCCATCCTCGTCCTCAAGGTAGCATCTGAGCTTTGGGACGGAATAGGAAATGAATTTGGAATAAGACCATGACTCTGCACCCTGACGGTTTTTGTCATACCTTCCGATGATTTCATCAAGATCAAGGTCACTGATGAGCTGAGGTACGGTGCTTCTTTTTGACATTTCAATAAGACAGTTGCGGATTACACTCTCAACACTCTTATTGTAACGCTCAATTTCCATTTCATATAAGTGAACACATCTGCGTCGGGTATTGGTAACGCCTCTCTGAATACATTTATTGACAAATATTTTAGAATCCTCAGTATTTTCTTCAGGAAACTCTGTTGTGATATTAAGCTCATTCCACAAGGCAAGCTTTGCACTTTTGAGTTTGCTTACACGGTCATTCAGAATTACCTGTGCATCTGTCATTTTCTTGTAAAGCTTGGAAAGCTTTTCTCTCTGACGCTGAAGGTAGCTGGGAGAAAGATAGGCGAATGTGTCTGACATACAAAACAGTGATGTCAGTATAGGCAACAATGCAAGCAGAACATTCTTTGCAAAGCCCTCGGGCTCCTCGGATACAAAGACTATGTAGCTCAGAGATTCCGTAAGCTTATCTGACAGGGGAATGCCCTGAATCATAATTTCTTCAATTGCCGCCTTGTCGGCAGGATCGAGAGTTATGTAGATAATCAGCACGCGGAAGCCGATAACCGCAGCAAAGGTAATCAGAACACCTATTGTCGAAATAAAAAGTGCCAGCTTTTGCTTGCTTGCTGACTCACGGACCTTTTTCTTTTCGAAAAAGGATGACATTCCGAAGCTCATAATAAGAGGGAAGCCATCAAGCAGGGTTGCCACTGTGACGGAAAGAGCAGCTGCAAGACCGGGGTCCATATCAAAAGAACGGTCTAAAAGAAGCTCACAGACAGCTGCAAAGTCGGAAAAGATGTAATAAATGATAGCCATCATTGAAAAGAACTTGGCAGGAGTTACATATTCAAAGTATGATGAAAGCTTTCTTGAAGAACGGGAAAGCTTATCTCTTAGGGGACGTTCCTTCAGAAAGGTGTCCTTTTTCTTCTTCTTGAAGATTTTCATATATATCAGTCTCCTTTACTCAGGATTCCTCCGTCTCGGCTGAGGAGGATAATGTTGTATCAGCATTATCGGCTGAGGATGGTGAAGCGGTATCATCAGCAGTATCGGCTGCAGTTGAGTCCGCGGAAACAGCTTCATCCGTGTTTAAGACTGCATCAGCGGAAGATGTCCGTGTGCCTTCAGCAACGGGCTTTCTGCCTTTTTTCCTGCGGAGAGCCTTCGGCTTTCTCGGAGCCTTAAGCTTACGGGAAGACCTTCTCTTCTCACCCGGTTCAATAAAAAGAAGCACAAGAGCAAGAGCCTCAATAACCATACCCGCATAGGGTGCATAAAAGCAGAAGCGGTCAACACCCTCGGCAACAAGATAATCGTCCCTGTAAATTTCAAGAACAATCTTTGAAAAGCCAAGCCAGCAAAGACAAAGAAGCAATGACAGAACAAGGCTTATAACACAAACGGTGACAGACTTGCCTCTCGGGGTACTCTTGTCCAGAAATATACGGATGAAATTTTCGGTAAGCATAAAGGGAGTAAACAAAAACAGTGTAAAGCAGCTTATTGCCGCAACATAGGGAATAACATTGCTGTCAATGTCAAGATTGAGCCAGATATTGAAAAAGCATACTGCCTCAACTAAGGCTACCGTTACGCAGACTCCCAGAGAAAACAGCTTTCTCATTGCTTTTCAGCGTCGTCTCTGACGCCGTAGGACATATTGCCGGAAGACTTATCTGAAACGTCTATCTCAAACCCTTTGCTCCGGTAAGGAGAGAACTCCTGACGGCGGATTTTATTATCCGCAGGCTGAGGAGCAGGGGTTTTACGGACAGGCTCAGTGCGCAGATTATACTTTTTTCTCTGCTTGTCAAGCCTGAGCTCAGCCTTTTCCTTTTTAACACGGTCACTCATCTGCTTTCTTTCAAGCTTGAACTTTGCCTTTTCCTTTTTCTCTATATCACGCATCTGCTTCTTTTCAAATCTGCGCTTTGCCTTTTCAACCTTCTGCTTTGCCTTGAAGGATTTAAGCTCCTGCTTTGCTTTGAATTCCTGCTCCTTGAGACTTGCTCTTTCTTCTGCGCGCGCCTTCTCAGCTTTTTCTTCAGCTTCCTGCTTCACACGCTCGGCATCATCTTCCTTCTCGAAAATTGCCTTGAAATCATTATAAGCCTTGCTGGCGTTGTTAAACTCACTTTTTGCCGCCTCGACACGTATTTCAAGGGCGTTGATGTCCATGATGCGCTCGTTATACTTGAGGGCCTCGTCTCCGTTCTTGCAGATTTTCACAAATTCGCTCATATAAGAGGTACGCTCAGCGGCTGCTCGGTCGAGCATAGCAAAAATCATCTTTTCCGCCTCCTGCTTTGTCAGGGGGTTGTCGACGGAGTTATAGCCGTCGAGCTGACGGTTCATAAGAGTTCTGAGCTCACCCTTATCACTGCAGACGCTTTGGATAATATTGTCACTTTCTGTTTTATATTCGGAAGCCTCAATACTTTTTCTTTTTCTGGGAGCCTTGGGCGCCTTAGGAGGCTTCGGTTCCTTAGGAGGCTTCGGAGGCTTTTTGTTTTCAGCAGCTCCGTTAGGATCAGCGGGAGCTTCCTTCTTCTTACTGAAAGGATTATTAAACTTCATTGCTTTCTGCCTTCCTTTCCTTTTCTAACTTGAGCAGCTCCGTCTCAGCAGCTTCAGTATGTTCAAGCTCTTCCTTGAAATAGGAGAACAGGTCAATCTCACTGACTGAAAGAAGATCAGCCACACCCGCACACTTGACGGGAAGAATCGGATCCTGCTTCTGAGCCGCCCTGTAATAAATACCTATTTTGCGCATATGCCCCTCCAGGCAGGATGAGATCTCCTCTCTGAGAAGAGAAAGAATACGTTTTTTCTCATTGACAAGAGAAAGTGCAGCCTCTCTGTGTTTATTTGCGGGAATGGCATATTCTCGTCTGAGCTCCGCTCTTCTCATATCGTACATGGCCTTGATTTCGGGTCTCTGACCGATTTCGCCCTTTGCCTCTGATTCTTCATTTAAGCTTTCAAGAAGTCTGCTGTAAGTGAAAAAGTACAGGCTGACGTTGTTTTTGTTTGTTTCAATCAGAGTTGTAATATCGCCAAGTGCCTTCTGATAGGTTGCTCTTTTTTTTCTTCCCTTTTTTCTTTTTGTCGAGGGCACTGTGTAAAGGCATTTTGATTTTTTAAAGATTTTTCTGCAATCACTGTCAAGCTCACGCATCTCGTTTATCATAAAAACGGATATGCTGCGAAGCTCAGGGTCTGCGGTGTAGCTTGTGATTTTTTCACCTGTTCTGAAATCCTCAAAGGCGGAGTTGTCGGCATCTGCGGCACCCTGGTGCTTCAGAAATAATCTTTTGATAAAACCGATTTTAGCTGTTGCCAATTTTTTCATCTCCCTTACATCGTTTTTATTAACAAAATATGAACTGTTTTCTTTCAATTCATATTCCTTTGTTTTTCATTCCAAAAAACACTTAAAATATGCTTTTTATGTGATTTTTTTCCAAAATGTTATATATTCCTCACTGTACCGAGTATACAAAATGTAAAGTGGAAAATCAAGGGAAAAAGCCCCATTTACCTTCTTTAATAATGAAATTTGTATAATTTGTTAATTAAATTTTGCAAATTCAACAAAATCCGATTTTTTTCGGCAACACCTGCACAGAACAAAAAAAGAGAACAGCCGTAACTGTTCTCTTATAAAAATGCGAGATTTATATGCCTCAGTCCCTTTCAACCTCAAAGCTGAAGGGAGCAAGGGAAAGCTTTGCAAGCTTGAAATACTGCTTGCCGAAGGGGATGCCGACAACGGTGATGCAGAAAATAATTCCGATGAGAAGATTTTCAAGAGCCATGGGAATTCCCGTTGAAACTGCCCAGAATATATTTGAAATGAAGCTGAGCGCGCCCGAATCCTTTTCAACAACCTTTTTGTCAAAGGGCATAAAGGAGAGTCTTGCAAACTTGAAGCACTGCTTTCCCAGAGGGATGCCGATAATTGTCAGCGACCAGAGTACTCCGTAAACATTCCAGATGAGTGCTGTGACAAAGCCGCCGAAAATAACCCAGATGATATTACCGATTGCTTTCATTATATATAACCTCTTATCTTACTGTCATCTTACTGCAGGGAATTCGTTTTTGCCGAAGCCGAGAACTCTTGCAATCTGAACGGGAATCTCACGGTTTTTCACCGTCATACCCTCAGTGAAGCCTGCATCATCAGCAGAAACAAAAACGGGAACGGGTGTTGCTGTGTGGTCGCCTGAGGTGTAGATATACTCACCCTTTTCTTCGTCAAGAATGATTCCGCCTGTTTCGTGGTCAGCGGTGACGATAACAAGGGTTTCTCCGTCCTTCTCGGCAAATTCAAGGGCAGCGGCAACAGCCTTGTCAAATTCAACTGTGCTGAGGGTTGCATTTTCAAAATCGTTACTGTGGGAATGCTTGTCAATGCATGCGCCCTCAACCATAAGGAAGAAGCCGTCCTCGTCAGCGGAAAGAAGCTCAATTGCCTTGACTGTCATTTCCTCAACGGTGGGTGTGTTATATTCGTTTGTGCAGTATTTGAGATCGTCAAAATTAAACTGTGCAAAGGAGCGTGTGCCCTCAGTGAGAGCCATAAGCTCATCCTCATTTGTGACATAAACGAAGCCTGCATCGGCTGTGTTTTCAGCGTTGATGCTTTCTGATGCGGCGCCCCAGATAAGATCAAGGTCGCCCTTGAGCTGATCTTTTGAGATGTCACGTTCCATTTTTCTTGAAAGAGCGTGAGCTGAGAAGGAGGCGGGAGTTGCACCGCTTGTCTGGTCGGTTGTGACTACGCCCGCAGCCATACCTCTTGTTTTGACAAGCTCTGTCAGAGAAATCGGCACATTGCCGTCATTTATTGTGAAGGGATTGAAGGGAAAAACCGCAACTGAATTGTTCCAGAATCTGATGCCGCAGGAAAGAGCCGAGCCGCCTGCTGCAGAGTCTGTTACCTTAAGACCTACGGGATAGGTTTCACTCAGGCCTCTGACTGCCATTGCTTCCATTGTAAGCGCAACACCGCGCTGAGCCTTTGTGGCTTCAAGGGTATTGACGCCCATACCGTCACCGATGAGAAGAATGACATTCTTGTATTTTCCCTCGGTGTAATCGTCGCTGACATTCCCTGAAAGACCCACAAGGGAATAAAAGCAGAGAATGAGGGAAAGTGCAACCGTGAAAAGCTTTCTTAAAATAAACATAAGATTTCCTCCTTTAAACAGAATTTCATATTTCCGTTTTCTACATTATATATTAACAATATGAATATTTCAATAAGGGCGAAGGAGAAAAAGAAATTTTTTGCCTGTCTCTTTCTTGCACCTTAAGGCTTTTTATGTTAGAATAAAAATCTATTGTATCTGAAAGTGAGAATTATATGAACAAAAAAACAAAAGCAACCCTTCTTGCCCTTCTGAGAGCGGCAGTTGCCATGACAATTTTTGTTGTGGCGGTGATTGAATACGATGAGCTGAAAAACATTGACGTCAGAGCAATTGTTGAGCAAAGCGGAAACGTTATTCTTGCGGTGCTGACAATCTGGGGTGTTTATCTTGTCAAATCGGTGCTGTTCATCATCCCCGCTTCACTGATTTATATTTCAATCGGTATGGCCTTTCCCACTCCCACGGCCTGCCTTATAAGCCTCATCGGAATTATTCTTGAGGTGACGGTGACTTATTTTCTCGGGCTTTTCCTTGGCGGAGATTATGTGAACAAGCTTCTTGCCAAAAGCAAGGGCGGAAGAAAAATCCTTGAAAAAAAGCTCAACGATAACTTCCCCGCCCTTTTAGGCATCCGTGCTCTGCCCGTTTTTCCCATTGACTTTGTCAGTCTTTTCTGGGGCGCGTCAAAATGCCGCTTCATCCGTTATTTCATTGCCTCCGTTGTGGGCATTATGCCCCGTGTGATTCTTTTCACAATTCTCGGTGACGGAATTTATGATTATATCCCCATTCATCTGATAATCAAGATTGTGATTTTCTCAATTCCCGTTGGTACGGCAATTTACCTTATCAGACATTTCATCAAAATGAAATCCCTTGACTGATAAAGAAAAATTATAATTGTTTATATATTTATATTGAAAAATAAAGTTTTTTATTGTATTATGTAAATTGATAAAAAAATCACAAAGAGAGGATTTTTTAAGATGAATAAAATCAAAGAAAGCATCAGAAGTGCTTATTACGAAAACAGAGACTCTGCAAACCTCATCATCAGCATTCTTCTTGTGGTCTGCATTTTCAGCATCGGCTATATCCTCGGAGCATCAGCAAAGAAGACAGTTATTGAAACAGGCACACAGCAGGTGGTTGATACCCAGGCTCCTCAGACTCAGGCTCCTCAGACAACTGCAATTCCCACAGAGGATGCAATGGCTGAAGCAACTCAGCCCTCAACTGCTGCTCCCGCAACATCAGACACAGCCCCCTCAAACCAGGCTGCTCCCGCAGACCCCACAACAACTCAGGCTCCCTCAACCTCAGCAGCTCAGCCCGGCTCAGCAACACCCTCAACCGTTGCAGAAATTCTTGCTCTTTATAACGAATCTGCAAACAAGGTCAAGGGCAGTGCAACAAAGGTTACAAAGAACTTTGAAAAGCGTACCGCTGCAAATCTTGTTGTTCCCGATGTTCTGCAAAGCATCGGAGAAAAATATATGAATCAATACATGGGAGACGACACCGAGCCCATTGAATACACAACTCCCGAGGATATCAGAAACGAATTCATCGTTCCCGACCAGGATTATGTAAGTAAGCTCACAGAGGCCGACGTTGTTGAAGCAACCTGCACAGACAACGGCACTGAATATGAAATCATGATCAAGGTTATCGACCAGAAGAATCCCACAGCGGGTACAGGCGTCGGCGCAGGCTTTGACGTGCTTGAAACAGCGGACATTATGAACTCACCCGCTTCATCAATGCTCGAATCCTTTGACGTAACATATACAAACTGTGTTCTCAAGTGCAAAATCAACAAGGACACAAAGAATATGATCTGGGCAAGCTATTATACCCCCGTCAGATTTGAAATTGTTGCCAAGTTCCTCGGCAAGACCTACGATGTAAGCATGGACCTTTCCTTTGACAAGGATTACACAATCACATACTGATAAAGCATAAAGGGTTTCTTTCTTAAAGAAGCCCTTTAAAAATACAGAATAAAAGGAGATAACAAATATGAAGCTCAGATTAATCTTCAAAAGGAGCTTTGCTCTGACTCTTTCAATGCTTCTGCTTCTGACAGGCACCGTACCTGCCGTCTCAGCAGCAAAGGACAGCACCGCCGTTCAGGAAACAGGAAAGGTTTGTGACTTTTTCACCTCAATTGCCGACGGCATCAAAAACATCTGCAACAAAATCAAAAGCTTTTTCCTTTCACTTTTCAAGGGAAAATTCAGCGGCTCGGATTACACAATCCCGACCCTCGACCTGAGTGTTATGCCCGAAGACAAAAAAGGCACTGAATTTGAATATCTTTATCAGCTTTCAGTGGTTGACAGCTCCCTTGATTATGCCGCCCATCCCGACAGCGTGCTTCTCAGAGACGGTTCAATTTTCACCGCCTATCCCGCAGGACACGGAAAGGGTGCTATCCTCAACAAGCTCAGCCTTGACGGCGGCGTAAGCTGGTCCTCTCAGGTTGAAAACACACCTGCAAGCTGGGAGACCTCCCTTGAAACACCCACCGTTTACCGCCTTGAATTTACTGACGGCAGTGAAAAGCTTATTCTTATTTCTGCAAATCCCAAGTGGCCCAATATGAAAACCGACGGCGGCTTCAACTGCTCCCTTTCCTCTGACGAGGGCAGAACCTGGACGGAATTTGAACGCTTTTATGACAAAAGCAGCAGCTATCCCGTTATCCCCATTGTTGCAATGTCAAGTCTGACAAGACTCAAGGAAAACGGTGAATTTGTTGATAAGTGGATGGGACTTTTCCACGATTCAGATTTCTATAACTACAAAACAATCCTCACCTTCGACGAAAAGGGCAATATGCACTGGAGCACACCCGAAAAATATTTTGCTCAGTACAGAGATATTGAAAAGTCCTCAAATATGTGTGAGGTTGAGGTTATCCGCTCCGAAGGCGGCACAGGTGATGAGCTTTGTCTGATTACCCGAAGCAATTCCAAAAAAATCAACTCCCTCATCTCCTTCTCGGCTGACGAGGGCAAAACCTGGTCCGAGCCTGTGGAGGCTCCTGCCGCTCTCAACGGCGAGCGCCACAAGGCAGAATATACTCCCGACGGCAGACTTTACATCACCTTCCGTTCAATTGAAAGAGGACTCAAGGCAAAGCTGAGCGCCAAATCAATGAAGGACAGAAACAGAGGCTGGACAAGTGAAGGTCTTGTTGCCTGGGTCGGCACCTATGAGGACCTTAAAAAGGGCAGTGAGGGTCAGTACAGAATCAAGCTTGCCCACATTTATGACGAGGGTCAGACCGAGCCCGAATATTACGCCAATGCCGACACAGGCTACTGCGGTAACGTTGTTCTTTCTGACGGAACAATTGTCACCTGCGGTTACGGCAAATTCGATCCCGATGTACGCACCTCCGACGGCAAGGAAATCAGAACAAGCATCTGTTCAAAAAGAATCAACCTTGCTCACACAGACGCTCTTGTGGCAGAAATGAAATAAAATAAACCGGGAAAATCCGACAAAGCATCAGCCTCTGTCGGATTTTTTTGCGTCAAAAAAATTAAATTTTTCCGAAACACCTCATTTCCCTTCATAAAAAATGAAAAAGACTTTACAGGCATGCTATAATAAAATTGATAAGGAACAAACTTAACAAAAGGAGCGATATTATCGTGGAAGGTCACTTAAAGTACAGCTTTTCAGCAGCAACCCATGTGGGTGACAGAGAAACAAATCAGGACAATTTTTCAGTGTGCGGCCAAATCCCCTTTGCAAGTGAGGATGAAAGCTATCGGCTGGGAAGTGTGGGCTCAGACAAATTTCCCGCAGCCTTTGTCCTATGTGACGGAATCGGCTCCTATGAAAGCAGTGCACAAACGGCAGTACGCACCCTTGAAACAGTGAATGAATGCAGCAAGGACTACCCCGATGCGCCCGACAAGGCAGAATGGGTAAGAGACGCCGTTAAAGCGGTACAGCAGAATGTGAGCTCCTTTTTGAAGGAAAATATGCTCAAAGGCGGAAACACTCTGACAATGCTGATGCTTGATGAAAATGAATTTATTTTCACAAACGTCGGTGACTCCCCCGCCTTTATAATGACAAAGGACAACGAGCTGACGGAGCTAAGCGTCAGACACAACCTTGCTACCTACAAAAAGCTGACAGGTCAGCCCGTAGAGCCCGACGATTCACGGTATCTGATTTTTTCAATCGGCTCAAATCTATACGACCTGAAGCACGCGCTGAGCATAAAAAGGCGTAGCTTGTCAGCGGGAGACTGCTTTCTGCTATGCTCTGACGGTGTGACAAACGAGCTGAGCGAGGAAGAAATAGCCTTTATGCTATCAGAAAAAATGACAGCCGATGAATTTGTTGCCCGCGCCGCAAGTAATGAAGGCTCGGACAACTGTACGGCAATTGTAATATACATTGAAGAAGACGGTATAAAGGAGGAATAATTTTTCTGTCAAAAAATACTTGGTGAAAAGTAAATAAATGAAAAAAATCCGATGATGCTTCATCGGATTTTTTTATCGGTAACAGTATGAATGGCTTTTTCTCTGTAATAAAAATTCTGTTTTCATAAGATATGACAAACTTTTCTTTTTCACGGTGATAAAATTTTTTCACATCAAAAGAAAAGGAGTTTTATTATGTTCTGTAAAAAATGCAATTATGTTCTGTCGGGAAACGAAAGCTTCTGCCCCTCCTGCGGCACATCACAAAAGAAAAACGGAGAAATTCCAAAGGAGCCTGACACAATCTTCACCGCCGATGACACAGACACAAGCTCGGGGATTTTTGACGATGACCTTCCCCTTATCCCTCAGAAAAAAGGCAGTGAAAAAAAGAAGAAATCCCTTTCGTCCTATCTTCTTGCACTGGTAATCATTCTGACCGTTGTCACCGCTTCGGCAATTGTTCTTTCTGATTATTTTGATTTTGCGCCCTCAATTGATACAATTTTTTCTGCCGTAACGGGAGAAAAGCAGACAGACACAGCCTCAGACCCGACAGCCGTTTATGACGATTCCTCGGCAACGGTCAAGCCCGAGATAAGCTATGAGACAAATGTTGCCTATGTTGATTCGGGAGCTGATCTGATTATGAGAAAGGGTCCTGCCGAAAGCTACGGGGCAATAGGTCTTTTCCCCGACGGCACCTGTGTGCATATCACGGGGGGCAGCAAGGACAGCACCTTTGTTTATGTTTATGTTCCCGAGGAGGATGTTTACGGCTGGCTTGACAGTGTTTATCTTTCAACAGGCTCACCCGAGGAATTCACCGAGGTCAGCACAACACAAAAGCAGACAGAGACCACAACCGAAGCACCCACTGAGCAGACAACGGAAAAGGAAGCAGAGACTGAAGCAACCACAGAAAAAGAGCCTGAGTCAACCACCGAAGCCACCACCCTCAAGGCTCCCTCAGAGCTTAAGGTTACAGCCCTTGATGAATACACTGCAAGGGTAACCGCCGCTCAGGGTGTAAATTTCAGAGAGGGTCCCTCAACGGATTATAAGGCAATCAGCATTCTCGGTCACGGTGAAGAGGTGACCGTCAAGGGCAAGGATGAGGAAAACCCCCAATGGCTCTTTGTCAGCTATAAGGACACCGAGGGGTATATCAATCAGTCGTATTTGGAGAAGGCGGATAAGTGATAAAAAAAGAGAAGCTTTTTCCGCCGACGCCACATAAGGAAGTATTTGTTTCTCGAACAAAATTCCCTGTATTTTTGCCAAAAGCCTCGCAAAGCGACAGCCTTGCTGCATTTTATGGCTTCAATACAAGAAATTTTTAGTTCTTACGAAACTGCGAAGCACTTTAAAAGGCGAAATAGTGTTGCAAGAAAAGGC
>JAZOWF010000072.1:0-4917 GCA_045659065.1 Acutalibacteraceae bacterium
AATCTCTACTTCGGGATTTTCGTTACCCTGACGGATAATACGTCCCTCTCTCTGCTGAAGGTCAGCAGGTCGCCACGGACAGTCTGTGTGATGAATTGCGATTAGCTTCTTCTGCACATTGGTACCTGCACCCATCTTCGCCGTACTGCCTATAAGAACTCTTATCTGTCCTTCACGAACTTTGGAAAAGAGTTCTTTCTTTTTTGCTTCTGTGTCAGCGTTATGGATAAATGCAATTTCATTTTCAGGTACACCCTTTGCAATAAGCTTCTTTTTAATATCATCATATACATTGAACTTACCGTCATTGTGCGGAGTGGAAAGGTCACAGAAAATGAGCTGTGTTGATTTCTGCTCTGCTGTCTTTTCCCAAATCTCAAAAACATTATCTGCACATACGGACACCTTACTGTCAGGCTCATCGGGAAGCATTTCATTAGTAAGGCGTTGGTCAAGTGCCAGCTTCCTGCCGTCATTGGTTATGAGCAGCATATTGTCTTGGCTCGAATCAACTAATTTGTTTCTTACCTTTTCTGCTCTCTCACCGAGAGAAGCAACAATCTCTTTCTGAATGTCAGTAGGCTTTACCGCAATGTTGTGGTAGTTTGCTTTCGGAACAGGAAGGTTGAGCATATCAGCCGTCTGAATATCTGCAACCTGCTTGAACATCATCATAAGCTCAGGAAGGTTATAGAACTTGGCAAAGCGTGTCTTTGCTCTGTATCCCGTACCTTCGGGAGCAAGCTCAATAGCAGTTACGGTTTCACCAAAGGTGGATGCCCATGAGTCAAAGTGCTGAAGCCTTTTATCCGAGAGTGCATCATACTGTAAATATCTCTGCATTGTATAAAGCTCTACCATTGAGTTTGAAACGGGTGTACCCGTAGCAAACACAACACCCTTGTTCCCTGTAACTTCATCAAGGTAGCGACACTTCATATAAAGGTCAGATGACTTCTGTGCTTCCGTCTGTGCTATACCGCCTACATTACGCATCTTTGTATAAAGGAAAAGATTTTTGAAACTGTGTGCTTCGTCAACAAATAGTCTGTCAATGCCCAATTCTTCAAAGTTGATTACATCATCCTTACGGCTTTGGTCGTTAAGCTTATCAAGTTTTACTTCAAGAGATTTCCTTGTTTTCTCAAGCTGCTTAATGGTAAATCTTTCACCTTTGTCATACTTTGCCTGCTCAATACCGAGAGTGATTTCATCAATCTGCTGTTCAAGCATATACTTCTGTCTTTCAATGCTGATGGGGATTTTTTCAAACTGAGAGTGACCGATAATAACAGCATCGTAATCACCCGTAGCAATTCTCGCACAGAACTTCTTTCTGTTCTTTGTTTCAAAGTCTTTCTTTGTCGCTACAAGAATATTTGCAGACGGATAGAGCTGTAAATACTCCGTTGCCCACTGCTCGGTAAGGTGATTAGGTACAACGATAAGCGACTTGTTACAAAGACCGAGCCTCTTGCTTTCCTGTGCTGCAGCAACCATTGTAAAGGTTTTACCTGCACCAACAACATGAGCGAGAAGAGAGTTACCACCGTACATAATTCTTGCAACGGCGTTCACCTGATGCTCTCTCAACTTGATTTCGGGATTCATTCCGCTGAAAGTAATATGACTACCGTCATATTCTCTCGCTCTCATTGAGTTGAATGTATCGTTATACATTCTGCAGAGTCGTTCTCTTCTCTCCGGGTCTTTCCATATCCAATCCTGGAAAGCCTGCTTAATCATTTCCTGCTTACCCTGTGCTATGGCAGTTTCCTTTTTATTGAGAACGGGTTTACGGTTTCCGTATTCATCCTCAACATAGTCGAAGATACGAACATCCTTAAGATTGAGAGTATCTTCAATAATCTTGTATGCGTTAATTCTAGGTGTACCGTAGGTGTTTTCTGCCATAACATTCATTCGGTCATAGCTCTTGCCCTTAATTGCCCATTCGCCCGTTATCGGAGAGAAGTTTACCTTCATATTGTACTGACAATATCGTGGAGTTCTTAATGTTTCAAAGATAAAATCCTGCACATCATCAGTAGGAAGCCAAGTGGCACCGAGACGGACAGAGATTTCACTTGCATCCAAATCTTTGGGCTGTACCTTTTCAAGATATTCAACATTTATGTTGTAATCTTCGGGATAAAGCTCTGCACTTCTTTTGGCAAGTGCCAGCTTTTCACGGACATTACCCGAAAGGTATTCATCTGCTGTGAGATATTTGTCCTGCCCGTCACGCTCTTGGGTGTGTAAGGGATTAAGGAAGATTGCACCCTTAAGCTCTGCAAAAAGCTCCTGCTCGGTCTTACCCGAAAGAGAACACATATACGGCATATCAACCTTTGCTTTATCTCCGATTGAAACGGCCAGTGCTTCACTTGCAGTTTCAACGGAAGTAACCTTAACATGCGGCTTGATTGTTCTCTTGGTAAACATATCCGCTTTTCTTTTAAGCTCGCCGTTTTCACCGATGACCTCAAGAGAACAAAGAAGATAATATGAGCTGTCATCTGAGAATACCAAACGGTTTGCTCTTGAATTTATAAGGCCGTATTTCTTCGTAAATCGGTCATAAACCTCGTTGAGCTTATCCTGTGCTGATTGTATAGCCGAGTCGGGATAATCCTCTGTCTGAAGCTGTATAAGCTCTCTGACGCTATCTCTTATCTCCACCATACCCTTGATGCGGCTTTCGGCTGTTGCAGAAACCTCAACAGCATTCATACGGCTGTTTTCTCTGTAATACACCTGACCGTCAACAACAGTAAAGCTGAAATTCCTTACATTAGGGTCTGCGGGAATTGAATTATCAACCGCTTCTCCCGCTTCCTGAATTTCAACCTCTGTTATCTCTGCGTGAATGTTCTGTACCGCTTCACTTAAAAGGTCAGAAAGCTCTCTGTCCTCATAAGGCTTGCAGGTAAGGGACTGACCGAACTGTGATGATTCCATAACCATTTCACCAAGCACCATTTCAGGGTGGTCAACGAAATATTTATTATACTCATTACCGTTTTCATCACGGTCAAGATGTACCCAATCAGGCTCCTCGGTCACAAGTGTATCTCTCTTTTGCAAGAAGATAATATCAGATGTGACCTCTGTTCCTGCATTAGCCTTGAATGTGTTGTTAGGCAAACGAATAGCACCAAGAAAATCAGCTCTCTGTGCTATATACTTTCTGACATTGGAGTTTCTTTTATCGAGTGTACCCGATGAGGTAATAAAAGCAACAACACCACCAGGGCGTACCTTGTCAAGTGTCTTTCCGAAAAAGTAATCGTGAATAAGCCAATTATGCTTGTTATACTTTCTGTCAGACACACCAAACTGACCAAAGGGCACGTTACCTATTGCTATATCAAAAAAACTGTCGGGCAAGTCTGTTTTTTCATACCCCTGTACAGCTATGTTTGCTTTCTGATAAAGCTGCTGTGCAATTCTGCCCGTAAGACTGTCAAGCTCAACACCGTAGAATTTACTGTCCTTCATACTTTCGGGAAGCATACCCATAAAGTTACCGACACCGCAGGAAGGCTCAAGGATGTTACCCGTCTTAAAGCCCATATTTGTAAGTGCTTCATACATTGAACGGATAACAACGGGCGGAGTATAGAAAGCAGTAAGTGTGCTTTCCCTTGCGGCATCATACTCTTCGAGAGAAAGAGTAACAATAAGTTCCTTAAACTCATCTGCCCAATTTTCCTTGCTTTCATCAAAGGCATCGGCAAGACCGCCGAAGCCTACATACTTTGAAAGGATTTCCTGTTCTTCGGGTGTAGCAAGTCTGTTTTCAAATTCAAGATTATGCAAAAGGTTTATTGCATCCATATTAGCTCTGAATTTTGCTTTAAGACCGCCTACACCGAGGTTATCATCGGTTATGACAAAGTTATGCTTCTGACTTTCGGGAACATCAGGCTTGAGAAGTTTAGGTTTAGGCTCCTCTTTCTTTTCCCAAGACGGGGTAAGGTCTGCTTCTTCAGTCTTAATTGTCTGAATAACAACATCAAAGGGCAGACCGCTTTTTTCACCTGAAATTTCTTCAACCTTTTCAGTTGTATAGCTTTTTATCGGCTCTGCAAGGTGTTCACGGACAAAATTTATCTTCTCAACACGATTAATCGGATAAAAAGATGAGGTGTCCCTCATTGACACGTCACCAAAGACAGGGTCAATTTTTTCGATGATGTACTTATCACCGTCAATTATGACCTCTTTACCAATAAGGTCTGCTTCACTGAGTGTAGTAATTCTTGCCTTTTCGTCCTGCAACGCTTTGATTAACACATTGGCAAGGTTAATATCCTTTTCATCCGTGCCGTATTCAGATTTGATTTCCTCCAAGCCTTTAATGGCTTTGTCAATATCTTCGGGAGTCTGTAAATCAGACGCAAACTTTTCTGCAAGGTCTTCCTTGCTTTCTCCTGCTTCAAGAGAATCACGAAAATCAAAGAAATCAATATCCTCATAAAAATCAGCGAGCTTTTCAAAAAGGTCTTTACTGAGATAAGGACTTGGTACTGTTGCAAAAAGCTGTGGCGGGTCAAGCTCATTTAAAAACTCAATGGGAATGGTCTTTCCGTCCTTGTCCATATACACAGCGATAAACATTGTTTCACCAGCTTTTGCATCAGCTTTAATGTCCTTTTCAAAGCTGTCTGCATTAGTGTATTCAATGGTATCACTTCTTTTACCGTTACCATCAAAGTAATCTATTCTGCCGACTGGAGTTGTTTCCTTCGGTTCTTCCTTATGAATTGATACCATTGTAACCGTATTTCTTTCACCGTTTTCAAGTGAGGATACAGTTACATCAAAGCCTCTGTCAATAAGAAGGTTGATATATGTCTCAAGTGCGTGCTTCGGCAGCCCGACAAGCGGAGCTCGTTCAACATTTCCAATAGG
>JAZOWF010000073.1:0-9290 GCA_045659065.1 Acutalibacteraceae bacterium
CCCATAAAAATAAAAACACCCACTCTGAAAGCGGGCAAAAAAATAATTACTCAGTATGCTGTTGGTGGAGACGGAGAGGATCGAACTCTTGACCTCTTGAATGCCATTCAAGCGCTCTCCCAGCTGAGCTACGCCCCCATATGGGCGTACATCGAACAATTTATTTATTAAGTTTTTTGTGGGGTGCGTTTCTGAGTGCTTTGGGCTCCCAGCTGAGCTACGCCCCCATAAAAGTGCACACTGAGTAATGTATTTATTAAGTTTTTTTGTGGGGTGCGTTTCTGAGTGCCTTGGGCTCCCAGCTGAGCTACGCCCCCATACATTTAATTTGGTTACTCAGTAATGTTATCACATTGCATTTGTTTTGTCAATGTTTTTGTTGACTAAAAATAAATTTTATGCTATCATTTCTTCTGCAAACAGAACATTTCAGGTGTCGGATATTTACATTTTCTGTATCTGATCCGGTGAAAAGGGAAGCGGAGTGAAAGTCTCCCACGAACTCGTCGCTGTGATGCGGAGCGGCTTTTCATTATGTCATTGGCTTTTGCCGAGAAGACGAAAAGCGGCGTTGATGCTCAGTCAGAAGACCTGCCTGTTATGATATTGTGGAGCCACGAGTAACTGGTTGAAGCAAAACGGGTGCACTATGCACTTTTTTGAAAAATGCCGTATGCCTTTGTGATCCCCACGGGGATCTTTTTTTCATTTTTCATTATCTTTCCCACAATCTCTGTTTCAAAAAAACAAAAAAAGAAAGGAATGAATCAAATGAAAAAGAAACAAATTCTGGCAGCGGTTGCTGTTGTTCTTGTTGCGGTGATGATGTTCTTTGTTTATCAGTCTTTCTCAGATAAGGCTGTTGACGGAACAAAAAATGTTGTCATTGAGGTTGTTGACTCAAAGCAGGAAACTCAGTCCTATTCCGTAACAACCGACGGTGAATACCTCATTGATGCTATGAATGATGCTGAGGGTCTCACCTTCTCAGGCAGTGAATCCGAATACGGCTTTACCGTAAGTGAAATTAACGGTGAGGTTGCCGACTTCAACGTTGACAGCTCCTATTGGGCATTTTATGTCAATGATGAATACTGCAACTACGGTGTTTCAGAGCAGGTCATCAACGACGGTGATGTGTTCAGAATCGTTTATACAGTTTATTAATTTATGAAAGCCAAGAAGCTCACGGTTTTTGATATAAGCCTTATGGCACTGATGGTTGCCATTATTGAGGTATGTAAGCTTGCAATGGCTGAGCTGCCCAACATTGAGCTGACATCCTTCTGGCTTATTCTTTTTTCAAAGCATTTCGGCAAAAAGGTTTACTGGATTGTGCCCGTTTTTATCCTTATTGAAGGTGTGATTTTCGGCTTCGGTTTATGGTGGATTATGTATCTTTATGCCTGGCCGCTGCTTGTTATTGTTACAAGAATTTTCAAAAACAATGACACACCTTTTTCCTGGGCAATTGTGTCAGGAGCCTTCGGTCTTCTGTTCGGACTGATGTGCTCTATACCCTACTTTTTCATCGGTCTTGATACGGGACTGATGGGAGGGCTCAGCACTGCATTTTCCTGGTGGGTGGCAGGCATACCCTGGGATTTTGTTCACGGCGCAGCAAATTTTGCCGTTATGATGTTGCTATATAATCCTGTTTCAAAAGCAATCAAAGGCATACAAAAAAACAGAATATAACAAAGAATCTCCTTATATCTCAACCCGAGTATAAGGAGATTTCATTTTCAGCATGTTTTAGTTTTCATCAATATTTGAATATAATACGATCTCTTCTCCCGAAAGGTCGGCAACAATACCCTTATACTCCCCTGTCTCAAACACTGCCGCATTAACACTGTTGAGATTCATCAGAGGAATTCTGCTTATGCCTCCCTTTTTGTTGGTAACAATAGCAATTTCAGGTCTGAGAGCCTGCACAAAGCCGAGTGTGGTGGAATTATCATAACCGTGATGTCCCACCTTCAACAGATTAACCTTACCTATTTCCTTGGCAAGTCTGTCCTCATCTGAATCAAGGTTATTGATATCTGCAGCAAGAAATACTCTCATTCCGTTCTTTTCAATAAGAAGACCGACTGCATTTTCGTTTTCACCGACAGGCTCTGTCATCATCGTGTCGGCAGTATTGCAGAACCTGAGAGTCAGCGCTCCGAGTGTAAACGGCTCTTCAGATATGTTATGTATCACAGGGACATCTCTTTTTTCGCAGGCGTCAAGCATCTGCTGATAAACCTCTTTATTATCCCAATTGGTTATCTCGTATTCTCTGATGCCGGCCTCATCATACTGCTTTATATAAGCCTTTTTGACTGTAATATCCTCATCGAGAATCAGCGTATCAAAGCCGCCTATATGATCTGAATGGCTGTGGGTTCCGAGAACAAATTCGAGAACCACCTTGCCGTCTTCGTCCCCGGCAATTTTCTTAACTGTATCCACAACATATTTTTCTGTGCCTTCAAAGGCAAGCTCAGGAAAATTTCTCGGATTATCACTATCCTCAGCGGCATCAACAAGAGCAAACTTACCCTCACTCTCAATTAATATCGCATCAGCTGAGCCTGTATTAAGAAAATAAATTCTGTCTGCTCTCTGAGACAGATTCACATCTGTCATGCTATAATTCTTGGCATTCATATCCATTTTTACCTCCGGCATAATTATTATCAGCAATGCTGCAAGACCTGTCAGCATAACAACACAGGCAATAATCAGCAATATCTTTCTTTTATTCTTCATCTTATACTCCTCATTTCTCTTTTGATTATAACTAATTGTAAGACACCGATCAAATTATGTCAATAAAATATCATCCTCTAATAAAAAAACCGTAATACACAAGGTATTACGGTTTTTATGTTTTTTAAGAAGGGCTTATTCTGTGAACCCTGATTCAACAAGCTTAACAAGCTCAGTTACAGCCTGCTCCTCATCGGGACCGCCTGCAATGATTCTGATTTCTGTGCCACCCATAATGCCGAGTGAAAGAACACCGAGAAGGCTCTTTGCGTTAACACGTCTTTCTTCCTTCTCAACCCAGATTGATGACTTGAATTCATTTGCCTTCTGAATGAAGAAGGTTGCGGGACGAGCATGAAGACCAACCTGATTTTCAACTTTTACATCTTTAACAAACATAATTTATATCTCCCAAACATTTGAATTTTAGTTTAACACTTGACTATATTATACCACAAATATCGACTTCGTCAATGAAAAAAAACTCACTTTAGCACTTTTTGTTTGCTAGGCTAAACAACGTCAAGTTAAAAGGAACGTTTTTGTGCACTTTGACTATTATGCGATAATTTGATTGTGAAACAGCATAATTTTAAGCTTTGATTTTTGTTAATTTTGCGAAGAGCTTTCTTTATTCTTTTTCAACTGACGCAAAAACTCAATATCTTTTTTTGAAAGATCAACGCCCTTGAGCATATCGGGTCTGCGCAGATATGTTCTTTCAAGTGATTTTTCACGTCTGAACTTTTCAATGTTGGCGTGGTGACCTGAGATAAGTACTGCAGGCACTTCTCTTCCCTTCCACTCAAAAGGTCTTGTATACTGCGGATATTCGAGAAGAGAATCGTAATGGCTTTCAAGAGTGAAGGCGTCATCATTGGCAAGAACACCGGGAAGCATTCTGGAAATGCTGTCAGCAAGAACAAGGGCCGGAAGTTCCCCTCCCGTGAGAACATAATCACCGATCGAGATTTCCTCATCAACAATTTCCTCAATAACTCTTTCGTCAATACCCTCATAATGTCCGCAAAGAAGAGCAATGTTTTCATAACAAGCAAGCTCCTTGACCCGCTCCTGTGTAAGAGTTTTTCCCTGAGGAGACATAAATATCAGGTGCGGCTTTTTTCCGATTTCTTCACAAAGACTCATATAACAGTCGTAAACCGGCTGAACCTGCATAATCATACCTGTACCGCCGCCGTAAGGTGAATCATCAACTCTGCGGTGCTTGTCAAGGGAATAATCTCTGATCTGTCTTGTGTTGATTTCCACAAGCTTTTCCTCACGGGCTCTGCCGATAATGCTCTCGGAAAGCACCCTTTCACACATTTCGGGGAAAAGCGTCAATATATCAATCCTCATCTTCAAAGATACCTCTCAAGGGACGAATTTTTACTATACCGTTAACAACGTCAGTATCAATCACAACAGGAGGAATTGCCGGAATAAGATATTCCTTACCCTCACTGTCTGTGATATGCCAGACATCGTTTGCGCCCGTCTGACTGACATCGGTGATGATTCCGTACTCTTTTTCCTCATTGTCAGCGTCGATGACCTTACAGTCAAAAAGCTCCTGAATAAAATATTGACCGTCAGCAAGCTGAACGTCACTTCTTTTCATAAAAAGAACTCTGTCTCTGTATCGGTTGGCTTCTTCAACGGTATCAACACCTTCAACCTTGAGAATAACCATATTTCCGTTGGGACGTGCCCTGACCTTCAAAGCCTTTGTACCCGCCTTGTCAAGATAAAGAGTTTTGAACCTTTTCATAAACTCAGGACTGTCGCACCAGGGCTGAACTCGCATTTCTCCCTTGATGCCGTGAGTTGAGGTTATCTTTCCGATTTCAAGATATTCTTTAATCATTTTATATTCCTTTCAGAAAAATCAAAGGCTGTCTCTGTTGAAACAGCCCCGATGTTATCAGTCTTTAATTTCAAGATCGGTGATGATCCAGTCTTCATTCACTTCTTCGCCCATTATTTCACAAAGATAACGGTAAAGCTCATTCCAGACCTTAACGATAATCTGCTCAATTGTTTCAAAAAACTTATCCATTTTTTAACCTCCTTGTGTTAATTTTTAAATATTATACAACATATCACAGTAAAATTCAAGCATAAAAAATATTTCATTCAGAAAAAACTATATCTTCCGTTTTTCCGCCTGTTACCTTGAGAATATCTTCGGGTGAAAGCATAAGCTGAACGCCCAGCATACCGCCGCTTATGATAATTTCGGGATAATCCGAGAGAGAGCTGTGAAAGACGGTTGAGAAACGTTTTTTCATCCCCACGGGAGTACAGCCCCCTCTTATATAGCCCGTAAGGTCCTTGATTCTTTTGACCTCGACAAGCTGAACACTTTTTTCACCCACAGCTTTTGCGGCTTTTTTCAAATCAACATTTTTATCAACGGGAAGACAGAAAACATAATGCTCTCCGCTTTTTCCTTCTGCAACAAGGGTTTTGAAGCTTATATCATAGCTTTGTGAAAGCTTGTCGGCAATGTGGATGCCGTCAATAAACTCATCACATTCATAAAAGTTTGCTTTATACGGTATTTTATTCTTATCAAGAATGCGCATTGCATTGGTCTTGATTTTTGACATCGGTATTCCCCCTTGTATGTCTTGAATTTTGCTTTGATGTATGATAACATAAATTATCAATTTTTTCAACAAAGGATAATAATATGAAAAATATAGTCTGTCCCGTATGCCGTGTTCCTCTTGAAGAAAAAGAGAAGGCTCTTGTCTGCGGCAACAATCACTGCTTTGACAAAGCAAAGGAAGGCTATGTAAACCTTCTGACAGGCAATCATAAAAAAGGCTCCCTCATGGGAGACAACAAGGATATGGCCGTTTCCCGCCGTGCCTTTCTCGAAAAGGGTTATTTTGATTCTCTTGTCAACGGGCTCACCGACTTCATTGAAGGCCTCCGTCTCCCCTGCCCTCAGCTTGTTGATATCTGCTGCGGTGAAGGCTATTATTCTCACAGAATAAAGCAGAGCATAGGCTGTGATATTTCAGCCTTTGATCTTTCAAAGGAAATGGTACGTCTTGCCGCAAAAAGAAAAAACGGAAACTTTCATTTCGTTGCAAACCTTTCATCAATACCCATTGAATCAGAAAGCATTGATGTTGCAATTCATCTTTTTGCTCCCTTTCACGAAAAGGAGTTCAGCAGAATAATAAAAAAAGACGGCTGTGTTATTTCCGTTGTTGCAGGAGAAAACCACCTCTTTGAGCTTAAGGAGCTGCTTTATGAAAGCCCCTATAAAAATGACGAAAAGCCACCCGAAGCAACAGAGCTTGAGCTTTGTGACAAAATTAAAATAACATCAAAGATTCTTCTTTCATCAAAGGAAGACATTGACGCTCTTTTCAAAATGACTCCTTATTATTATCATACAAGTCAGCGGGACAAGGACAAGCTTAAGGATATTAACACCCTTGAGGTAACAACAGATTTCCTTATGCTTGTTTACCGTAAAAAATAAAATCAGCCGTACACCATCTGCGATTGAAGTGTACGGCTTTTTTGTGTCTGATTATCTGTCGGGAGTCAGGAAAAGGTCATCGGTATAGATAACTGTGCGAGGCTCCTGCTGAGAATACATTTCATAAATTTCTCTTGCTCTCTGACACACATCATTTTTAAGGCTTTCAGGCTCGATAACCTCAGCCTTGCCCGAAAACTGCATTATCCACGAGGCAAGACCTTCACTGATAACACACTGAGCAGAAATGATAAACCTTCCGTCCTTTGAATCAGGTCTGATTCTGCTTGAAGCACCGAAGCGGTCAAGAATTTCCTCAAGAATTGAATAATCACAGGAAAGAACAAGTCTCTGATTTTCACCGCTGAACATATTGAAAATTTTCTTGGAATAATCAGCTGAGTCAAAGCTTGTTTTATAAGGAGAAACCTCACGGAAGTCCCTGCTTTTTTCTTCAAGAATTTCAACCTTTTTCATACGATCAATTCTTGCATGCATCAGATTATCGTAATTTTCCTTGTTTGATACAAGATAATATCTGTCATTGTTCCAGATAAGAGCATAAGGGCTGACACAGAATTCCTTTTCGTCATTGACAATCTCGTTACCCATTTCATTAATTTTTCTTTTGCCGTAAAGGAAGCGGATTTTTCTGCCCTTCTGAATGGCTCTGCTGACAACGTCGATATTATAATAAATCTCTTCGTTGGCACATTTGATTCTGTTATCAATATAAACATTATCCTTGAATTCCTTGTACTGATGCTCGGAGCACAGTGAACCGATTTTTGAAATAAGATCCTTTGTCTTTTTCGGCGTTATGAAATCAGCAGCCTGAACAGCATCAACAAGAAGTCTGATTTCGGGAAGCTCAAACTCACGGGAATAAATGCAGTAGCCGGGATAAGGATTTCTCACCGAGTCAACATCAACTCCGTATTCCTTGAGGGTTCTGATGTCACTGTAAATTGACTTTCTTTCACATTCAATGCCCTTTTCCCTGAGCATTTCCGTCAGCTGTTCAACGCTTACAGGATGCTCCTCGTCACTGTTTTTTTCAAGAAAATCCTTGATATAAAGAAGCTTTAATTTTGTGTAGCCTTTGTCAGCCATAATTCAGACCTCCTTATGATTCAAGGCCGCCGACACGGGCAGCCTTGATTTTTTTTAATAAGTCATCTTTTCGTTGAGCTGTCTTACAACATCCTCTTCAAGCTTTACAAGCTCGCGGTCATAGGAAAGCATACCGTTGACCTCAAACTCAACATCTGAAACCTGAGTATATACAGTTGCGGAAAGTCCCTTTTTGATGTTGGGGATAATCTGCTTTTCGTGAAGCCTTCTGTAAGCCTCGGTAAGAGCCTGCTTGCTCTTATACATCTGATAGCCGAAGCTCTTGTCAAAATTCCATACGTGGTTTTCGATGTTATGGCTGTAACCGCCGAACTCACTGAGAACAATGGGTCTGCCGTCATACTTGGGAAGGATTACGGGAAGAATGTATTTATGCATGCTTCTGAAATCGCAGCCCTTCTGATCATACCATCCGCTTGCGTGGTCAACAAATCTTGTGGGGTCATAGGCTTTGATTTCATCACCGATTCGCTTTGCATCAAACTGTCCCCAGCCCTCATTGAAGGGAACCCAGCAGCAGATTGAAGGATAGTTATAGAGGTTATCGATCATTTCATAAAGCTCTTCCTCAAACTGAGCTCTCCATTCAAGCTTATCTCTGTTGAAGGTCTTGTAAGCGTTATCCTTCTTTGTCAGATTCATAAGAGGATTGAGCACGCCGTAAACATTGGGAAGAACGCCTGCGTGGAAGGTATTGAGAGCCTTACCGCCGCTGACCATATCCTGCCATACGAGCATACCGATTTTATCACAGAGATAGTACCATCTTGCACTTTCAACCTTAATGTGCTTACGAAGCATATTGAAGCCGAGGTCCTTCATCTTCTGAATATCGTAAATCATTGCTTCCTCTGTGGGCGGTGTCATCCCGCCGTCACTCCAATAGCCCTGGTCAAGAAGACCCTTCTGGAAATAAGGCTTGTTGTTGAGGAAAAGTCTTGCATAGCCGTCAAATTCACCGATGCTGAATTTTCTCATACCGAAATAGCCCCTGACTGAGTCTTCGGTATTGCCGTCCTTCTTAAGCTCAAGAATAAAATCGTAAAGGAAGGGTGTTTCGGGACTCCAGAGCTTACAGTCGGGAATTTCTACCTGTGCATCAGCCGAAATTTCCTTCTCAGCCACAAGCTTTTCTCCGTCATAAACCTTAATTAAAAGCTGACCTTCACCGACAACATCGGTTTTGATTGAAAGAAGCTGAGAATCAATATCGGGAGTAATTTTATAGCCCCTGATGTAATTTTCACTTACGTTTTCATACCATACTGTCTGCCAGATGCCTGAGGTTGAGGTGTACCAGAAGCCGTGAGTTTCGGATGCCTGCTTACCTCTGTTCTGCCAACCCTCGTCTGTGGGGTCATAAGCTCTGACAACAAGCTCGTTTTCACCGTCTGTGAGAGCATCTGTAATATCAAGCACAAAAGGACAGTAACCGCCGATATGTGAGCCGACTTCTTTTTTGTTGACATAAACCTTGCATTCCCAGTCAACAGCACCGAAGTGAAGAAGTGTTCTCTTGCCTTTGAAAGTCTCGGGAAGAGTGATCTTCTTTCTGTACCAGAGACGGTCTTTTGCACTTACTCTCTTGCATACGCCTGAAAGACAGCTTTCAACTGCAAAGGGTACTCTGATTTCATCTTTGTATTCATCACACCAATCGATGTCGCCTGTGATTGCAAAATCGAACATACCGTTGAGGTTAATCCAATTTTCTCTGACCATCTGGGGTCTAGGGTATTCAGGCAGAGGCATATCGCACATAGCTTCATCTGCCCAACGTGTTTTTAATGTCATCATAATTATTTCCTCCTAATTTTAACTTCTTATTTAAGATATGCTGTACTTACCCAACCTGTATAGCCGTAGGTCGTATCCTGAACGTATACCCAAC
>JAZOWF010000074.1:0-12787 GCA_045659065.1 Acutalibacteraceae bacterium
AGTGCAAAGCTTAACGGAGATAAAAAAGCTCTTGACACAGTTAAGATTGCATATGATGAATTTGAAAAGTACAAAAATGAAAACATCGGTCTGTGGGAAAAAATTGAGGAACGATATTCCGCTTTAATTGCCGTTAATGAATAAAAATTCTCTATTCCTCTTGACCCGAATAAGCTTTAGTGCTATATTATATTAAGTAAAACAGAGTAGACAAAGGTGCGTTCAGTGCCCTGCAGACGGGGAGTTGCTTCAGGGACGAAAAGACTGAGCTCTTGCGGTGTGTAAATCGCATCCCGCTGTGATGAGGTAAAGAATAAAAAACAACACTTTCTTTGTTTCATCACCTGATTTACAAAGGAAGTGTTTTATTATGCAAAAAAAGAAAACAGAAGAAAAAATATTCGTTCTTGTCTGTCTTGCTCTGCTTACGGCAATGCAGGTTGTTCTGGCAAGATATCTTGTTATTCCTATCAGTGTGAGTCTGAGGCTTTCCGCGTCATTTATTCCCGTTGTTATTGCGGCAAGACGCTTCGGAATTCCCGGAGGAGTCTGTGTTTATGCCCTCGGCGATTTTGTCGGAGCCGTTCTTTTTCCGTCAACGGGTGCATATTTCCCCGGCTTTACTTTGACAGCTGCTGTCAGCGGTCTGATTTACGGCTTATATCTTTCAAAAAAATCAAGCCTTCTGAGAATCATTCTTTCCGTTGTAACCTCCCAGGTTGTCTGCACTCTTTTAATGAACAGCTTCTGGATCAGTGTTCAGTACGGCTCGGAATTTTCAGCCCTGCTTATTTCAAGGCTTGGTCAGGCGGCTGTTGTGGGCACTGCACAGATTGTTTTTATGGCTCTTTTCCTTGAGAAAATATGCTCACTTATAAAGCTTCCGCACAGATAATATAATAAAAAAATAACAGGTGTTCTTTTTAATATCGTAAGAACACCTGTTTTCTGTTATTTGCTCTGAGCCTTTTTGAAAATATATCTCAGACCGTCAAGCAGAAGGTTTTCGTCATAAGTGATTTCGGTTTCACAGCAGGGGATAATGCCGCTGCTGTAGCCGCCTGTGGCAACAACACAGCAATCATCATAGCCGAGCTCCTTTTTGATTCGTTTGACAAGGCCGTCAATCATTGCCGCAGTGCCGAAAACAATACCGCTTTGCATACATTCCGTTGTGTTTTCACCGATTGCCTTTTCGGGCTTTGTGAAGCTGACAGAGGGAAGAAGTGCGGCGTTGTCTGCAAGGGCATCAAGTGAAATTTTGACACCGGGTGAAATGGTACAGCCCTTGAACATTCCGTTTTTGTCAATGACAAGAATTTTTGTTGCTGTGCCAAGGTCGGCCACAAGGCAGGGCAGAGGATATTTTTCTCTTGCGGCAACGGCGCCTGCAATGAGATCAGCACCGAGGTATGAAACGGGAAGAATGTCTACCTTGAGCTCACCGTTATATTTTCCGCCGACAAGCATAGGGTCGATTTTTGTTACGGTTCTGACAGCGCGTGAAAAAACCTCCGTAAGCTCAGGCACAACGCTTGCCATAACACAGCCCGTAAAGTCCTGAGGATTTATGTTGTAAAGCTTGAAAATATCAAGAAGGTTGATGGCATATTCATCACTGCTCTTTTTTCTTGCGGTATAAAGACGGGAAATGAACACAAGCTCATCATTTTTATAAGCGCCGAGGGTAATGTTGGTGTTACCCATATCTATTGTCAAAAGCATAATATCACTCCTTAAACTGCGGTTATTAATCTGCTTTATAAAAAAGTATAATCTAAATTATGGCAAAAGTCAAATAAATGTGCTAATATATAAGCCGAAACATATCGGCTGTTATTCGGGAAAGGCGGTGATTATCTGTGAAATGTAATATCTGTCCGAGAAGCTGCAATGTTGACAGAGAAAAAGAAAGAGGGCGGTGCGGCTGCCTCAGCACTCTCAGACTTGCAAGAGCTGCTCTTCATTTCTGGGAGGAGCCCTGCATAAGCGGAAGTAGAGGAAGCGGCACTGTGTTTTTCTCGGGCTGTAACCTCGGCTGTGTTTACTGTCAGAATTATTCTCTCAGTCACGGAGCAAAGGGAAAAGATATAACCGAAGACAGACTCATTGAAATTTTTTCTGAGCTGACAAAGCAGGGCGCTCACAACATCAACCTTGTAAACCCCACTCATTATGCCCTTGAGATTAAAAGTGCACTTGAAAGGGCAAAGCCCTCCGTTCCCGTTGTTTATAACAGCAGCGGCTATGAAAAGGTCAGCACTCTGAGGGGACTCGAGGGTCTTGTTGACATTTATCTTCCCGATATCAAATATATTGACCCTCAGCGCAGTGAAAAATATTCTCTTGCTGCCGATTATTTCACTTATGCCGCCGAGGCTGTGAAGGAAATGAAAAGGCAGTGCCCCGAGGACGTTTTCGACAGTGAGGGTATTATGCAAAGGGGAGTTATAATCAGACATCTGATTTTGCCGAAAAACACAAATCAGTCCCTTAAAATCCTTGACTGGATAAGGGACAATCTCGGCACCCGCGTATATCTGAGTCTTATGGCACAATATACTCCCTTCGGTGAAGTCGAAAAATATCCCGAGCTTACAAGAAAAATTGCTCAGCGTGAATATGAAAAGGTGGTTTCCTACGCCGAGGAGCTTGGCTTTGTCAACGTTTTCACTCAGGATTTCCTTTCTGCACAGGAGGAATTTATTCCCGATTTTGATTTCACAGGCGTATAAATTTAAAGGAAACTATTTATTTTTAAGAAAAACTGTGCTAGTATTAATATTATAAAATTTTAATTCAGGAGGAATTTAAAATGAAAGGATTTATTTCAGAATTCAAAACCTTTGTTATGAGAGGCAATGTTATGAACCTTGCCGTCGGTGTTATCATAGGCGGTGCTTTTCAGGCAATTGTGAATTCACTTGTCAATGATGTTGTTTCACCTGTGCTTTCTCTTCTGACAAAGGGCATCAATTTTGCGGACAAATTCATTGTGCTCACAACCGATGAGGTCTTTTATGCAACAGCAGATGCTGCAAAGGAAGCCGGCTATGCAACTCTTAATTACGGTGCCTTCATCACTGCCATTATCAACTTCTTCTTAATGGCAATTGTCATCTTCCTTCTTGTCAAGGGCATCAATAAGATTATGGAAATCGGCAAGGCCGAAGAGCCCGCAGCAGCACCCACAACAAAGGTATGCCCCTTCTGTAAAAGTGAAATCAGCATTGATGCTGTCAAGTGTCCCAACTGTACCTCTGACATTCCCGAAACTCAGGAGGTAGAATAATGCTTGGATTTATCGGTGCGGGCAATATGGGCTCTGCCATAATCAAGGGTATCTTTGCTTCAGGCGGAATCGGTAAGCAGGTGGGCGTGTATGATGTGCACCTTGGTGCAACCGCTCTTTTAAACGGTGAATATCCCCTGAAGGTTTTTGATGATGCAAGAGAGCTTGCCAAGGAATGTGACACTATTGTTCTTGCTGTCAAGCCCAATGTTATTGCGGCAGTTATCGACGGAATCAGAGATATAGTCCGTGAAAAGAATCCGCTCTTTATTTCGATTGCCGCAGGCAAAAGTCTTGCTTTTCTTGAGGAATGTCTCGGCTACGATGCAAGAGTTATCCGTGTAATGCCCAACATCAATGCGGCCGTGCTCAGTGCAGTTTCTGCTTACTGTGCAAACAGCTTTGCCGACACTGATGACAGAGAGTTTGCCGAAAAGCTTTGTTCCTGCTTTGGCGGTGCAGTTGAAATCAAGGAAGAGCTTTTCTCAATTTACAGTGCAATCGGCGGCTGCAGTCCCGCGTTCACCTATATGTATATTGATTCACTTGCAAGAGCTGCCGTCAAAAACGGTATGACTAAAAAGCAGGCTCTTGAGGTTGCCGCTCAGGCAGTTATGGGCAGTGCAAAAATGATTCTTGAAAGTGAAAAGCACCCCTGGCAGCTTGTGGATGAGGTCTGCTCTCCCGGCGGAACAACAATTGAAGGTGTTGCTTCACTTCAGAGGGACGGCTTTGAAAAGTCCGTTATCAATGCCGTTGAAGCAAGCTTCAAAAAGGATAAGCTTCTTTAAGTTTTATCATATTTCCGGAAAAAAACAACTCCCGAGAAATCGGGAGTTGTTTTTTTTTTTTTTTTTTTTACTCTGCAGTCTTAAGCTGCTGATAATTTTCTTCAATTCTTTGCCAAATATAAGGGTCTTTATTCCTGTATGCTTCAAATTCATCGACGGCAATTTTCAAGGCCTTGCGCTGAGTCTCATTTTCTTCAGTTTTGTAAAGCTCAAGAACATTATAAATTTCCTCAACAGTTGTAATAATCTGATTATTTTCTGCCTTGTTTTCTTTAAAATCGGAAAAGAGTGCCCTGATTTTGAATGCTTTGACCATATTTGAACGCTTTTCTTCCGAAAGATCGTAAAACAGGAAGGGGATGATTGAAAGAAGCGTTCCGATAAGGCTGCAGACGATAATGGCCTTGAGCAATGGGTTTCTGAAATCTGCATTATAAAGGTCGGAATAATTGTTTGTCAGACCGTAATGCTTGAGGACGAAGGGAATAGCATAACCTGTAACAAGGGAGAATATGCTGCCGAGAAGAACTCCGCTCTGGTCAATAAAGCCTTCAATGCGGTCACCTGTTTTATACTGCTGATAATCCATAATATCGGCTTTGATTGCAGGAAGATAAATAATTGAAAGAGCACCGAAGGTATCCTTAATAAACATCAGAGCAAAGAAAAGTACATAGCTTTCATAGCAGGTGAGCATAAGAGGAATGCAGACTGCCTGAACAGAAAGGGAAAGCAGACAGATTCTTTTCTTTCCAAGCTTATTAGTCAGCGGAGCACCGAGGACAAGACCGGGAGTTGAAGCCTCTCCCTTTATGATGGTCATAAGAGAATAGAGCGCGGGATTGTTCATTCCGTAATAGAAGGCCCACTGGAAAAGATAGCCGTAGCCCATATTAAGGAAGCTTATCCAGGAGGAGATGTTGATAATCCAGAAATATTTGTTCCTTGAAACCTTTTTCAAGCCCTCAAAAAAGCCCATTTTCTGAACATATTGCTTGGGAACAATGATTTTTTCCTTTGTGCCGAAGACACAAAGCATACTGACAATTACACCGAGAGTGCAGAATATCGGGAAAACAATGCGGTATGTTCCGATATCATCCAGAGGACCGACAAGAGGCAGCACGGGATTAACAACGGTCGGCGCAAAGGAATAAATAATTGAGCTGATGCTGATTAACCATGTGCGCTCATTTGAGTTGGGAGAAAGAACCTGAACAAGACTCAGATAAGCGGTCTGATAAAAGGGGGAGAAGAACTGCAAAAGGGTGTAAACTACAAATACTGAAATCAGCTTTTGCTGATATTCCATTGTTTCATAGGGCAGATAGACAAAAAGTGTACCGAGAATTGCGGTGGGAAGACCGAGATAAAGTATGTAAGGTCTGAATTTGCCCATTTTACTTTTTGTGTTGTCAAAAATCATTGCTCTTGTCGGCGCAATCAGGAGCATTATTACCGTTGAAATGACATTCATCGTCTGAATGTCAATGGCTTCAAGTCCGATTGAAGCTCCGACAATCATGCTTCCGGCATTAAGAGCAATCTGACCGATAAGGGAAATTATGAAATAAACACCCGCTCCGCCTACGGAATAGGCAGCAAGCTCCTTATAGGTGACATATTTTCCTTCTCCCGGAACCTTCCATTGTGATCTGACATTTGTCAAGGTGGTTTTTCCTTTTTCTTTAAGCTCTGCAATCTTCATTATAAATTCTCCTTTACAAGCTCATAAAGCTTCTGTGAGAAGCCGTATTTATTTTTAAGCTGTTCAATCTGACTCAGGTCAGGTGTAATTTTCTTTTTCATTTTGCAGCGGAGCATCAGATTTTTGGGGGAATGGGCAAAATCCACAAACTCAATGATATCAACCTCATATCCGCATTTTTTCAGAATATCGGCTCTGATGCTGTCTGTCAGCAGTGCCGAAAATCTTTCTTTGATAAGTCCGTGATTCAGCAGAAGGTCAAAGTCTCCGCCCTTTTCAATTGAGGAGCAGATTTCGTGCTGACAGCAGGGCACGGAGAAAATGTGGGGCACATTGTGGCTGATTGCGTGATAAAGAGCAAAATCCGTTGCAATGTCACAGGCGTGAAGGGTGATGACCATGTCCACCTTCTCTTTGTAAACCTCACCCTTTGTGACGTCATTGACAAAAAATTCAAGGTTTTCATAGCCGTATCTTTTTGCTATTTCGTTGCAGCTTTTCACAACATCTTCCTTAAGGTCGTAGCCGAGGACACGGGCTCTGACTTTTTTTATTTCAGTGAAATAATAATACACAATGAAGGTCAGATAGGATTTGCCGCAGCCGAAATCAAGAATTGTGATTTCATCCTTGTTCATTTTGCTGAAGCTGTCATCAATGATTTCAATAAAGCGGTTGATCTGTCTGTATTTGTCATATTTGCTGTTGACAATTTTGAAATCCTTTGTGAATACTCCAAGGTCAACAAGGGCGGGAATGTTTTCACCCTGACGCAGAAGGTAAGCCTTTTCCTTGTTGTGAGAAGAGGAGACGGCTTCAACCTTGTTTCCGCTGACCTTCCTTTTGATTTTATCGGGGAAAACCGTGTAATGAATTGTGTAACCCGTGAAGGTGATGCAGATTTGACGGAAATTTATCTTTCCCTCATCTGAGAGCCATCGGAGAAAGTCGTCCTTTGAAAGGTTTTCGTGAAAGACCTGATTGTTTTTATACTTTTCAAGCTGCCAGACTGTTTTCTTGCCCGCGGTGAAGGTGCGGACAGAAATTTTGCTGAATTCGTAAGTCTTGCTTCTGCTTTCACTCAGAACAATTTTTTTGATTTTACCTTCTGCCTCATTTATATCTTTGATAATTATTGAATCCATATTAACACCTCTTTTTTTATAATAACATAAAGTTTTAATTTTGTATATACTTGCCGTCTTAAGATTTTTATCTATTGACGAAAAAGGTAAAAAGCGGTATAATTACGCCATTAAACGAAAGGAATCCGCATGTGCGGAGAAAAAGGTGAATTTATGAAAAAGAAAATTTCTCTCGACACCTCCAAAAAGGTATTTCCCGTTATTCTTATGCTTCTTGGAATCGGTGTCATGGCAGCCCTTCTGATTACAAGACTCAATCTTGTCAATCTTGTGTGTCTGCTTTATTGCTGTATTATGTCAGCTGTAATCTTTGTTTCACTTATTGTTAAGAAAACTGTTTATGCTCCCATGATTTTCGGTTACGCCGCTTCAAGCATCGGTATGATTATTTTTCACGTTATCTGGGGTGCAGATGCTGGCTTCGGCGCTTTCATTTCCGAGGCTGTTGCAGGCTGGTCAAGTGCTGACCATCCTCTTATGACAGGAGAGGGCAGCATCCTCACAAGACTTGCAGGTAACCTTCTTCTTGCTCTTCCCGCTGCAGTATGTCTCTGGGGACTTTTCTTTGTTGCAAAGAAAAGCTGTGAAAAATCCGCTCTTAAAAAGCTTTCATCCTTTGCTCTGAGTATTCTTCTTATGGCTTCATCAGTGTTCTCAGTGCTTTTCGGCAACATCAGAACAAAGCCCGTTGCAGAAAGACTCTGGGACGGTCACGACGATTATCTCGGCAAGATTGACAAGGCTGACAGCAGCAACCCCAATGTGCTCATTATCCTTATGGATGACCTTGGCTACGGTGACGTTTCACTCAACGGTGCAATTTATGACACTCCCAACATCGACTCAATCGGTGAAAACGGACTTAATTTCGAAAACTTCTACTCAAGCTATTCCGTTTGCTCTCCCGCACGTTTTGCTGCTCTTACAGGCAGATATCCTTACAGAGGATATGCGGACAATGTTATCTATCCCACAGTGCAGACCTCAGCAAGCTTTGCTCAGACAAGAGTTTATAACTCCTTTGAAATGGGCGGCAACGTTGACGGTATGCTCGGTGATGAAATCACAATTGCTGAGGTGTTCCAGCAGGCAGGCTATAATACAGGAGCCTTCGGTAAATGGCATCTTGGTGATTACGGTGAATATCTTCCCACAAATCAGGGCTTTGATTATTTCTATGGAAGCCATCACGTAAACGATATGTATGCCTTCTATCACGTCAGTGAAGAAAACGGTGAATATGAGGTAGTTCACGGCTCATCAGAAATGAGAGACGAAAACGGCAAAAAGGATCAGAGCAAGCTTACAGAATGGATTCACTGTGAAATCACAGACTGGATTACCGAGGTTTCAACAAACAGCAACGAGCCCTTCTTTGCTTATTATGCAACTCCCTGGCCTCACGGTCCCGTTTTTGCAGGTGATGATTTTGACGGCACCTCCGGTATGGGTACATATGTTGACTGCGTGACCGAGTTTGATACATATCTCGGTAAGCTCTTTAACACTCTTGAGGAGCTTGGAGAGCTTGAAGACACAATCATCATTTTCACAAGTGACAACGGTCCTGCTCTTGAAGGCAGCGTTGCAGACCTCAGAGGCGGAAAGTATCTTGCTTACGAGGGCGGACAGAAGGTTCCCTTTATGATCCGCTGGGATAACAACGGCGGTCTCTTTGAAGCAGGAGAGACAAGAGAAAACAGCGGTACCTTCGTTGACCTTTTCCCCACTCTGATTGATCTTTGCGGAATCACAGGTGATAGCGGAAAAACAAATTACCTTCCCTCTGACAGAGAGCTTGACGGTGCTTCTATGATTCCCGTTATTCAGAAGGATGCCGTTATTCACGATGATACCTGCCCGATTCTTCACATGAAGCGTGAGGACATCAAGGCAATTCAGTACACAGTTCCCACATCATACATTCTCGGTAAAGAGGAATACAAGGATTACAAATATCCCGTGCTTCTTGAAAATAAATATCTGACCTTCAAATATTTTGACAAGATTCAGAACGATAACTCAGCCTTCTGGGATAAGAACAGAAAGAACTGGCTTCATATTATGACCGACGATTATCAGGAAAACTATAACCGTACTCCCGTTTATCCCACAATTTCCGATGAAATGCATGCAAAGCTTGACTCAATTCAGAAGGGCTTTGCCGATAACAGAAGAGGTATTATTGAATAATGCCGGCACTGTCAATAATGATAAAACCCGCTTCAAGCCTTTGTAATCTGAGATGTAAATATTGCTTTTACTGTGATGTTGCATCTCAGAGAGAGGTTTTCTCTCTCGGTGTTATGAAGGAGGAAACGGCTGAAAAGCTTATCAAAAGTGCTCTCAGCTTTGCCGACGGCTGCAGTGTTGCATTTGCCTTTCAGGGCGGTGAGCCGCTGATTGCGGGGCTTGATTATTTCAGATTTTTCACAAGCAAGGTCAAGGAGCATAACACAAAGAATTCTGAGATTTATTACTCTATTCAGACAAACGGAACCCTTGTCACAGACGAATGGGCTCGCTTTTTTGCGGAAAACCGATTCCTTGTGGGGCTGAGCCTTGACGGTGATTATGAGGGCAACAAATTCCGTCTTGACGAAAAGGGTCAGAATTCTTATTACAAGATTACCGCTGCCGCAAACAAGCTCAGAAAACATAAGGTAGAGTTCAATATTCTCACTGTTCTCACGGGCTACTGCGCTGAAAATGCCGAAAGAATTTATAAGCATTTCAGAGCGGCAGGCTTCGGTTATCTTCAGTTCATTCCCTGCCTGAGACCCATGGGGGACAGCACGGAAAGTGAGCTGTATATGACAAATGAGCAGTATGCTGATTTTCTTATCCGCATCTTCAACCTTTATGTCAAGGACTTTGTCAGAGGTAACTATATCAGCATCCGTCAGTTTGACAACTGGGTAAGAATGTATCTCGGTGAAAGGGCGGAGCAGTGCGGACTTATGGGGCATTGCACTCATCAGTTTGTAGCCGAGGGTAACGGTAATATTTATCCCTGCGACTTTTACTGCACAGATGAATGGCTTCTCGGTAACGTCAATGAGGAAAGCCTTGAAGCAATGGCAAAAAGCAAAAAGGCCTTTGAATTTATAAAGGAAAGCCTTGCTGTTGACGAAAAGTGTAAGCAGTGCCGATTTTACCCCTTATGCCGTGGGGGCGGCTGTAAGCGAAACAGAGAAAGTGAAAACTACTGTGAAGCATATAAGCGCTTTTTCTCAGCTTGTCTGCCGCTGTTCAGAGCTTTCAGAAAATAATATGTATAATAAAAAAACCATCAAAGCTCAGCGCCTTGATGGTTTTTCTTTTTTATTTAAGAGTTAATGTTGCATTATAATCGTCAATGTCATAATTTCCGACGGTGTTTTTCAGCACATCGTAAAGGTCAAGTCTGTCTCCTTTTTTATCCTTAAGCTCAATTTTTCTGAGGATAAAACGGATTCTTTTAAGAAATGCAATAATCAGATCACCCTTGGGTGTGCCTTCCTTGAAATACTGATTACCCTCAAAAATGTTTCTGACCATTTCTGCGGCATAATCAAGAAGCTTCATATTTCTGATGCTTTTGTCACACTTAATGAAAAGCATCCTCGCAAGAGTTCCTATTTTAATGGAGCAGATTATCTTGCCCACAACACCAAGGATTTTTTTAATCATACCTTTGTCTTCAATATGGAACTTGTTCATCATTCTCGGTGTGTCATAAGCCATATCCTTAAGTACATTCACTATCATATTATCAAACATATCTGAAAGATATTGCTTGCAGTCCTTGCCCTTTGTGTCAAAATCAAAGTCAGGAGTGGGGATGCTTTTGATGCTGACGGTTTTTTCATCCTTAAAGCTTACAAGACGGATAAAAGCCGGGTCGGCAATGATTGCACCTGTGCAGACATCATAAAATCTGTTGCCTTTTTCCGTGACATATTCATTGATGCTCTGATTGTGCATATGTCCCGTGAAAATCAGATGAACACCTCTGTCGGCAAGAAAAGCGGCAAAATCAAAATTCTTTCTGATTGTGGCAGGCTTGATGATGGAGAAAAGGGGCTGACCGGGGAGCACGGGGTAATGAAGCATAGCAAACATTGTCTGACCGTCTTCGCGGGCCTTTTTTGCCTGCTCATCAATCCATTCAAGCTGAGAATCCTCGAAATAATACTGACCGTCTTTTTTGAAATCCGCATTAAGACCGAGAAGTCTGACGCTGTCTGAAATCTGAGCAACATAAGAAAGGTGCTCTCTGTCCTCGGCAATAGCCTGACCGAAGCCGAATTCCGAATACATATCCCAAAGCTCATCTCTTTTTACGTCCTCGGGCTCATATCTGCCTTTTTCTCCGAAAGCAAAGCAGCCTCCGTTGTATTTGAAATCGTGGTCAGCGGTGATGACAAAAATTCTTTTTCCGCTGTTTTTAAGCTCTCTGAGAAGCTTAAGAAACTCCTTGTGGCTTTCCTTTTCACCGTTGAATGTCAGGTCACCTGCAATAAGCACCGTGTCAGCCTCATGGGCATTTTTCAGAAATTCAAAAACGCTTTTGTTGATGCTTTCAGTTTCGGCAAAGCATTTCTGCTCGAAATGCATAAAATCGTCATATTCCTCACCGCTGCAACCGAGAGAGGTTGCGAAATAATGAGGGTCTGCTATAAGATAAAATTTTGTTTCTTTCATTTTTTATTCCAACCTTTTTTTATTTAGTCAGTCTGAAAATTTTAGCCGAGTGAGGTGCAAGGGTCTGCGTAAGCTTATTTTCGGCAGGGAAGCTTTCCTTTGTCCAAAGCTCAAAAGCTGTGAAGGGACCTTCGATTGAATACTCTGCGAAACCGAAGCAGATTTCTCTTTCCTCATCGGTGAGGTTGAACAGTGCAACAACGTCGTTTCCCTTTTTGTCCCTGCAGTACCAGACGGCTTCGTTATTTGTTCTTGTCAGCTGTCTGTTATGGGAGGAATACTGATTGATTTCAAGAATGTCTCTGTTTGTGATTACTTCAAGGTCTTCGGGGCGGTTTTCCCTCAGCTCTCCGCCAAGAATAAGAGGGGAGCGGAAAACTGACCAAAGGGTAAGCATTGTTCTCTGCTCATCGGGGGTGAAGTTTGTGTATCTGTCTCTGTCACCAAGGCAGGAACAGTTTTTGCTTATCTTTCCCAGGGGAAGCATATCACAGTCGGGCCAGCAGCCCTCTTTTACATGGGGAGCCCATTTTTCACATCTTTCAAACATAGCCTTCAGCTTGTCCCAATGATCCCAGAAATCACCCGTCATTCTCCACATATTTGCATTCTGTGAAAGGTGGAAGGCTTCGGAAACAACTGCAGGCCCGGGAGAAAGAGAAAGCACAATTTCTCTGCCGCAGCTGTCAATTGCTTTTCTTATCATCTCAATTTCTCTTCTTGCGCTGTAAGGGTCATGGGGCTTGAATTCCGTGTTGGCAATGTCATCAACCTTGACAAAGTCCACACCCCACTGAGCATAGAGATCAAAAAGACTGTTATAGTACTGCTGAGCGCCTTGGGCATCGGGGTTTACACCGTACATATCAGTGTTCCAAGAGCAGACGGAAAAGCCCTGGGCAATGTCTCTTGCTGTTTTGTCTGTGCCGAGAAGGGCGGTATTTCTGTGAACTGCCTGGCGGGGGATGCCTCGCATAATATGTATGCCGAACTTAAGTCCCATAGCGTGAATTTTATCTGCAATTAATTTGAAGCCGACTCCGCCCGCAGATGAAGGAAAGCGGTTTTCTGCGGGTATCAGACGTGAGTATTCATCCATACAAAGCTCTGTGAAATTGTTATAGAAATTTGAAACCGCCTTAGGCTCATACCACTGAATGTCACA
>JAZOWF010000075.1:0-9217 GCA_045659065.1 Acutalibacteraceae bacterium
TAACTCGGGCATTTAAGGTTCTTCGAAGTTTAACGGCTGAAGATTTTTGCTGCAGCAAGGCAAAAAACGCAGAAAGGCTGCCGCCTTTCGAGGCTTTTTAACAATGTTGCAGTGAAAATATACTCCGTTAAACCTTATCAGGTTCGACTGCCGTTACCTTATCTGAAAATTATACTCTTTCCGCTGTCAAACTCACATTCATGCATTACAACTCCGAAAACCTCTTCAATTGCTCCGCTTTCAAGAACATCGGCAGTTTTTCCGAATATCCTTACCTTACCTTCGTCAAGAAGAAGAATGTTATCTGCAATTTCAGCCGCAGCAGAAAGGTCGTGCATAACCACAAGAATTGTTTTCTTATGCTTTTCTTTGAGCTGACGGACAAGTGACATAAAGGCCTTTTCCACCTGAACATCCATGTAAGCGGTGGGCTCATCAAGGGCAATAACACGTGTGTTCTGAGAAAGCACCATTGCAATATAAGCTCTTTGCCTTTCACCGCCGGAAATTTCGGTGAGCTTTTTGCGGCGTATGTCTGAGATTCCTGCATCCTCAATTGCTCTTTCAATTTGCTGTCTGTCTTTTTCAGAAAGCCTTTTTCCTATATCTAAATATGGGTTTCTGCCCATCTCTGCAAGCTTTTCAACGGTTATGGGTACTGCAGAAGGATTCTGCGGAAGAAGAGAAATCAGTTTTGATCTTTGCTTTAAGCTCAGCAAAGATATGTCTTCCTCTGAAAAGAAAACCGAGCCCTTATATCTGCTCTCTCCCGTAAGACAGGAAATCAGCGTTGATTTTCCGCTTCCGTTTTTTCCGATTATTGCCGTAATTGTGTGAGGTCTGACCGAGAAGCTCACATTCTGAAGAATCTCTTTTTTATTTTTTGTGACACTGATATTTTTAAATTCAAGCATTTTTATTCCTCCTTATAACAATATAAAGAAGAAAGGGTGCACCCGCAAAAGCCATCACAACGCCCACGGGAAGCTCCGACGGTGCAAAGAGAATTCTGCCGAGAAGGTCAGCGGCAACAACAAGAATACCGCCTGTGAGCACTGACACCTTAATCATTTCACTCACACTCCCGTCAGTGATTTTTCTTGCAATGTGAGGCACAACAAGTCCCACAAAGCCAAGCAGACCCGCAAATGAAACTGCACAGGCCGCCGAAAGCCCTGCAACAGCAAGACAAGCCACCCGAAGAAGCTTCACATTGACACCCAACGAATTGGCAAGGCTGTCACCAAGACAAAGAATATCGATTTTCTTTGAAAGAACAAGAGCTGCCGCCACACATAAGGCGACTGCGGCTGCAGGCAGAATCAGCTCATTTATTTCCGTACCTCCGACACCGCCCACGGAAAAGAAATTGTAATCCGTAAGCACATCGGGGTCAAGATATGTGAGAAAGGATATTCCCGCATTAAGCAATGCTGTTATTGCAACGCCGCAAAGAATAACCGTTGTTTTTGAAAACTGCCCCTTTGACGCCGCAAAAAGAATAATTAGCGTTGTCGCAAAGGCTCCGATAAAGGCGGCAACGGGTCTTAAATAAACCGCCTGCGGTGCAAAGAAAAGCATAAGCACCATAAAAAAGCCTGCGCCTGCATTCACTCCGATAATATTCGGCGATGCAAGCTCGTTTCCCGTTACGCTTTGCAGAATTACGCCCGAAACCGAAAGAGCCGCTCCTGCTGTGATTGCCGCAAGGATTCTTGGCAGTCTGAGAGTCAGCAGAATTATTCTTTCTGTTTCAAAGCCCTGACGGCCAAGCAGACCGCCGAAAAATTCCGCATTTGTCATTTCTGCACTTCCGAAGCGCAGTGATAACAGACTTATAAACAGCAAAATCAGCACAAGGCCGATTTTACCGTATGCTGATTTTATTTTTATTTTCCGGATCATAAGCATCACTCGTTATTTAAAATTGATGAAATATATCTGTAGCTTTCAGCCCATCTGCTGCAGGGCTTATACTGAAACAGCTCCTTGGGAAGAAAATATACCCTGCCGTTTTTTACAGCATCAAGCGAAGCATACTCCTTACTGCTGAGAAGATCTTCGATGTATGCCTTGCTGTTGTCATAATCCCCCATAATCGAGATGAAAATATACTCGGGATTTTCTCTGAGTATCACCTCGGCACTGAGGTTATCAAGAAGAGTCTGTGCTCTGTCGGCAATATTGTCACAGCCTAAATCCTCAAGGATTTTTGCCGCAAAGTTATCCTCTGCCTTTTTTGCCTTTGCTGAGGAATATGATGAGCCGGAGCGCACAAAGAGAATTTTGGGGTTATCCTCTCTTTTTCCGCCATTGATTATCTGCTCAATTTCATCCCTTGTGCTTTCACCGTACTGTCCGTAATTCTCTGTTTTGCCTGTTATTTTTGTCAGCGCATTAAGAATGGAGAGATAATCCTCAAGGGTGTCCATTCTCATAAGTGCAACGGGGATTTTTGCTTTTTTCAAAGCCGCCGCAACATCACGGTGAGAGGCTATGTCAGCCGAGCAGATTACAAAATCAGGCTCCAGAGCAATGAGCCTTTCTGTGTCAATTGTTTTTCCTGCACCCTTGTCAACAAGCTCTGTCCCCTCTTTTACAAGGCCTCTTTCAACGCTTTCACCAACAGTTATATAAACCTCACCGCCGGCTTCAATCCAGCATTCTGTGAGAGAAGAAAAAAGCACTGCCGTTTTCTGCGGCTTCTGAGAAAGCTCAACAATTGTACCCTCACTGTCGGTAAATGTGAAGTATTCTCCGCTGCCTGCAGGCATATTATCTTCAATTGATCCCGAAATGAAAATTATAAGAAGAACAAATATAACGGAAATAAATATACTTTTCTTATTCATCCTTCAGAATCACATCTTTTCTTTTAAGAATTTCATCCGAAAGCACAGCCTCTTTCACGGCATCAAAACCGACTCTTGCAATTGTGTCTGCAAAGCGCTCACCTGCAGCTCCCTTTTCTTTGTAAAAAAGAATTGTCTTTTCAACAGCTGAAAGAATCTCTTCCTCAGTTTCAAAGATATAATCAAGAGGCGTTCCTCTGCCGACCTTTTTACCCCATCTGCCGCCAAGGTAAAGTCTGTATCCGCCCTGTTCAATTTCCATTCCGTCAATCCTGCATGCCACAGTACATCTGCCGCAGCTGTTGCACTTTTCTCTGTCAATTACGGGAAGCTTATCCTCCATTGTAATTGCGCCCATAGGACAAGTTTTTGCACAAAGACCGCAGCCGACACATTTGTCAGAAACAACGGGCCTTCTCTGACCGATGATACCAAGGTCATTGATGTCAGGCTTTACGCAGTTATTGGGACAGCCGCCCACTGCAATTTTGAATTTATGGGGAAGCTTAACACCGTGGTAAGCAACATAAAATCTGTCGTGAATCTTTTCAGAAAGTGAAAACGTATCAATAAGACCGTACTGACAGGTTGTGCCCTTGCAGGAAACAACGGGACGCACCTTCGGACCCGTTCCGCCGCATTCAATACCCTTTGAATTGATGAAAGAAATAAAATCATCAACATTGCTGTAAGCAATCCCCTGAATTTCAACGGTCATTCTTGAGGTCATGGCAAGCTTTCCGCTACCGAATCTGTCGGCAGCCTCTGCCACATTGCGCATAAAATCACTGCTGACTCTGCCGTTAACGGTAAGAACTCTGCAGTTAAATTTGTCCTCTGTTGTTTTATCTCTTAAAAAGCCAAGACCCTTGATTCTTGCAACCTCAGAAGCAGGAACGGTACATTTGGGATATACAGGTTTATTCATAATTGAAGCCTCCCTTTAATTTACGGTAAATAGTATATCAGTATGAAGGCTTTTTTTCAAGATGTATTCAGATTAAATCAATGAAACACCGATTAAAACCGAACAGCAGACAAAAAAAAGGAAAAGCACCTTCAGTGCTTTTCCTTTCGGATATTTGTCAAACAGATAAACTGAAAAGTGCAAGTTGTTTCTGTATTATTTTGTATTATTTTCCTTGACAAATACTGCAATATACAATGCATAGCCACCTGCAATAATTGCAATTAAAAGCCCTGAAATGATTTGCCTTTGCGGTGTCATCACAGCTTCATTCGAAAAAGCGCTTAATCCGTTAAAAATGCTGTGCGTTATAATACACGCAAGCAAGCTCTTTGTCTTGTAATAAATCATCACGAATGCAAATCCTACAGCTACTGCATATATTATCTGTAAAATATTGGCTAACAATTCTGCTCCGGAACCGTTTATAAGATTCACAATATGCCCGATTCCGAATGTGATGCTTGAAACAATAATCGCTGATTTAACACCATTCTCAGCCATTGCTTTAAACAAAAAACCGCGGAATATCATTTCTTCAAGAAAGCCTACACAGAACATAGACAGAATATATAACAATATCTCTAAGGGAGAGTCGTTAAGAACAACACCATACCACAAATTAGCCGTCAGAAGAACAACCAACGGAATATAAAACAGCATCCTTGCCGAGACAATCTGCGGCTTTATAAGACCGTATTTTTCCATCAATCCGTTTCTTTTCACAAAGAAAAACAATGCCGCCGACAGAGCCAGCAATATCGGTAATGTAACAATCTTGGAAATGCCTATATTTGTCGATATATTATCTCCTGCTGACGCAAGCACAACATAAGCAACAATCCATATTACAGCAAACCAGATTTCACTCTTCTCATACAATTTTCTCAACACTTTTTGAAGCCTCCCCGTCAGATTCTCTTTGCCGAAATCATTATATCACAGATAAGATGAAATTACAATCGGGCGCGGGTTTCCCGCCACCGCTTATTCACTCTTACTTCTTACTTATTACGAGCTTGCGAGTAACAAGGTTCTCCGAAACAAAGAAATCTTTGATTTCGTCTTGTTTCGTGAGGTTCTTATTACTTCTTACCTATTACTTATTACTTCCCAAAAAATCCTGAATGCGATTTTAGGGAAGAGTGAAGAAGTAAGAGGTAATAAGTAAAAATCCTGAACGCTGTCGCATTCAGGATTTTTTGGCAGTACATCGCATTTCAGAACCACCCTTATATAACAGCTACCGCCGAGGATTTCTCCCCGGCGGTAAGTTATTTATTCAGTTTTATCAATAGTGAGCTGCACCGCATTCACATACGGGGTTCATTCTGAACAGCTTCCAGAATATGCGTATAATCTTCCAGAAGATGCTTGAAATACCTGTGCTATGACAAATGTGGCTACATCCATCATCAGGAGTGTCCACAAGCTTTGAGCCCTCGTCGATTATAGTATCCTTTGCTGCGCAAACAACACAGGTAGCTGTTTTTGTGCCGTCAGCATCCTTTGTTGCGTCATTGTTGGGAATATATTCCACAAAGATATGTGCTGTAGCTTCTGATTCGCCGCACACCGTGCAGGTTGCACCGTGATTTTCACTGTCAATCTCAGCCCAGGCACCCCAGCTATGACCCTGAGCATAGGAAGATGTTTCAGAGTACTTATGCTTACAAGCCTTGCACTGATATGTTGTTTTTCCGTCTGCTGTACAAGTTGCAGGAGTAACTGTTTCATCATAGTCACAGTTAGCTGTTTCGGTAAAGCTGCAGAGATAACAGCTTCTTGTATGAGTACCGTTGCTGTTTGTACCCCATGCAGTGTAGGAATGTGTATGATATGCAAAGGTTTTGCTCTCAAGAGCATAATTACAGATTGAACAGTATTTTGTCATCTGTCCTTCGTGCTCGGGTGTTGCCTCAAAATCAACCTTCCATACACCGTTATCGTGACCTGTGCTTGCTATTGTCTCAGAACCGACAAGCTTATTACAATCATAGCAATAAAGAGCCTTTTCACCGTCACGTGTACAGGTAGGTGTTACAGTTGTTACTGAATAGGTACTGCCGTGACCCTTAGCGGGAATTACTTCGTTAGAAATAATAGCCTTACATGTAAGACAAGTAGTTGTTTTGCTGCCGTCTGCAGTGCAGGTTGCAGGCACAACAGTCTCAACAGGAACATGGTCTGTCTTGGGAATAACCTCTGTAGCCAAGCGTTTGGAACAGGTCAGACAGTTTCTGTAGCGTTCACCGTCAACGACGCAGTTAGCGGGAATATAGGTTATCCAGCCACCGGGACGGCAGGTGTGGTTGTTACCTGTATCGGTAACTGAAAGCTTCATAATAGCTGTCATTTCAAGGTCATCGTTTGTGATGTAGGTCTTTCTGTCAGCTACCTTTGTATAATACTCCTCGTCGATATCAAATCTCAGATAATAATCACCGAGTTCATTTGCAATAATGGTCTGAGTTGTAGGTGTGAGCTCAATGGTGATACCCTTGCCTGCTTCAAAGTCAGGAAGATCATTACCGTTTTTATCGCAAAGATGCCAAGCACCCATACGATCGAGGAAACCGTAATACGGATGGTCAAATTTATTAAGACCGATTAAGCTTACAGTGTTGAGGTCAAGCTTGCCTCCTATACCGAGGGTATATGCACCATTGCCTTCAAATTTGACTCTCTTAAGGTCATACATCGGATAAATCTGAGTGATTTCAGTATTTATTGAGTCGGTTTTGAATGTCATAGTTCCGCCCATAGAGGACATAGGTATGTTGTCTTTTAAATATGAAGCAGCATCATCTAACTCGTTACCTAACTTACTCCAATCAATATAGTTAATCTTTAACGGGGCATTACCGTCGACCTGGTCCTCCCACATACCGTAGGTAGTACCGTAAGAAAGCTCAAATGCCTTGGATTTTTCATTCCAACGGTTATAAAGATTTTCTGTTGCAGTGATACCTCCGACTTTTGAATCAGAGCCAAAGGTTGTGAAAATACAACCCTGGTCATAGTCTCCAATGCTCCATGAGCCTGTATCGGCATCCTGAATATACTGAGCGTTTAAGCCGAACACTGCAACCTTATAGGTAATATAAACAGGACAGTCATATTCAACAGACTGCTCTACGCTGCTCATAGTCTGCTTGATACCGAGCTCTGTATAGGCAGGAAGTGTAACGCTGGCAGAGCTGGATGTTGAAATTGTTTCAGAAACAGATGTGCTTTCTGAAAAAGCAGTTGAAACGGAATCTGAAACTGAAAAACCAACATTTACCGAGAATTTAAAGAAGTCTTTAATAGGTGTAACCTCAAAATTTGTCGATATGGATTGGCTGAACGAGTGACTTTCAGATTCACTGAAGCTATTGGATACAGAATTGGTTGTGGATTTTGATGAGGAAGCACTGACAGATGCAGGTGCACTTGTGGGGTTTTGGATATAGCTCATGGATGTTGAACCGTCATTGCTTTCTACATATGAAACACCGGGAGCGTTGTTTTTGAAGGCGTCCTTGATGGATTCATAATTGTCAGCAGCTGAAATATACTGCATATTTTCCTCAATAACGGGAGTCAGTTTAAAATCATAGTATACAACGCCAAAGCTTGAGAATTCTTTTTCCAATGCAGAAGGTTCGTTCAGATTGGTGATAATATTAGCAAGAACAACCTGCTCATCTTTATTCTTGAAAAACTCCAAACCTTCTTCATCGTCGGTACAGAATTTAAGCACTACCTTTTTGAATTCTTCTGCATCGTTTATTTCGCCGCAAACATCAACAATCTGGTCAAGCATAATTTCCTGTACCAGATTCAGAGATGAATAAGCCTGAAGGCCTGTGCCTCTTACGCAGTCAGAGTTAAGATCACCTGTAGAATAAGGCTCGGGATTACCTAACTGTGTATAGAGATTTACATCATTTTCTTTATCGGCTAAATCCTGGCCGTAATACTCATCAAATGTATCTCCTAACTCCCAGTTCCATCCGAATCCCTGGCCGGCAGCCTTGAATACGTTTGCAGCAACCAAACCCCAAAGAGAAGAAGCTGTCTCATAAATTGGTTTAAAGGGTAACCACGATGGTATGTCCATCTTAGTCTGTGGGATATCTGAGGTAAGAACTTTTTTATAGAACTGCCCGACACTTAAATCTTCAACAGAAGTGCCAACGCCGCCAAAGATATCATAATATTCGGTATTACCGACTTTAATTGTATTAAAGCCTACTCTGTCGCCGTTTTCATCATAAACGACATCAACCTCAGCTTTCTGTGTCAGTGCAGGGATTTTTCTTATGTCTGTTGCACCGCAGCCGTAGTCACATACAGCCTTTTCTGTGCCCGGCTTTTTGTAGGCAGGAGCTGTTGTTACGACATAAGAGGTAAAGGAGTGGTCTCCTGTCTCTTCACCGAAAAATTCGCCACAAATTGTACATTTATAGCCCCTGCAAGTAAGCTCAGTGCCTGTGTGCTCGTGAATATAAACCTTGTCAGAGCATACTGAAGTACCGTCAGCGAAGGTTGCATAACAAACATATTTCTTGCCCTGTTCATAATTTTTAAGCTGAGCTGATGTTTCACCTTCAATAGCTGTCAGCATTGCGGTGCTTGCCGTTGCAGTAACATGATTTTTTGCCCCTGCAACAAAAAGATACTCACCGTCTGCTTCAGCTGTATATGTAACTTTTCTGCCATCAACAGGAATTACCTGGGATGAGCCACACGAAACTCCAGCCGAATCAATCTCTGATGAGAATTCAATGGTTATTACTTCATCTTTTTTCAGAGGCACAGTAAATAAGAACATAAGATAAGTATCTTCGGGCTTTGTATAAGACAGAACCCAGACGCCTGAATCAGTGTCATAATAGGTTTCACCTGTAAACCCTAATATACTGGAGGGATTATAGGGAGTTGCAACAGTATTGTCAACTACCTTATCGTTTTCTACCTCATACCACTGATATGTAGCATTTGCGTCATTTGTTTCAACATAAAGCTCATCAACAGTAGGCTGATGTGTAATTGAAGAGCTTGCCGCAAAAGCAAAGGGTACGCTTGTTACAATCATTAAGATTGCAAGAATGATTGATAAGGTTTTTTTCATAAAGTTTAATCTCCTTTACTAATTTTTTAGAATCTTCATATTAAAAGTCGAGAATTATACTTTTAATACAAAACTCACATTAACATTATACACATAGGTTCTTACAAACTGCTTACAAATTAAGCGCATAAAAGAAAAAAAGACCGGAAATAACCGATCTTTTTTGAATTTATTTGTTGCTTTTGCTCCAAAGCAATCCGCAGGTCTCATCAGCCCATCTGTATTGCGTCATATATTCACCCTAAAATTCGGGCTGACTTGTCTTGAGATAAGAATAAT
>JAZOWF010000076.1:0-50925 GCA_045659065.1 Acutalibacteraceae bacterium
AATTCTTTCTGTTGCTTCTGTGATTTCCTTTGACTTGATTGTTCTGACATTTATGTCACTGATGAACTCTGTCAGCTGTTCAATTTCGTCAACGCCTGCTCTGATTTTTTCAAGTCTTGCATTCAGACCGAGATGCTCCTCAAAGGCGATGAGCTGAGCCTCGGCTCTTTTGATGGCGTCACGGACACCCTGTCTTGTGATGCCTTCATTTTCTGCAATCTCAGCAAGTGAGAGATCGTCGTTATAATAATAGCTGATAAAATCCTGCTGCTTCTGAGTGAGCATATCTCCGTAAATATCAAAAAGGATAATTATATCAAGATTCTTAGCCATTATTCCACCTCTCAATCAGCACTGTAAAGATTCATAACTTTACAGCCTTGCCATTATACTTGATATATCTGTAAATGTCAATACCTTTACAGGTATTTTTTTCTTTTTTTTCGAAGAAAAATGCCGCCCGTAAACAGAACTTCGGACGGCAAAAAAATTATGGGTATTGCTGATTCTTTATCAGCGGTTTTTTCTGTAAAGCATATAAGAATAAAGGGTGGTAACAAGGACATCTGCAAGAAGAATTGTTAACAAGGCAATAAACATTGCCGTTGTGTTTTTCACTGTGCACAGAAGAAGAATTGCAAAGCCGCTGACTGTAAAGAGCTTTCCTGCAAAGCGGTGTGTTTTGTTCCAGTTTTCCGCACTTTCAAGAGTCCAGGGAAGCTTGATTCCGATGGTATGATTCTGAGGACATTTTGGCATATAATTACCGATAATTACAAAAAGAACACCAAAAGGAAGACAGAAAACAAGAGGAATTTTCATCTCTTTTCCGAGTGCAGTTGAATAAATAAAGGCTGACAGCAGAACAGATAAGCAGGGGATAAGCCACAAAACAAGCTTCATTGTTTTTTCGGGGATATTATTTTTCTTAGGGTCTGCTGAGGTGATTACACAGTTGAGCCATTCAAGCACTGCAAGAAATGCGGGCAAAACAAAAACAGCAAAAGCCTTGCTCCCCCACTGATCAGGTGAGCCGTCAATGCCGAAATGAATTGGAATTTTTTCCGGAAGTCTGTCCCAGAGAATAAGCCCGATAACAATGGGGGAAAGACTTAAGACAGTTGCGGAAATAAGGGTTTTGATATGCTTCTTAATCATTATTTCTTCCTCCTTTATTTACATTCAGGTTCTCAGATCTTTAATCCAAAGCATAATTTCTTCAAGCACAGAGGCATTGAGCTGGTAACAGATGAATTTGCCTTCACGCTCGTCGCGGATAAGATCAGCTTCTTTAAGAACGGAAAGATGGCGGGAAATTGCCGCACTGCTGATGGGAAATTTTTCGGAAATTTCACCTGCGGTCATTCTTTTTTCCTTGAGAAGATTGAGGATTTCTCGCCGGGTGGGATCAGAGAGCGCTTTAAGGGTGTTTTGCAGACTCATAGCTTTATACCTCCTTCATTTAACATTTAACTTAATTGTTAAATATATTCTGTCAGCAGAATCAGCTTTTGTCAATACTTTTCAGCTTTTTCATAGCGAAATATTTTTCCTTCGTGGCAAGACCGCCTCTTATATGGCGCTGACGCTTGTTTTCATCAAGAACCTCACGCACCTTTTGATAAAGGCGTGGATCAATCCTTTTCAGCTTTGCGGTCACATCACTGTGCACCGTTGATTTGCTGACAGAAAAATGTGCGGCAGCGGCTCTGACGGTGGCATTGTTGTTTATTATGTAACGGCCGAGTTCAATTGCCCGTTTTTCTTCATATCTGTACATAAAAAATCATCCTTATCCTTATGGAATGTACGGGTGCAGACTTTAAGAAATTTTATGTTTGAATATGACGGATTATTACTTTTAAGTTTAGATTGACTTTTTTTCTTGGCTAATATACAATAGATATGTATGTTAATTTGAATTTTTTAAGGAGGAAATTACATGCATTATAAAATTTCACTGAAGCTTAAAAAAATCCTGGCAGTTATTCTGTCCTTCATCGCATCAATGGGACTTACCTGCGGTCAGGGCGGAGAAACACCTATCGAAAGACCCGATGCCAACACGCTTACGGTTTATGATTCTGCAAAGTCGGATTATCAGCTTTCTGTTGATGCTGCCGACAAGGTTCACGATATCAGTGAGCTGCTTTACGGTGTATTTTTTGAGGATATCAACTTTGCAGCAGACGGCGGTCTTTATGCCGAGCTTGTGATCAACCGTTCCTTCGAATACGGTGAGCTTGCCGCAGATGATCAGCTTCACGGCTGGAGCAGTGTCAACGGTGCAGAGCTTGAGGTCAGAATCAATGACAAGGCAAATGCACTTAATGCGAACAATACCAATTATCTTGTTATCACAAACAACGGTGACGGCTATGCAGGTACTGCAAACAGAGGCTTCCTCGACGGTATGGCTGTTTCTGAGGGTAAGTACTATGCTTCATTTTATGCCAAGGCTCTTGAGGGCTATCAGGGCAGTGTGAAGGTAAGAATTGTTGCAGGCGGCAGTGTTCTTGCTGAAGCAACAGTGGATTCTCTTACAGCAGAGTGGACAAAGTACAATCTTGAGATGGATGTAAATACTCAGGCAAATACCGAGGTTTATTTCCAGGTGCTCACAGAAAAGGGCAAGGCTGCCTTTGATATGATTTCACTCTTCCCCGAAACCTATAAAAACCACGGTATGAGAAAGGATCTTGCTCTGCTTCTTGAAGAGCTTGAGCCTGCCTTCCTCCGTTTCCCCGGCGGATGTATCATTGAGGGCTACGATGCCGCAACGGAATACAGCTGGAAGGATTCAATCGGTGTGGGTGAGGACGGACTTCCTCTTGAATTCAACGGCACCTACGGTGATGTTGCAACAAGAAGCTACGGAATAAACCTCTGGACAAACACCTCACTTACAGATGATCCTCTGCCCTGCTATATGAGCTACGGTCTCGGCTTCTTTGAGTATTTCCAGCTTGCTGAGGATATCGGTGCTATCGGTGTACCCGTTCTCAACTGCGGTCTTTACTGTCAGATGAGAGGTATGGGTCCCGTTGAAATGTATGAGGCAGACGGTGTTACATACACAGCGGAATTTGCCGGATATCTTCAGGATATGGTTGACCTTGTTGAATTCTGCCGCGGTGACGAAACAACAACCTGGGGTAAGGTAAGAGCCTCTCTTGGTCACGCAGAGCCCTTTGAGCTCAAGTATATCTGCATCGGTAACGAAAATGAGGGTCAGGTCTATTATGAAAGATACGAAGCCTTCCTTGAAAGATTCCTTGAGGAAAAGGAAAAGAATCCCGAGCTTTATGAGGGTCTTGAGCTTATCTATTCATCAGGCGCTGACGATGCAACAAGCGGTCTGAATTATTATCCTTCTTATGTAAATGCAAAGGATTATACACAGGCAAACGGTATGACTCTTCAGCAGTATGCAGGTGCAACAGATCAGCATTATTACAACGATCCCTCATGGTTCTTCGAAAATGTTGATTATTATGATGAGGATAATTACAAGAGAGATTACGCTGAAATGACCGACACACGCTACGGCGGCGGTCTGAAGGTATTCCTCGGCGAATATGCTTCCTGGTCAAACAGACTTGAATCCGCTCTTTCAGAGGCTGCTTATATGACAGGTCTTGAGAGGAACGGTGACATTGTTGAAATGGCAGCTTATGCTCCTCTTTTCGGCAATCTGACTGCAACTCACTGGGCACCTAACCTTATCTGGTTCAATAACCATCAGAGCACAGGCTCAATCAATTATTATATGCAGAAGCTCTTCTCAACCAATGCAGGTACATCCCTTATTTCTTCAGAGCTTGAAGGCGCTCTTATTGAGCCTGAAGCTCTCAGCGGTATGGTCGGTCTCGGCACATGGTGGACAGCGGCAGAATTTGACAATGTCAAGATTACAAGCAATGAAACAGGCAGAACTCTCGGCTCAGACAAATTCACAATTGCTGACCTTTGGTGGAACTGGTATGAGGCAAGCGAAGGCAAATGGAAAATCAGGTCAGGAAAGCTTATCCAGTCAGAAACTGAGCTTCCTTATCACGAGCTGGGCTCTTCAATTTATTTCGGTGACACAGACTGGACCGATTACACCTTTACCTTTGAAGCAACAAAGCTTCACGGTCAGGAAGGCTTCTACATTCCCTTCCTCATTGAAGACGAGAACAACTGCTTCTATTGGAATATAGGTGGCTGGGGCAACACGAAGTCAGCTCTTCAGAGAATTGAAGACGGTGTCAAGACCGGTGAAATTCCCGGAACAGCATCTGACTTCACAGTTGAAGACGGTGTGACCTATGAAATCAAAATTGTTGTCAGCGGCGTGAACATCAAGGGATATATTGACGGTGAGCTTCAGTTTGATTTTGATGCAGAATCCGATTGCAACGCAGAGGCTTATCACGTTGTTTCAACAGACGAAACAGGTGACATCATCATCAAGCTTGTCAACAGAACTGATTCATCAAGAGTTTTTGCCGTTGATATTGCAAACCTGACTGAAATTGAAGAAACAATCACAGTTTATCAGGTTGCAGGTGATAGCCTTGATAATGACAACATTCTCGGTGCCGTTGAAGACTGCACAATGAAGGAATTTGTTCTTGAAGGCGCATCCGACAAGTTCAATTATACTGCACCCATGTATTCCGCAACAGTTCTGAGAATACATCCCGCAAAATAAAATTGTATAAAAATATAAAGGCGGCTGAAACCCGAGGGTTCAGCCGCCTTTGCTTTGTCGGGAAAATATTAAAGATATCTCATAAGTGCGAGTGCCTTGCCGAGAATGACAAGCTCATTGACAATAATGGGCTCAAAGGCATCGTTTTCAGGCTGAAGACGGAAATGTCCGTTTTCTTTATAGAAGGTTTTTACTGTTGCTTCGTCTTCAAGCAGGGCAACAACAATATCTCCGTTTCTTGCAACGGGTGTTTTTTCAACGAAAAGGATGTCACCGTCAAAAATACCCGCATTGATCATACTTTCACCGCGTACCCTGAGGGCAAAGATTTCCTTATCCTTGGAAATGTGATTGCTTGTGAAGGGAAGATAACATTCAACCTGCTCCACGGCAAGAATGGGAAGACCTGCAGTAACAGTACCGAGAAGGGGAACGTGTCTGACATTTTCAGCCTGTCCGACAATTCTGATTGAACGCTTGAGCATAGGGTCACGGACAATATAGCCCTTTTCCTCAAGTGCATCAAGATTGACCTGAACCGATGATGTTGAACGAAGACCGACAGCCTGGGCAATCTCTCTGACTGAGGGGGGAATGCCGTCGCCGGCGCGCTGCTTGAGGTATTCAAGAATGCGGACTTGATTTTCACTTAATGGCTTCATTTTTCTGACCTCATTTCTTTGTTGTTTTATTGAAAAATATGCAATACAAATGTTCGACGCTATCAGTATAACACAAAAAAATACAAAATGCAAACATTTGTTCTGTTTTTTTGAAAATTTTTTATTTTTTGTATAAACAAAAACCAAAGCTTCAATAATAAGACAGATAATAAACTGAAGAAAAGAGGAGAAGCTATGAAAAACAAGCTCAAGGATATGAAGGAATTTTTTAAAGGCAGGGGATTTCTGATTTTTGCCGTTGTCTGCCTTCTGGCCGTTGCGGGTGCAGTGGGCGCGGTTTACCGTTCTGCAACAAATCTCGTCAGAGATTATGTGACCTCACAAATCAGTGAGACTCAGCCCGTTGAGGCTGAAAAGAAGGATGAGCCTGACCCCAGACTTACAACAAAAAAGCAGGAGGAAAGCACAACCGAGCTTACGGAAAAAACAACGGCACAGACAACTAAGCCTCAGACCGAAGCAACAGAAGCGGAAATTTACAACAGCACTTATGTTTATCCGATTGAAGGAGAAATAATCAAGGATTATTCAGAAGCTCCCGTTTATGATGAAACAATGGACGACTGGCGGGTGCATAAGGGCATTGATATTCTCTGCCCCAACGGCAGCAAGGTTGTTTCTGTGGGAAACGGAAGAGTCACAAGGGTTTATCTTGATTCCTCCTTCGGATACTGTGTTGAAATTGACCACGGTGAATTCACGGCAAAATACTGCGGCCTTGAGCAGGGTACGGCTGTTGAGATTGATGCCGAGGTGAAGATGAATGATGTTGTGGGCACAATGGGTGAAATTGCCTGTGAAAGCAAGCAGCAGGAGCATTTTCATTTTGAAATTCTCAAGGAAGGCAAAAACATTGACCCGGTTGAAGCTCTGAGATAAAAAAGAGGAGGTCGGGATGACCTCCTCTTTATAATTTTTATCTGATTGAATCAACAGCGGCCTTGAGCTGACTGAGAGCCTTTTCAATAATTTCTCTGGGACAGGCAAGAACAACTCTCTGGAACTGCTCTGCAATTTCACCGAAGATATCACCTGCATCAAGCCAGAGCTTAGCCTTGTTTATGACAAGGTCATTGAGCTGATCCTTATCAAGACCGAGACCGGAGCAGTCGAGCCATGCGAAATATGTGCCGTCGGGCTCAACAAGCTTGATTTCGGGAATATTTTCAGCAAGATAATCACGGACAAGATCAAGATTTCCCTTGATGTATGCCTTGCAGTCCTTGCTCCACTGCTCACCGCCGGCATAAGCCGCCTTGCAGGCAACAAGACCGAGATTATTGCTGACCGTGAAGCCTGATGCATCAAGAGCCTTCATATATTTTGCTCTTGTTTCATCACCGGGAATGAAGATGTTTGAAATCTGAAGACCTGCAATGTTGAAGGTCTTGCTGGGTGCGGTGCAGACAATCACTCTGTCAGCCATTTCGGGCACGGCAATGGGGAACATCGTGTGCTCGTGACCCTCCCAGGTGAAATCACAGTGGATTTCATCGGCAACAACATAAACATTATATTTATTGCAGATTTCACCGAGTCTGACAAGCTCCTGCTTTGTCCATACTCTGCAGACGGGGTTGTGGGGTGAGCAGAGAATGAAAAGCTTGACATTGTTTTCCTTGATTTTGTTTTCAAAATCCTCAAAGTCAATTTCATATTTTCCGTCACGGTAAACAAGAGGACTTTCAATGATGTTTCTTTCGTTGTTTCTGATTACATTATAGAACGGGTAATAAACAGGGGGCTGAATGATGACATTGTCGCCCTTTTCCGTAAGACCTGCAACTGCTGTTGCAAGGGCATAGACAACGCCGGGGGTTTTGACAAGCCACTGCTCCTTTACCTGCCAGCCGAAATGCTTTTCAAACCAGGCAGCAACGGTTTCAAAGTAATCGCTTTTGACCTCACTGTAACCGAAAATTCCGTGCTCAACGCTTTTTCTCAGTGCATCAATAATACATTCGGGCACTGTGAAATCCATATCGGCAACCCACATAGGAAGCACATCTGCAGGAAGACCTTTTTCAACTGCAAAATCGTGCTTGAGGCTGTTTGTGTTTCTTCTGTCTGTAATTTTATCAAAGCTGTTCATTTCTTTTCTCCTTTGATTTTATTTGACGCTAACAATTTTATCATTTTAAAAAACACTTGTCAATAAATTAAAATGTATGATATAATAAATTATCACGTTATTGTGCAGGAAAGGATGATTAAGATGAAAATTGCAGTAACATTTGCAAACGGAAATGTTTTTCAGCATTTCGGACACACAGAAAAATTCAAAATTTATGAGGTGGAAAATGACACCGTCAAATCTGCCGTAATAGTTGACACAAACGGAAGCGGTCACGGAGCTCTTGCAGATTTCCTCACAGCTCAGGGCGTTGAGGTTCTTATCTGCGGCGGTATCGGTGCGGGAGCACAGCAAGCTCTGACCCAGGCGGGAATTAAATTTTACGGCGGAGTCACAGGCAGCGCGGATATGGCTGTTGTTGCCTTCATTTCAAATTCACTCAGATATAATCCCGACGTGAAATGTGACCATCATGACCACGGTGAAGGACACACCTGCTCAGAGCACGGATGCCACTGATTATTCTTGACAAAAATTTCCTGATGTGATAAAATATCAGATGTTAAGAGTTAAACCTTTAAAATAAGGGGAGTAGCTTTCGCTGTAAATCAACAACAAACGCCTATTGGCTGGTTTACAGGCCTGAATCCAGGTAGCAAGACCTTCAACGGAGAAAAATCTGTTGAAGGTTTTTTTATGAGTAATTTTATTTCGTAAACGGAATTAACTTCTGTTAGCGAAAAGAAAGGAAAATATAAAATTATGAAGCATTATTTACACCAGACAGATGAAGTTTTCAATCATGTTGCTTCATCAGAAAACGGTCTTTCCGAGTCTGAGGCAAAAGCAAGACTTGAAAAGAACGGCAAAAACAAGCTTGCCGAAGGCAAAAAGAAGACAATGTTTGCCCGCGTCATTGAGCAGCTTTCCGACCCTATGATTATCATTCTTATCATTGCGGCTGTTGTTTCAGCTGTAACAGAATGGTTTGAAGCAGGCGGAATAACATTCCCCACAGACACAGTTATCATCCTTGTTGTTGTTATCATCAACACCGTTCTCGGTGTTATTCAGGAAAGCAAGGCTGAGGCGGCAATTGAAGCTCTTCAGGAAATGTCTGCGGCAACCAGCAAGGTTTACCGTGACGGTCAGTTGACAAGTGTCAGAAGTGAGGATCTTGTTGTCGGTGACGTTGTTGTTCTTGAAGCAGGTGACGCTGTTCCCGCTGACTGCCGTATTTTCGAATGTGCAAGTATGAAAATTGAGGAAGCAGCTCTTACAGGTGAATCCGTTCCCGTTGAAAAGCTGATTTCAGTTCTTACCGGTAAGGAGGACAACGAAATTCCTCTCGGTGACAGAAAAAATATGGCTTATATGGGCTCAACTGTTGTTTACGGCAGAGGTAAGGCTGTTGTTGTTGCAACAGGTATGGACACTGAAATGGGTAAGATTGCTGACGCTATTGCTCAGGCTGAGGAAGGACAGACTCCTCTTCAGATCAAGCTTTCACAGCTTTCAAAGATTCTTACCTGGCTCGTTCTCGGTATCTGTGTGTTTATCTTCGCTTTCCAGGCAATTATGGCTTATAAGAGCACCGGCTCAGTAAGCATGCACGTTTTCCTTGAAAGCTTTATGGTTGCTGTTTCTCTTGCTGTTGCCGCAATTCCCGAGGGTCTTGCAGCAGTTGTAACAATCGTTCTTTCAATCGGTGTTACAAATATGTCAAAGAAAAATGCAATTATCCGTAAGCTCACAGCTGTTGAAACTCTCGGCTGTGCTCAGATTATCTGCTCTGACAAGACAGGTACTCTTACTCAGAACAAGATGACTGTTGTTGAAGCCTTCTGCTCAGACGAGGACTTCTTTGCAACAGGTATGGCTCTTTGTACCGATGCTGAGGTTGTTGATGGCGGAAATGTCAACGGTGAGCCCACAGAGGCCGCACTTGTTGCTTATGCTCTTTCAAGGAACCTCAACAAAAACGATCTTAAAGCAAAATATCCCCGTGTTGCCGAGGTACCCTTTGACTCAGGCAGAAAGATGATGACAACCGTTCACGAGTTTGACGGCTCATACCTTCAGTTCACAAAGGGCGGTCCTGATGTTATCCTCAGCCGCTGCAAGACTGCAATCATTGACGGCAATGAGGTGCCCATGACTGAAGAAATCAAGACAAAGATTATGGAAAGCAACAAGGCAATGGCAGACAGAGCTCTCAGAGTTCTTGCTCTTTCAATGAAAAAGCTTTCAGCTGTACCTGTCGAGCAGTCAAGTGAGGCTCTTGAAAACGATCTTGTTTTCGTCGGTCTTTCAGGTATGATTGACCCTGTCCGTCCCGAGGTTAAGGATGCAATTACAGAATGCCGCAGTGCAGGTATCACAGCAATTATGATCACAGGTGACCATAAGGATACCGCTGTTGCAATTGCCAAGGAGCTTGGCATTCTTGAAGACGAATCTGCTGCAATCACAGGTGCTGACCTTGACAAGATCAGCGATGAGGATTTTGCTGAAAAGGTCACACAGTTCAGAGTATATGCCCGTGTTCAGCCCGAGCATAAGACAAGAATTGTCAACGCATGGCGTTCACGCGGAATGATCACCGCAATGACGGGTGACGGCGTCAACGACGCTCCCTCAATCAAGAGTGCAGACATCGGTGTAGGTATGGGTATTACAGGCACAGACGTTACAAAGAATGTTGCTGATATGGTTCTTGCTGACGATAACTTTGCAACAATTGTCGGTGCGGTTTCAGAGGGCAGAAGAATTTATGACAACATAAGAAAGGCAATTCAGTTCCTTCTCGGTTCAAACCTTTCAGAGGTTCTTTCAATCTTCTTTGCAACAATGCTCAACTTTGTTATCCTCAAGCCCGTACACCTTCTTTTCATCAACCTTGTAACTGACAGTATTCCTGCTCTTGCTCTCGGTCTTGAAAAGCCCGAAAGAGACATTATGCAGCGTAAGCCCAGAGACAGCAAGGAAGGCGTATTTGCAGGCGGTATGGGATTTGATGTGTTCTATCAGGGCGCACTTGTTACCGTCCTTACTCTCATTTCCTTCTTCATCGGCGAATTCCTTGAAACAGGTCACTGGCAGTTCACAAACATTTCTGACTGTAAGGAAGGTATGACAATGGCATTCCTTACAATGAGCATGTGTGAAATTTTCCACTCCTTCAATATGCGTTCACAGAGAGGCTCTGCAGTTGCAATGAGCTTCGGTCAGAAGTCACATAACATTGTTCTTTACGGTGCAATGATTCTTTCACTTATTCTCACAACAGCAATCATTGAAATTCCCTTCCTTGCAAATATGTTTGAGTTTGCTCATCTTGATGCAAAGGCATACGGCATTTCAGTGGGTCTTGCGTTCCTTGTAATTCCCATTGTTGAAATTGTCAAGGCAATTCAGAGAGCTGCTGCAAGAAGAAAGTAAGTAGATAAATAATTAAGCGGCTGATAATCTTAGCCGCTTTTTTGTTGGTTTAAAATTTAAGATACAAAAAAACAGGGATAAATTTTATCCCTGTTTTTTCATTTTTCGTTAATCAGTCTTCCTGATATTTTTCGATGATTCTGATTGCATCTCCGAGGGTTTCAATGTTTGCAACCTCACGGTCGGGGATTTCAACGTCGAATTCATCTTCAATAGCAACTGCAATGTTGATAAGCTCAAGTGAATTGAGAGCAAGCTCAGTTCTGATGTTTGTTTCCTCAGTAAGAGTGGAAGGATCGATTTCAACGTATCTGCAGATTACCTCTCTGATTGTTTCAAGCATAATCAAAAACTCCTTTATTAATATTCTTTATTGACATTATACATTAGTGTTGGCATAGGTGTCAATAACTTTTTGACGAATAACCTTTCTTGTTGAATTCTTTTCAAATTCTTCAAAGGAAACGTAAACGCTCTGAATTTTGCGGTAAGAGGGCTGACCCTTGTTTGAAGCGGAAATATCGGTGTTGACCATTTTGATGATTTCCTCTTCGGTCTTGTCCTTGAATTCATCCTTGTTGACATAAACGGCAACAGCCATAATAACGTTTTCTCTGCCGTTAACAGTTCTCTTTTCTTCGAAGGCAACAACCTCGTGAACATAAACAAGAGATTCCATTACATGACTTTCAACTGTTTCGGGAGAAATGTTTTCGCCATTTGGGAGGATGATGAGATATTTCTTTCTGCCTGTGATGTAAAGCTCACCGTCTTCATCAAGTCTGCCGTAGTCACCGGTCTTGAACCAGCCGTCTTCGGTGAAGGAGGCCTTTGTTGCTTCCTCATCCTTGTAATAGCCCTGAGTAACATTGTCACCCTTGAGAAGAATTTCACCGATACCGTCCTTGTCGGGATTGTCAATTTTGAACTTTGCTCTGGGGAAGGCGTAGCCTGCTGAAAGGGGCTTCTTTCTGCCGTTATCCTGAAGTGTAACGGTGGGTGAAGCTTCTGTCATTCCGTAGCCTGAAATGATCCTGAAGCCGATTTCTGAAAGGCTCTTGATGTGGTCAGCTCTTGCGGGAGCACCGCCGCAGGAGAAGGTGGGGAAGCGTCCGCCGAATTTTTCTTTAATTGATTTGAAAACAATGGGGCGGATGTCAATGCCCATGTCAAGAAGCTTATTGCTGATTTTGATCATCTTTTTGAGGATGGGTGCCTTGCCTGATTCCTCAGCTTTTGTCCAGATACCGTTATAGATAGCTTCAAGAACAAGAGGAACAACAGCCATTGCATGAGGCTGGAATTCATTGATGTTGGGAAGAATGTTCTTCAGGCTGTCATTTATGTAGATGATACCGTTCATATAAATTGCCGTAAGAACGCTGCAGGAAAGCTCATAAACGTGATTCATGGGAAGAATGGACATTGTTGAAAGCTCGGGTCCTACAAACTGAATGATACCGTCAACATTTGATGCAAAGTTATAGTTTGTGAGCATAACGCCCTTGTTTGTGCCTGTTGTGCCTGAGGTGAAGACGATTGCTGCAAGGTCGCTTCTTTCAAGCTTCTGGTCAAGGAATCTTCTGTCACCTTCATTGAGAGCCTTGCGTCCGATTTCACAAAGGTCATCAATTGTCATACCTTTTTCACCGACACCCTTGCCGCTCATTGCAAAGAAGTTTTTGCAGCTTTCATCTGCCTTTGCGTGATACTCGGCAACATCGGAATAAATCTTGCTGTGGAAAAGTGCTTCTGCATCACCCTTTGAGATGAGCATGCTGATATCACTGACGGGAAGCTCCTTGTCAACGGGAACTGCGACACCCTTTGAGCAAACAATTGCAAAGAATGCACAAATCCAATTATATGAGTTTTCACTGACAATAGCAATATGCTTGCCGTTGAGACCGAGAACATAAAGGGCAGTACCGATTTCTTTGACACGGTCGTGCATCTGTCTGACAGTGTAGTTAACTTGCTGCTTTTTTACCTTTTCGACAACAGCATATCTGTCACCGAAGTTTTCACTGATATCAAAAATATCTCTGATTGTTTCGATTTTTTTGCTTTCATAAAGGGTGTGACGAAGTTTCTGGAGCTCTTTTATCTCCTTTTTTGACATTTCAAAATTCATTTTGTCTCTCCTTTTATTTGGTTATATATTTTTTTCACACATATCAAGAAGCTCCTTACAGGTGATCTGAGGATTCTCAATGCCGGCAAGAATGATCTTGAGTGCGTTTTCATGCAGTTTTTCAATCTGATGCTTTTCTGAAAGCTTCACACGGTACATATATCTCAGATTAATGCCCTTATCCTCGGGATCAGGGGAGCAGATTGTGTAAAGCGGTGTGAAGTATCTTCCGAGATCATAGGTGTGGAAATTGATTTCAACACCGTTGGGGAATTCCTCCTTGCTGACGAAATCCGAAAAATCAAGGGGAACGGGAATCCAGGAGAACATCATACAGGCGGGACCCTGAATAAGACCGTAATTATACATATCTCTTGACATATCTCTTGCAGAAATATAAGGGTAATCCATATGTCTGTAAAGCTGAGTTCTGACTGAAGTATATTCGTTCAGACCGTCTTTGAAGGTTGCTGTTTCGGGGATGATTGTACGAACCTGAATGGGCTGAACAAGGCAGCCGCTCATACGCTTTTCCTTGACTGTTGAACGCTTGCTGCAGGTTGCCATCATAAAGACATCTTCCGTGCGGTAATTAATGGCGGAAACATGGCATCTGAGAGCAAACATAAACAGGCTTTCGGGAGCAACGGAATTTTCAAGACAGAAATCAAAAATCTTTTTTGCATCCTGAGTGCCGATGTGATAAGTGATCATATTGCACTTGTCGTAAATGGGGTTATAAGCTGCGGGTACACGAAGGTCGGGGTTTTTCTTTTTGATTCTCTGCTTTTCAAGAAAAGCGGGTCCGTGAACGCCTGCATAGAAGGGCTCACCGCCCTTGGCAAAATATTCACGGTAAAACTTTTCGTGCTTTTCACGTTTTTTGTCATTGGCAACCTTTTCAAGCTCCTGCTGAATGTATTCTTCATAGGAATAAAGGGGAGCGGGCAGCTCCTTGCCGAACCAGAGGGAGATATAAATTGCCATAAGATCAAGGAAAAATGCAGTTACACCGATAGCGTCCATATTAAGATGGCTTACATTAAGATAAATGCCGTTCTTGCCGCCGACTGTTTTGAAGAAATAGATTCGGTAGCATTCATCCTTGAGGAAATAAACCGGCTTCTGAGCATCCTTTGCAAAGAATTCCTGCTGCTGCTGAACGCTTCTGAAATATTTGCAGGGCACCTTGTTCATCTTCACCTCGGGGAGAAAATACTGAACAAGCTTTTTGTCCTGCTTTTTGAAGCGGATACGAAGGCTGTCGTTTCTTTGAAATTCAATATTAAGAGCCTTTGTAAGCAGTTCAAAATCAAGCTCCTCACTGACAGTGAAGGCGGTGGGAATCTGAGTGAGCTGTTTGCTGAAGCTGTATTTTACCATAAGGTACATTGTTTCCTGAGAGGGTATTAAATCATAATATTTCGGTTCAAAGTTTTTTTTCATTGCCGATATCCTTCCCGTATTTACTGATTTTTTTACATAACAAACCATTGTTATAATATCAGAAAAGTCAGGCATTGTCAAATATTACGGGACTTTTTAGCCACTGTGCCATTTTAAAGCCTCTCTGTTTCATTCAGATGCGGCATTTGTTAAATTTCAGTTAATAAATTAGTGCAACACTTTGGGTGCTGCACTTAAAAATGTTCTTCGATTTCAGGCTTTTGACGCAAATCAGTCCTCCATCTGCTTGCTGAGAAAGCCGGCAGCAACCTGGACAAGCTTGCCGTCTGCTTGATTGAAGGGCGTTTTTTTGTCATCACTCAAAAGAGCCACACAGCCGAGAATGTCACCTGATCCGATAATGGGATGCATTGAAAGGATATCCTTAGGTGCTTCCTCGGAGACATAGATTTCATCCTTTTCCTTGCCCTTTGTGAAGGGAGCACGGCGCTCCATATAGCTTTCGAGCATGGGTGAGATTCTTTTTCCCATAAGCTCCTTTTTCTGCGCTCCCGAAGCGGCAACCACGTGGTCACGGTCACAGATTACACAGCCGAGCCCTGTTGTACGGAAAAGCACATCGGCATACTGCTTTGTGTCAGCGGTAAGCTCTCCGACGGGGGAGTACTTTTTGAAAATAACCTCACCGTCAGTTTTGGTAAAAATTTCTAGCGGGTCACCCTCGCGGATTCTCATTGTTCTTCTGATTTCTTTGGGAATAACAACACGACCAAGGTCGTCTATTCGGCGGACAATACCTGTTGCTTTCATATATATCTTTCTCCTCTTAATGCAATTTGTGTTGTTAGTATTTGTAAGAGGTGGGGAAATATACTTTCATTCTTGATTTTTCGCAACCTGTACTGTATAATGATGATATAAAAGTCGTTTTGAAGCACGTTAAATATTGGCTCAAAAAAGGGGTTGCAAAATATGAAAAAATGTTTTGTAGATTTTATGACAGATGAAGGAATGACAAAAGGATCAAGAGACTGCTATTGTTCATATGTTAAACAAGCATATGAATTATTAGTAAAGCCTCATACATTAAGAACATATCCAACCATATACGATCGATTAATTATATACACCAAGCGTTCAAGAGTAAAGTTCTGCGACTATTTGATTTCTTTATTAAATGTAGAAATACAGTCACCTTTGTCTACTGTTAACAAGGCACTTCTTCAAAAATACAAATCGGGGATGACAATGATGTCTAGATTTGTGGCTTCAGGCGCATACCCACATAATGGTAAAAAGCAGTTTACAACAAAATTTTCAATTTCTTATACCGTAGATGAATTGATTGACAATTTCACATTTCGCATTGAAACGCAAGATCGAATATACAGTTCTGGAAATTGTTTTCCGTGCAGACTACTAGGAAGAAATATCTTTTCTAGAAAGTCTATTTATCATAAACAATATCTTGATTTACTTAATAAAACCTTTTACAAGACTAAATTTTTAGTAAATGATCAACGAGATTACATTACGCTTGAAAACATAGATGAATTAAATATTCTCAGAGGTATAAAAGTTAGAAGCAAAGAAAAAAACTATAATGTTTTTACCGACTCGTTTTCAGATAAATCCTATATAGGTTGTATGCCCACTAGCGGTAAAATTTTAGAAGATTTGTCCTTGGATCACGAAGAACCGCTTGAAAATATCGTTAATAGAGAAATATATCATTTACCCGAGCTTAAGCGATTGAGTGATGCATTTTGGATATATCACAAAAGCACGGGCTTTGCTGGAACAGCACTTACAACGGCCTTTTTCAAAAAAATATACGGCACATTAGCCATTAACGAAAAACAATTGCTTGTCGATATAACAGAAATTTACAAACACATTGAACTTACCATAATGGATAAAACTATCAATAGTGCTCTTGGTAATAAAATAATTCCTACCCCACCGTTAGGAGCAGATTTGTGTTCTAATCAAAAAAACGTATTTATCAAGGCGCTCAATAGTCACTTGAAAATTTTTCGTCGAGATAAAGAAAACACCACTAACGCCCTTCTTCAAGAAAAAGAGGGATTTGATTTTGATATTGACTTAGTTTTGGATGAATGGGCAAAAAATGTTGGTGTAAATTATTTGATTATTGATGTTGCCTGTGCAACCCAAAAAGATATTGATGAAATTGAATCTCATTGGAATATCCCTACAGTGTATTTTTTCAAAAACTACGGGGATGAAAGCGAAAAAAAATATAGAAACAAAATTAGCTGTTTTATTAAAGATCGAATTTTAGGTTTTTGTTGTTCAGACGATCCAGAACCACAGGTAGTCCTATGTTTTGTAACGGTATCAAAAGATAAGCCGATTAGAGATTTTTATGAGCAACAAGTCTTTTTTGATCATTATGACTTTTAATTCTAATTAGTAAAAGCGAGGTGAATTTCACCTCGCTTTTACTCTTTCCACCACGCTATGTATCGCAACGCAAAACTTATCGAAAGGTGTCAATGTTGTATGTAGCGGGTCGCCTTCACGGATGCGCATCGTGCGGCGGATTTCTTTGAGGATAACAACACGACCGAGGTCGTCAATGCGGCGGACAATACCTGTTGCTTTCATATATATCTTTCTCCTCTTAATGCAATTTGTGTTGTTAGTATTTGTAAAGTGAGGGGATTTATACTGTGTGGATTTACTTTTTAGTTTATGTGTGGTATAGTTAAATAAATTTTATGTGGAGGAGAATGATTATGCCTTTTGTACAAGCCAAATGCACTGAATGCGGAGGAATGTTAGCAGTTGACGATACTAAAAAAGCAGCGGTCTGCCAGTTTTGCGGAAATGCTTTTGTTGTTGAGGATGCCGTTAACAACTACATAACCAATAATATAACAAACAATATTGTCAATAATAACTTAGGAGAGGGAGCGGTTGTCAATATCATTGAGAAATCAAAGTCTATTCCGGCACTGCTGGAGCGAGTTGCACAGCTCCTTGAGGACAAGGAGTGGGACAGTGCAGATAAGCATTGCGAAGAAATACTTGATATTGATCCTCAGAATGCAGAAGCTTATCTGGGTAAGCTGATGGCAGAGTTGCAAACCCAAAAAAGAGCAGATCTGGCAAGACATAAAAATTTCAACAGCTCCGTTAACTATCAACGCATCTTGAAATACGGCAGTAAAGAAATACAGGATGAGCTGAACGGATATTTATCAGCGTCCAATGATAAAAATCGCAATCAAGGCAAATTAGAGAAATACCGCGAGTCTGAAAAGAAATATCAGGATGCTTACAAGTTCTGGGAGGAACAGGTTGCTTTGATTAAGCAAAAATGCGAAGAAAAGGTTAATGTACAGATTGCAGCTGAAAAAGAAGAGTTGCTTGCTGATATTGAAAACAAGCATTCTGCAACAATAAATGAACTTTCGAAGCAGCTGCAAACACTTGAAGAAGAAAAATCCGCAGCAGAAGCATCCATGAAAGCGTTGGGTATGTTTGCTTTTTCTGAAAAGAAGAATGCAAAAGAAAATATTTCAGCACTGACTGCACAAATCGAAAGCATCAATCAGCAATTATGTGACGCAAAACAAGAGTACAACAACAAAAAAGAGAATCTTGAGCATTGGGAAAGTGACAGAAACAATCAGCTCTTAACCGAAATGTTGAGTGAAAATCCTTTGCCTCTCAAGCCCGAGCACGAGGCCGTTGTTTTGGATGACGGCACAACGGTTACGGTTACGCAGCTCAAGAACGAATGTATCATGGATTTCATAATTGATGCTATGAAACCAGACCTTCTGTATGAGAGAGATGATATTTCTAAAATTGTTAATGAATTTGAAGAAATGAGCATACAACGAGCAGCAGCCATCACAAACACAATGGTTGACCGCGGATATCTGGAAAGACTTACAGAAGCAGGTGTAGCATATTTCAAATTACGTTAAAACTTTCAACAGCGGAGTGAAATCACTCCGCTGTATCTTTATGCCTATTTGCCACACATGTATCGCAACACAAAATCTGCCAAAGATGTATGTAACGGGTCTCCTTCACGGATTCTTAAGGTGCGGCGAATTTCCTTGGGGATAACAACTCTGCCAAGGTCGTCAATGCGGCGGACAATACCTGTTGCTTTCATATATATCTTTCTCCTCTTAATGCAATTTGTGTTATTAGTATTTGTAAGAAGAGGGGATTTATACTGTGTGGGTTTGATTTTTTACTATTATCATAGTATAATAATTTATGCTTATTATTTCAGAATGGAGGTAAAATCTTTGGATATTAACGGCACTGACAGTAAGCTTAATGTTGCTACTGTTGTAATTGAAAACCAATCAGGCTGCTGTCCTCCGTATAGCAGAAGACTTGCTCTTATGAAGTCTGTTATATCTGAAAACAGAGCTGCCGATATAATTCTCTTTCCTGCGGGATATTTCGAGCTTGAAAAACAAAATAAAAATAAGATTGTTAAGCTGTGTGGAAAAATCAGCGAACTGCTTGTATGTGTCGAGAGTTCTGCGGCTGTTTGCGTGGGTGTCGACTGTGAAGATGGTGAGGATCAGCTTGCTGTTGCTGTTAACAAAACGGGGATTCTGGCAATAGGACGCAAATTTTATCCTACAAGTTATGAAAACGGGAATATAAGAAAGGCTGATTCATATAACTGCTTGGAAATGGGATATTCCAGAATTTTTAGATTAAAAAACAAGACGGTATATCTGGCCGTTTGTTATGATGTGTTCGGAATCAGACACAATAAGTTGCCCGATTTGGGAATTGATGTGGTGCTCGTTATGGCTCATCAATTTTGGAAAAGGGGTGAAGGTTCTTCAGGGGATGTCGATTTTGCAAGGAAAGGCTTTGCGGGAGCTTCACAGCATTGGGGATGTCCTGTGTTCGGAACAGCGGTTTTCTTTTGTCGGAGTATTCCTGAAAATTGGCCGACAGGTGTTTTATGGAACGATAAAAGTGAAAGTGTACGTTATTTTAGATATAACAAAAACGAATTATTTCCGAGTGATAGCTCAAGGATAAACGGCAAGGGAGAGAATGCTGTTATTTACAGATACACTTTAAGTTAATATCAAATCAAAAAAAGGTTGCGTCACAAAGGCAAAAGCTTATTTCAGAGGGTATCACCGTAGAAAACAATCGGGTAGATAAAAAAATATTGCTATAAGCTTTAAGGCAAAAACAAAAGCGGAGTGATAAGCTCCGCTTGTTTTTTATTTTAAACCATAAATAGCTTGGCGGCGGCTGTCAGAATGACAAGAAATGCCACGTTCAGCCCCGTGAAAATGCCGAGATATTTTTTGCTTTGATCGGGATATAAAACCTTGAATTCACTGAAGGTTATAAGACTTGCAAGGGAAGCAATGATTGTTCCCGTTCCGCCGATATTGACACCGAGAAGCAGTGAGGGATAATCCGTTGTGAATTTTGAAAGAAGAATTGAAGAGGGTACGTTGCTGATAAACTGACATGAAAGCACGGACACAAGCAGAGTGTCCTTTTCAAGCAGAGAGGATATCAGCTCATTGACGGCATCAAGCCTTGCAAGATTGCCCGAAAAAATGAAGAAGAAGAAAAATGTTCCCAGAAGCCCGTAGTCAACCATTTTAAGTGCTTCACGGTCAACAATGAAAAGAACAACAGGAATAAGCAGAAGACCGACTATAAAGGGAATTACTCTGAAAACAATAAGGATTGAAATAACGAACAGAACTATGTAAAGAAGAGTCTTTTTCTTGTGAAGCTTTTCACTGAAGCTGTCATCAATTGTGAATTTTACCGCCTTGACGGGAATGCAGGCAACAATCAGAAGTGAAACTGCAATAAGAAAGGCGGGAAGCATAATTTGGCAAAACTCACCCGTGGGAATATTGAAATAGGAATAAAGATATAAATTCTGCGGATTTCCGAAGGGGGTGAGCATACCGCCGAGGTTTGCGGAAATGTTCTGAAGCACAAAAAGATATGCCATATATTTTTCCTGCTTTGTAACAGAAAGGGCAAAATAACCCAGGGGCAGAAAGGTAATAAGAGCCATATCATTTGCGATAATCATTGAGCCGATGAAGGTAATGACAATCAGAAGAAGAAAAAGGGAGCGCAGATTGCCTGCCATTGTAACAAGCTTTCGGGCAAGAATTGTGAAAAACTTGATGTTTCTCAGAGCGCACACAACCGCCAGGGTTATAAAAAGGCAGGAAAGGGTTTTCCAGTCAAAATAACCCAGATATTCTTCATCGGGCGGTACGAGGAAACAAGTGACCGAAGCCGCAAGGGCGGCAATTAAAAAAACAATATTTTTCTTTATAAATCTTAAAGCTTTCAAATTATCACCTGACCGTTTTATAAAATTGCAACCCCGCTATTATAGTATAAATAAAAAGTGCTGTCAACTGATATTTTTCTGTTTCTGAGATGACTTTTCAAAGTGATAATTTGTGCCGAAAAAAAGTGTTTTTTCTTGCATTTTTCTGTGAGTTTTGTTCTGCTGAAATCGGATATATTTTTTCAACTGATAAAAATTTTATTTTATTTCTGCTCCGCCCCATTCAACAAGGGTGAAGCCTTTCCTTTCAGGTGCAGTCAGCTGCTGAGGCTGAATTTGAGTGAAGAAATCACTTGCCTTCCAGGTCATGAATACTCTGATTTCTGTGTCGGGAGCAGGGGAAACCTTCAGCACGGCGGCGTCGGTGTAAGCTTCGGCCTGGAAAGCAATGATGTTATAAGGATTATTCTGCATCAGAGGAAGCCAATAAACGATGAATTCATTTGCTTCTCTTCGGTTGAGACCAAGCTTTTCTAGGGCAATTTCAAGAAATTCTGCCGTGTCCTCTCCGCTGACGCAAAAGCCCTTTGAAAAATCGTATTCCGTGAAGATGTCGCCTTCCCAGTAAAGATAATTATATTCCTTACCGCTGAGGTCTGTGAGCGTTCCGTCCGGCTTTGCCTTGACTCTCCAGCCGTCTTTATAGGCGGGATAGGTGCAGGTAAGCTGACCGTTAAGCTCCATATTTACAGTGACATCTGTTTCCCTTTCGGGATAAAGATAAACCACGGGCTTGTAGCAGACGTTGGGGTCGGGTGTGAAATCGCTGGCCTCAATTGTCAGAAGGTCACCTTCATAGCGGTAGCTTTCTCTGTCGTCATAGATGTTCTCGAGCGTGCAGATAACCTGATCTCCCACACACCACTCATCAGAAAGAGTGCAGTTGATTTTGATTGTGTAAGGCAGAGGGATAACGGGACTTGCAATAAAGCAGTCTGAAAAAATCTGAGTGATAACAATATCCGAAAGGGGAGTTGTGTCAAGCTTTTCTGCTGCTTCCTTATTCAGCCACTGCAAAGGATATGGAGTTTCTTTGGTGTTTTCGGGCTTTTTCCAGCTCAGAGCCTTTATCTGTGCGGGGTAGGATTCCATAACCTCTCCCGAATAGTAAACCTCGATGATTTCACCTGCAAAAGCACCAATGTTATCAAGCTCCTGCATTGAGAAGGTGATAAGGTCAGCGCTTTTTGTAATCGGCTGATTTTCAAGCGGCTTGACGGTGACGGTGTATCCGCTGAATTCGACGATTGATGCAAGAAAGCTTTCGGGTATTTCCTTTTCTGACCAGAGTGTATCAATTGACTTGAAATTATCGGGGAAAAGGTAAAAATCCGTCTCGGTGTAAATTTTATCTGCATTAATTCTGTTCCAGCTGACAATTTTATATGTCAGAGCAGAGTATTCTCTTGTTCCGCCGTCCTTATATGTCCCTGAGGGAAGAGGAATAAGTAAAACAGCAAAAAGGATAAGAATTAACGCGAGGGTCAGCTTTTTCTTCATAGGGTGCCTCCTTATCAGTCATAATAAAATTCATAATCGGGTAAGGCGTTCCATTCCTCTGTATCCATAAGCATTTCGGAAATAGCGTAGCAGGTGTCAAGAAATTTCTGCCCCATTTTGTCTTTGCCCTCATTGTCAAGGCAAATATCTGCAGCCGTAACGGTTTTTTCAAAATCCGCGGTTTTGAGGGTGAGAATCAGAGTTGCAGAGGGTGTGGACATATATTTACTTGGGTTATACTCGTCGGGATAAGATTCGATTTCAAGGTCGCGGAAAAGCTGCTTGATTTCCTCGTACTGCTCGGAAGTGAGAGTCAGCTGAGTTATATAATCCTCGGGGTGTGTTGCGTGGCTTGTTTTGACAAGCTTTCCCGTACGGCTGTCATAAGAGCTGATTCCGTAGCAACCCCAGGTCAAGCTGAATTCAAAGCCTGTGTCATTCTTCTGAACTGCAACGCCGAGAATTGAGTCATCGGGGCGGAAGCTTCCGTCTCCCTTTGACAGACGCAGAGCATAATATCCGCCTGTCTGAGCGGGGAAGGATTCGGCAATTCCGTCGTGGAAAAGCAGAAGTGTATCGCCGTTTTCGTATTTTTCAAAAAGATCCTTGTTTTTTGTGCGGTCTGAAACAATCATTGCCGAGTTTTCAGAGGTGACAAGAAAGGCTCTGCCGTCTGTTATATATAACTGTCCCTGAGAAATGCCCCGTGAGCTGAAAAGAAAAGGTGCTGAGGCACAGAAAATCAGAACAAGAGCAAGAAGAAAAAGAGGAATGATTATTTTCTTTTTCATTTTGATGTTTCCTCCTCAATGATTTTTCTGATAAGCTCAATTTCCTCTGCCTGAAGGTTTGTCTGCTTGTCTCCGAGTCTTACATATCCTTTGGTGAGATTTATTCCGTAGCCCGTGACAAGCTCTGTGTCAACGATGTATTCGGGAATGCAGTCGCAGGTAGGCTCATTTAATTCAAGCCTTGCAAGAAGGTCTGTCAGAGTCACGGAGTTTCCGAACATAAAGGTATAAGCCTTGTCACCGACGCGGATTGTTGTCTGTGTGTTTCCGCAATAAGCCTCGGGTACGGATGTAGGCTGAGTTGCCGTGGCTGAGGTCTGAGCGGAGCCTTGGGTAATATCACTCTCAACAACAAAAACTGTCCAGAGACTGAATTCCTTGCCGTCAGCATAGCAGCTTGAACGGAAGCGGTATGTGCCGTCACTTTTTGTGTTGTAATTTTTAAGACTGTATGTCTTCGTCTGACGGGAATTCGGTGAAAGGAGATAACCAATGGCGTTGAAGGCTATTCCTTCTGCGGAAACAGACTCCCAGCCCTTTTGGGTATATTTTTCTATGAAGAACATTTCTCCGAAGATAATCTCTTTGTCTGTTTCGTTGACCCAGATAACCTCAATTTCCTCAGTTTCGGGCTCAAACATGCTTTTGGGAATAAAGAGACTGACTCCCTCAAGATCGGAATATTCGGAAGGGATTCCCGTGGGGGTAAGCTCAACTGACGGCTCATCGGTGATGTTTCTCTGACAGCCGCAAAGCACAAGTGTAAAAATAACAAGGCTGAGAATAAGTGAAAGGGATTTCTTCATATTTATCACTCCTTTTTAATAGCCGAGAAGATATAACAGAGTGTCAAGCTGAGCCTGAGTCAGTACTGCCGTTTCTCCCGTTGTATCGATTCTGAGAGCATTCCCCGTCAGGGTATAGCTTTCACTTCTGTCAGAATAAGAAAGGCTGAAGCTGATTACAAGGGGCTCAGCGGTGTCGGAAATAATTTCATTTCTTTGTGTATCCTTATACTCTTCAGCTGAGCTTGCAGCGCTTTCGTCCTCCTTGTAATGAGGTGGGAAGATTATCTGGTCTGATGTGCCGTCTTTTGTGAAAATTTCTTCAATAAGGCTCTCGAGAGTTACTGTTACTGTCTGCATCTGATCGAAATTTGATTCGGGGTCCTGCTTTACTGCCGCAGCGGTTGTAGCTTCTTGCTGAGCTGACGGCGCAAGGTTACCGGCCTGAGTGGCGGCACTGCCTATACCGTTCAGCTGAGTAAAGGCTGTGTCCTCGGCACTTTTTTCAGGTGTGAAAAGTACAAAGCAGCTTACCGTAAGCGTCAGCGCAACTGCGGGAGTAATGACCGAGGCAACAAGGCGCTGCTGCTTTTTACGTTTTTTAATTTTTTCATCACTTCTGCGGAAAATCTCCGCTTTACATTCTTCTAAGCTTCTCATATCAAAAGCTCACCATCCTTTCCGAGAATGGTACGAAGCTCTTTCTTCGCTCTGTATAAAAGGTTATCAATCTGTTTCCTGCTTTTCTTCATTATTTTTGCTGCCTGGTCATAGGTCATTTCCTCAAAATAAATCAGATGAATGACCGTGCGCATATCTGTGCTGAGACCTTTGAGGGCGGAATGTATAATTTGTTTCTTTTCCTCGTCAAGAAAAATCATTTCGGGGTCCGGGGAGCCGTCACTTTGGTCAGCAAGCTGAGAAAGCTCAACATAAGACCTCACCTTTCTGTGCTTTATGTAATCGAGAGCCTTGCTTCGTCCTCTCATAAAAAGGTAGGTTTTGAGACTGACCTTGAAGTTATATTTTCCACGATGGACAATCAGCTCTGAAAAAACATCAATTGAAATGTCTTCAGCCGCCTGAATGTCATTGACATATCCGTTGACAAAGAAAACAAGCTTGTGAAACAGCTCTTTCATAATTTCGTCGAAAGCGCTTTCATCACCATCAAGAAAACGGCGGTAGCTACTTGCACCGTTATCCATTATTGTTCCTCCGTATATTTTTTGTGATTTTTTCCTTCACACTTATTATACGACTAAAGGGTGCAGTTTTCCTTATAATTTTATGAATTTTTTTGTGAGAGAAAGAAGACTCTGAGAAGATAAAGCTGTTCAGCCTGAGAAAAAGCCGACAGAATTCGATATTCCGTCGGCTTTTATATGTTTTATTTGTTTGCTCACACGTGAGCCTCAAGTCTGTAAATGGGCTGTCCCAGATCGGAAAAGCGCTTTTCATATTCTGTGACAATGTTACCTTCGAAATCACTGTTGTGAAGGTCGAGGGAAACATTTGTGATTTTGTAATCGGCAGCCGAGAATTCCTCAATTGAAAACTCAAAAAAGTGCATATTGTCAGTTTTCTGATGAATCTCACCTGAAGATTTGAGAAGCTTTCTGTAAATTGCAAGAAAGTCTCTGTGGGTGAGTCTGTGCTTTGCATATTTTGTTTTCGGGAAGGGACAGGAGAAATTGAGATAGATAAGCTCAATGCTTTTTTCGGGAATGAATTTGGGCAGATACTGAGCGGAGCCGGCAATAAACTTGACGTTTGTCAGCTCGTTGTCTCTGACCTTTTCACAAGCCTGGACAATAACGTTTCTGTCCTTTTCAACGGCAATGAAATTGATTTCCGGGTGTCTTTTTGCAATCTCTGTGACAAATTGACCCTTTCCGCAGCCGATTTCCATTCTTACGGGATTGCTGTTGCCGAAAAGAGCTTCAAGGTCAAAGAGTGTTTTTTCTTCAATTGCTTTGTTAAAATCTCTTTCCTCGCCAAGCTCGGTGAGGATGATGTAATCACTTACACCTGCAAGACGTTCGTCGAGATTTTTCTTTTTTCTCATTCTCATATTATTTGTCCTCTGTTACAGATTCATTATTTTTTCAATCAGAAAATCAACGTCCTGAGTGGGAGTTGCCCAGCTTGTGCAAAAGCGCACAGCAATCTTGTCACCCTTTTCACACCAGAAGGATGAAACGAAATGCTCGTCAAGCACAGCCTTCTGCTCTTTTGTGAGGATGGGGAACTGCTGATTTGTGTAGGAGTCATAAAGAAGCTCGATACCCTTTGAAAGAAATGCCTCTCTGATTCTAATTGCAAGAGCTGCAGCGTGAGAGGAGATTTTTGAATAGAGAGAGTCGGTGAAAAGGGTGTCAAACTGAATGCCGAGGAGTCTGCCCTTTGCGAGCATTGCTCCCTTCTGCTTTTCGATGTATCGGAAATCCTCCTTACAGCTTTCCTTGGTGATAACAAGAGCCTCACCGAAAAGTGCACCGACCTTTGTTCCGCCGATGTAAAAGGCGTCTGTGAGTCTTGCAATGTCCGCCATTGTCAGGTCATTTTTTTCACTTGCAAGACCGTAGCCGAGTCTTGCACCGTCAAGAAAGAGGATAAGCTGCTTTTCCTGACAGACGGAGTAAAGAGCTTCAAGCTCAGCCTTTGAATAAATTGTTCCGTTTTCTGTGGGGAAGGAGATATAAACCAGCTTGGGCTGAACGGTGTGCTCAAAGGTAGGATCTGCTCTGTGAGCATCAATAACCTGACGCACCTGCTCAGCAGTGATTTTTCCGTCCTCAGAAGGAAGGGCAATAACCTTGTGACCCGTTGCTTCAACGGAGCCGCTTTCGTGAACGTTGATGTGTCCTGTTTCAGCACTGATAACACCCTGATGAGGTCTCAGGGCACTGCAGATGAAGGTGTAATTTGTCTGAGTACCGCCGACGAGAAAATGGACATCAGCACTTTCGTCACAGATTTCCTTTCTGATTTTATCTGCAGCTGAAAGACAGTACTTGTCTGTTCCGTAGCCCGGAGTCTGTTCCAGGTTGGTTTCAACAAGCTTTTCAATAATTTCAGGGATTGCACCCTGGGTATAGTCACTTTCAAATCTTATCATAGATTGCCTCCGATTATTTATATATTCTTGTTACTCTGGGCATAAAGGTGGTCAGCACCTCATAGTTAAAGGAGCCTGAAAGAGCACCGATTTCCTCAGCGGTAATTTCCGCATCTCCGCTTTTTCCGATAATGACAGCGGCATCTCCGACACAGACATTCTCAATTTCTGTCACGTCAACCATAATCTGATCCATACAGATTTTGCCGACAACCTTTGCTTTTTTGCCTTTTATAAGAACATGTCCTTTGTTTGACAGAGCACGGCTGAAGCCGTCGGCATAGCCGATTGAAACGGTTGCAATTATTTTCTCAGAGTCGGTAACATAAGAGTGGCCGTAGCCGATTGGGGTACCCTCACCAACCTTTTTGACGTGGATGACACGGCTTGTAACCTCCATTGCGGGTCTGAGCTCAATTTTTTCCTTCATAACCTCCTCAGAGGGATAACAGCCGTAAAGAGCAATGCCCATTCTGACCATTGAGTAATGTGTGTCAAGGTCAATAATGCCCGCGCTGTTGCTGATGTGTCTGACGGGAATGCTTACGCCCATTTTTTCAAGCTCATTTATAAAGCGGTCAAAGCGCTCCTTTTGCTCAAGAGCACAGCTTTTATCCTTGTAATCAGCCTTTGCAAAATGGCTGAAGATACCTTCAACAAAAAGGTTTTCCGATTCATAGGCGGTTTTGACTGCCTGAAGGGATTCGTCACTCAGATCAAAGCCGAGTCTACCCATTCCCGTGTCAACGGCAATGTGAACCGTTGCCGTTCTGCCGAGATTTTTTGCGGTATTGTTGAGAGTGAGAATATCCTCAAGGGAATAAACCGTTGCGGTAATGTTGTTTTCGATAATCATTCCGTACTGGGTTTTGTCTGTGTAGCCCAGAATAAGAATGGGTGTTTTGATTGAATTGTTTCTCAGCTGCATTGCTTCATCAAAGCATGCAACTGCAAAATAATCAGCCTTGTTTTCAAGCTTTTTTGAAACCTCAACGGCTCCGTGACCGTAGGCGTCAGCCTTAACAACGGCACATTTTTTTGTGTCCTTGTCAACAAGAGCCGAAAGAACGCTGAAATTGTGTTCAATGGCAGCAAGATCAATCTTGCTGAAAGCTCTGTGATACATCGAATCACTCCTTAGTTTCAAGTTGCGGTCAGCTTACGGAGATATCCCAAGCTGATTTTATTTGCCGTCAGAGAAAGGGTTTATTCCTCAATGCCGAGAATGTCGGCACCGTCTGCTGCCTCAATTGTTTCAACGCTGCGGAGCTTTTTCTGAATGATGTCATTTCTGCTCTTTGCGTCGTCAAGGCTTTTTCCTGCCTCTTCAATTTTCTTCTTTGCTTTTTCAAGAACAGTGCCGAACTTTTCATACTGTACCTTTGCGGCGGCAAGAACAGTTCTGACCTCTTTGGCTTTTTCGTTGATTGCCATTGCTCTGAAGCCGATTGAAAGAGAATTGAGCAGAGCAGTGATTGTGCTGGGACCGGCAATCATAACGGAATGCTCATTCTGACATCTTTCGGCAATTGCATTTTTGGATGAAATGATTTCACTGTAAAGCCCTTCTGTTGCAAGATAAAGAATTGCAAAGGGAGTGGTGGCGGGCTCATTGATATATTTCTTGACCTCTTTTGCCTGAAGAAGAACCGTTGCTTCAAGGCTTTTTCTTTCAATCTCAACCTGATGAGTGTCACCTCTGTCGGCGGCATCGCAAAGTCTGATATAAGCTTCAACGGGGAACTTTGAGTCGATGGGGAGGAAGGTGAAGGCGTTTTTGTCATCACCTGAGGGAATTTTAACTGCAAACTCAACAATGTTTCTTGAAAGAGGATTTGTCATAACGTTTCTTTCATACATTCCGGGAATTGTCTGATCAAGAAGACCCTCAAGCTGAACCTCTGCCCAGGTGCCTCTTGCCTTGACGTTTGTGAGGATTCTGTTGAGTGAGGTTACGTTTTCCGTGACGCCTGTTGAAAGCACCTTCATTTCACCAAGGGATTTGTAAACGTTTTCCAGCTGCTCACTGACAGTTCTGAAGGAGGAATCAAGACGCTTTGTGAGTGTTTCGTTAAGCTTTTCGTCAACAGTGAGTCTCATCTGTTCAAGCTTTTCCTCATTGCCCTTTCTCATTTCAAGAAGCTTTGAGGAAATATTTTCACTCATTTTGATGTTGAATTCATAATTGTCACGGGTCAGCTTTGTAATCTGTGTGTTCATATCACCGATTGCGGTGGTGATTTCCTTTCTCTGCTGACTTTGTGTTGCATTCATTTCAATTCTGTTTTTGCTGAATTCGTCACGTACGGTGGTGTTGACCTGGCCGATCGAGCTTGTTATGAGCTGCTTTAATTTTTCATTATCTTCCAAAATAGACTCATAATCTTTATTATTATTCTTTTTTAGCAATAAAAATAAGAGAATTCCGCATATAATAAGTAATATAATTGCGGTTACGGGAAAAAATACACTGTCCATTTGAAACCTCCGTAATTTTATTCTAAATTTCATTATAACAGTTAAATTTGAAATTTTAATTTCATTTTAGAATTATTATATCATTAATTGAGTGACAAGGAATGAAAAAAATGTTAAAAAGATCTCTTTCGGCCATTTTAATTTTAATCTTGATTTCTTCTCTCTGGGGCTGCGGCTCCATCAAGGGCGCAGATGCTCAGATTGTTTATCCCATTGACAAGGATACGGGATATCTTGACCCGCAAATAGTCTATGATACAGGAAGCAGAAATATTATTGCAAGCTGCTTTGAGGGGCTTGTAAGAATCGACGGTGAGGGAAATATTATTCCTGCTCAGGCTGAATCATGGAAGGTTTCAGCTGACGGAAAAACTTATACCTTTCATTTGAGAAAGGACATCAAGTGGACCCTGACAAATTCTGCAAAAACCGTGCTTGGAGAAGCTGCGGAAAAATTTGACACAAGAGTGACTGCCCACGATTTTGTCTTCGGCATAAAAAGAGCCCTTCTTCCCGAAACTGTTTCACCTGATGCTCAGTCTCTTTACTGCATAAAAAATGCACGCAGAGTGCACAGCGGAGCTCTTTCAGCCGATAAGCTCGGAATAAAGGCAAAGGACGATTATACTCTTGTTATAAAGCTTGAAAGCGCTTATCCTGATTTTCTTTATTCTCTGACCAATCCCTGCGCAATGCCCTGCAATGAGGAATTTTTCAGAGCAACGGGTGGAAGATATGGTCTTGCAATGAAATATCTTATCTGCAACGGACCCTTCTATCTTTATAACTGGGCGGATGACACCTCCTTTGTTATCAGAAGAAGCGACGCATATTACGGCAAGGATAATGTTATGCCCGGTTCTGTTTATTTTTCCGTCAAGGATGAGCAGTCAACAAGACTCAGCAAGCTTATGAAGGACACCTACAATGTTTCTCCTCTGACAGCTCAGCAGGCGGCAGAGCTTGAAGGAAAAAAGGGATACGGAGTTTATTCCTTTGATTCGGCAATGAATGCCTTCATTTTTAACTGTGCTGATCAGGCTCTTTCGAATATCAAAATACGTCAGGCTCTTGTTTCCGCTCTTAACAGCTCAGATATTATGAAAAATCTTTCTGATGAGATTACGGGTAATTTTCTTCCCGACGGACTGATTGTCGGCGGCAGAAAATACGGTGAGGTAAGAAAGAATGTTGAGAAATACACAAACCCCAGCCCCATGACCTTGTTTAACAACGGGCTTGAGGAGCTTGAGGTTTCAACTGTCAATGTGACCGTGCTTTGCACTGCTGAAAATGAAAAGGCAATCAGAACCCTTATGCAGTCCTGGCAGTCAATTCTCGGTGTTTCACTGAATGTGACTGTTGAAGCTGTTGATAGTGATCAGCTGAAAAAAAGAATCAGCAGCGGTGACTATCAGCTTGCCTATGCATCGGCTGAGTTTTCAAGGGACACCGTTGAGGCGGCACTTTCACAGTTCACCTCATACAGTAAGGAGAATTTCACAAATTATAAAAACAGTGATTTTGACAGACTTGTTTATTCAATTATGAGCGCTTCCTCGGCTAAACAGGCTGTGAAGCTTATGTGGGAGGCGGAGACTCATCTTATCAGAAACTGTGTTATCTTCCCTGTCAAAGCGGAAAAATATCACTGTGCAACGGGTAAGGGCGTCAGCGGTATCGGCTTTAATGCATCGGGCAGGATAATTGATTTCAGAAACGCCCTTGCCGAATAAAGATAAAAAAGCGATTGAATTCCGAAGGATTTCAATCGCTTTAATTTTTTTTAGCTTAATCTGCAGAATTAACTGTAATCAGCTTGATCTGAGGAGCAACTGCTGTTTGTGAATTGAAGAGTGTGCTTCCCGAATTTGAAAGAGTGATTTCGTTTTCACCCTCATTAAGAGTAAGGTTGAAGGTGACCGAACGATAGGTGTATTTGCTGTAAGTGTTACGGCAGTAAACATCCTTGCTTTCTCCGTTTGCGGAAACGGTCACATAGCTTTCAATAAGGTCAACGTTATAAGAGTGAACGCCGCCCTCGGCATTGTTGGAATAAAAGAGTGTTACTCTGTAATCTCCGGATTCTTCGGCACAAACAGTGAAGCTTGCTTTTCCTGCTTCAGAGGAGATGCCTTCAACAAAGAGATTGCCGTATTTGTCCTTTGAAAGCTTTGCCCCGTCTTCAAGGGTGAGCATATCTGCAGTGAAGCTTTTTGTGAACACGTCAGCTTCATCTTCGGAGAATTCGGCGATTTCGCAAACAATTTCCTTTTCAGCAAAGACAATTTCATTCAGACCTCTTCTCAGATAAACAAGACTTTCCGAATCGGTTTCGGCCTTTGCACCGTCAACGGTGAAGTCTGAAGCCTTGTTTGTCTTAATGCGGTAATAAGCGTCATAAGGCGCAACGGCAAGGAAGGCGGAGTCGTCTTCGGAGTCGTTGAGAATAGCAATTTTGCCGTCGGAGTCATCCTTTGTCATAATGAGGCTGTCAAGAACAAAGGTGCCGTTCATATGAGAAATCTCAATTGTGTGCTTGCCCTTTGTCAGATAAACTGAAAGGGTTTTGCAGGTTGTATATTCACTTTTGATGGTGTTTTCCAGATAAAGAACACCCTGGTCTGAATCAATTTTAATGTTTGCCTGACCGAAATCTCTCTGCTGAGGAATACCTGAATCGTTATGCTTTCCGTAAATGATGTCAAGGTTATAATAGCCTTCACTTTCAGCCTTGATTTCAAGTTTTACTCCGTCTCCGTCATTTTCAAAGCCGCCGCACATTCCCTGCTGACTGCCGGAGGTTGAATAAGCACTGTCATAGGTATAAGCAGAGCCGAGAAGCTTGCCGTCTTCAAATTCATATCTGACGGGTATGTTGGTGTTTCTGACAGGCTCGGTGCTTTCATCGTGAGGTGTGACGGTCAGAAAATAAACGGCATTTTCGTCGGTGGCAGGGACATTGATGTTGAGATTTCCGCAAAGGGAGACATTCATTGTCATCTGCCTTAAAAGTATGGGCTCACTGACAATACCTGTCAGACCCTTGTAATATACACATTCGATTTTCACGTCAACCTTTTTGCCCAGATTGGTTTCATCAAGATTTTTAATCTTCACGGCAAATCTGCTGTCACTTCCCGGGATGAGCATATCAATTTTTTTGCCGTCGGGAGTGAGAGCGGCAAGGGCGTCGAGTCTGTCTCTGTAATTGTATTTATCGGCACTTTTGCTGCTTGTTTTAAGCAGAGCGCCCTCCATTTCCTTGTATTTTCTGTAAAGCCACCAGTTTGAGTTGGGGGAGTTGTCATCGGCAGCAGTGTCATTAAGGTTGTTTGCCAGCCTCCAGTAAGCCATATTGCCGTAAACTCCCGTTCTTTCCATTGCCATTATGTAATGAATCATTGTTGAAGGGTTGCCGCAGTCCTCCATTGTGCCGTATTCGGTGACAATGATGGGAAGCTCCTGCTCAATTGAAAGCTCTTTTTCAATTCTTCTGTAATCCTCAACGTGATAATTCCAGTCGGGGATTGACCAATAGGCAAGCTCGTGATAAATGATGATGTCGGGCAGACAGTCATTTTCAGCACAGAAGGTCATGAAGCCCTCCATTTTCTGTGTTTCATAATCACAGAAGCCGGGACCTCCGATTTTTGCATCGGGATCGACGGATTTTACAAGGTCATAGGTGATTTTCCAGCCCTCATAGAAATTCTGTCTGTTTTCCTCAAGAGAGTAATCACCGAACCAGACGCCGTTGTCACATTCGTTATAAATGCAGTAAACGAGGCTGTCTGAGTAAGACTTTTGTGAAAGCTCGCGTACCTTTTCCTCAACAATGGGAAGATATCTTTCTTCAAGGAAGCTTTCCCAGCTGTAAGTGCCCGCATCTCTCATGGCATTGATTTCTTCGTGGCAGTAATACCAGGTGTCAAAGGCATCCTGAAGATAAACAACTCGGTAATCACATTCGTCAAGCTGAGATGAAACATTGTCAATGTCACCGATGGGGTGCTGAAGTCCGCCGATAACCTTCTGGGAAACAGAGGAAATATCAAGACTGTTTGTCATTGCCTGAGAGGGCACACCTTCCTCTGCAAGTCCGTAAAGAAAGCCTGTTGCATAGGTTGAAACATCTGCTCCTTTATCTGCAGCGTCAACGGTAAGAGTGGGCAGCCAGACAAGAGGGAGAGATTCGATTAAAAGAAAAAGGGTGATGAGAAAAGAAAGCACAGAAGTCATTTTTATTCTCCTTTTTTATCAATAGTTTTTAAGAAGTGAGGGGATTTTTCTGACGGAGGAGACGAGTCCTGCAATTATTTTTGCAACACCCATACCCGGCTTTTCTCCGTTGAGAATCATCAGCAGTCCGTCACACATCTTTTCGGTGAATACACCTGAGCTCATTGTGACGAAGTTGTTGATGGGAATTTCAAGAGCCATTGCCTTGAGCATTTCTGTTGTTGGATCTGTTTTGTCACAGAAGGTGTCAATTGCCTTGAGCACTGTGCCGCAGATAACCTTACCCCATTTTGTTTCTCTTGCATCATAAAGGGCATTTTCCACTGTGATTCTCTTGTTTGCAGTGACGGTTGATTCGGGAATTTTGCAGCCGAGAACAGCTTCGAATTCTTTGTCTGAAACATTCTGAACATCAGCTGTGTAATAAGCGGGTGCAGCTTCTTTGTAATCAGGTACATCAGCTTCAACAGTCGATTCAACAAACACATCAGCTGAAAGTCTGACATCTCTGGAAGAAGAGGCAACGAGGATTTCGAATTCACCGCTTTCAACATGCCAGTCTGCAAGGTTTATGTTGTAATAAGCAAAGGCTCTTTTTGAAATTTCAAGGGTAACTTCCTTTTCTTCACCTTTTTTCAGAAAAACCTTCTTAAAGGCACGGAGCTCTTTTTCGGGGCGGAAGATGGTGCTTTCCTTGTCTCTGACATAAATCTGAGCAATTTCGGCTCCGTCACAGTCTCCTGTATTTCTGATACGGAAGGAGAGGGTGAGTGTGTCGCTGTCCTTGATTTTTTTCTTTGAAAGCTTAAGGTCGGAATATTCAAATTCTGTGTATGAAAGACCGTAGCCGAAGGGGAAGAGAACATCTTTTTTGGCAGTGTCATAATATCTGTATCCGATATAAATGCTTTCTCTGTGTTCGGCACTCAGATCAAGACCAGGATAGTAGTTGTATGAGGGAGTTTCTTCAAGTGAAAGGGGATATGTTTCCGCAAGCTTGCCCGAGGGGTTGACCGCACCTGAAATGATTCGTGCAATTGCACGGCCCGATGCTTGTCCTCCGAGATATCCGTTGATGACAGCCTTCACCTTGCTGAGCCAGGGCATAACAACGGGAGCACCGCCGGAAAGAACAACAATAACATTTTCGTTGACCTTCAGAATTTCTTCAACAAGAATGTTGTGGGCTTCGGGAAGATTGATGTGTTTTCTGTCATAGCCTTCGGATTCATAATCCTCGGTCAGACCGATGAACATAACAACAGTGTCTGCTGCGGCTGCAACGGTACGGGCGTCCTGAAGAGTCATTTCGTCAAGACGGTCCTCCTTTTTGCTGTAACCGGGAGCAAAATTGACACGGTAGCCTTCACTGATGAGTCCGTCAAAGGCATCGGTAATTTTTGTGGGATTGATAAGTGAGCTGCCTGCACCCTGATATCTGGGCGCACGCGCCATTTCTCCGATTACCGCAACGGTTTTATCTTTTGAAAGGGGAAGGGCTTTGTTTTCATTTTTCAAAAGCACAAGGGACTGCTCACATACCTTTGCGGCAAGAAGATGGTGGGCATTTTTGTTATATTCGTATTCGCACAGAGCGTCCTTTGATTTTTTAATCAGAGTAATCATTCTGTCAGCGGCAATATCAACATACTTTTCTTCAAGTCTTCCTTCACGCACAGCCTTGCAGATTTTTGCATCGTTATAACCGTCAGATGAGGGCATTTCAAGGTCATTGCCGTTTTTGATGCCCTTGACTCTGTCGTTGACAGCACCCCAGTCTGAAACAACAACACCCTCAAAGCCCCATTCATCACGGAGAATGGTGTTCTGAAGATAAGCACTGTCAGCACATTTTTCTCCGTTGACACGGTTATAAGCATTCATAATTGTCCAGGGCTGAGCCTTTTTGACAGCAATTTCAAAGGCTGTCAGATAAATTTCACGAAGAGCTCTTTCGTCAACAACCTCGTTGATTGTCATTCTCTTTTTTTCCTGGCTGTTTACGGCAAAGTGCTTTAAGGATGTGCCGACATTTTTGGACTGGACGCCGTTGATGAAGGCGGCGGCAATTTCACCTGCAAGAAGAGGATCTTCGGAAAAATATTCAAAGTTTCTTCCGCAAAGAGGAGAACGCTTCATATTGACACCGGGTCCGAGAAGCACGCTGACCTTTTCTTCAAGACATTCCTCAGCAAGTGCCTGACCCATTTTGTAAATAAGCTCGGGATCCCAGCTGCAGGCAGTTGTTGCTGCCGTGGGGAAGCAGGTTGCGGGAACGGAGCCGAGAAGACCTGTTTTTTCTCCTGCGGGAGCCTTTTTTCTCAGTCCGTGAGGGCCGTCTGTTATCATAATTGAGGGAAGATCGGCTCTCATTACGCCCTTGAGAAACCAGGCATCCTTGCCCGAACACAGACCGACCTTTTCTTCAAGGGTTAATTTTTCAAGGATTTCTTTGTTCTTCATAATAACTCTCCTGTACAACAAATTAATATTATACTACCTGACTATTATATATCGTATCGGCTTTAAGGTCAAGATAATATTATTTCAGAAAATCAAGAGGATTTTTTCTTGGCGGAGCATTGCAGCTTCCCTTTGAGCAACTGTCACAGCAGACAAGAATTGTTTCATCTCCGATGATTTTGATGTCCTTCCAGCAGATTCTGATGTCCTCCTCTCTGCCGAGAAGCCCCAGACACTTGCTTTTGCCCCAGATTATTATTGCCGTAAGCTGTCCGCTTTCCGTGCAGATTTCAACATCGCAGACATTTCCCAGGCGGCATCCGTTGTTGATGCAGATAACCTCCTTGTTTCTCAGGTCCTGAATGCAGCAGTTCATAATATCACCTCATAAATATCATATTCGGTAAAAGGAATAACTGTCAGTAAAAATGATAAAAATATTGACGGAAGGGCGGTGAAAAAATGAAAACAGGAAAAATGTCCATAGGAATGAGAAACGTAAAAACGGCTCTTGCCGTGATGCTGTGCATTATCACATCAAGGCTGTTTACTTTGCTTGGTGACCGGTTTTATATGGGTGCAGCCGAGGAGCTTTATAATTTTCTTTTTATCCGCTCATCACCTCTTTATTCGTCAATTGCAGCCCTTGTGTGTATGGGGACAACGGTTCATGAAACTGTTGAAACGGGTCTGGGAAGAATTGCCGCCACCTTCATCGGCGGCTCACTTGCTGTCTGCCACATCCGTCTGACAGAGGTTTTTACAGGGGAGCTGTTTTATTATCTGTCGGTTTTTGCTTTTATTGTTATACTAATTTTCATCTGTAATCTTTTCGGCAAAGGTAATCTTTGTGCAATCGGAGGAATGATTTTTCTTGTTGTTATTTTTTCTGCGGGAGAAGAACCTGCTTACATCAATGCTCTGCACCGACTTATTGACACGGTTACAGGTGTGGCAATAGCCTTTTTTGTCAACAGATATGTGGGTAAAAACAGTACAAAAAAAGAAAAGTGATTGATTCCTTGTTAAAAGGAAACCAATCACTTTTTTATTATTTAAGAGTAACAATGGTAACGCCGTTTTCACCTTCTCCGTAAACACCGAGGCGGAAGGATTTGACAAAGCGGTTTTTTCTCAGATATTCGTGAATACCCTTTCTCAGCACACCGGTGCCCTTGCCGTGAATAACCGTAAGCTCTGACATTCCGAGACGAAGGCTCTGGTCAATGTATCTTTCAAGCTCGATTATACCCTCTTCAATGTTCATTCCTCTAAGGTCACATCTTGTCTGAGCGGATGCACCTGCGGAGAAAACGTGCTCCTTTTTGTTGGGGATATTTCTCGGCTTTGCCTTTGCTGAGGAGTCGTTCTTTCCGCAAAGACGGATGTTTGAAAGGGGAGTTCTCATTTTCATAACACCAAACATAACCTCGATGTTGCCCTTTTTGTCCTCAAGCTTTGTGACAACGGCAGTTTTGCCGATGTCTGCAAGAAGAACGGTGTCTCCCTCAACAAGGGGACGGGGAAGCTCATAGTTTTCATCGTTAACAACGGCGGCAACGACGGGGTTTGTGATGTCGTCAAAATCGGCAAGGCCTTTTTTCATAAGCTGCTTTGCGCGGCGGAGCATTTCGGCCTTGTCTTTGTTTTTGTCGCTTTCTTTTTTCAGCTGTTCAAGCTCTGCAGTGAGGGCATAAGCACTTCTTTTGGCCTGCTCAACAATTTTGAGAGCCTGGCTCTGAGCCTTTTCAAGCTCGGCTTTTCTCAGCTGTTCAATTTCATCCTTGTATTTCTGAGCCTGAGCCTTTTCTCTTTCCGCCTCAGCCTTGATGGCAAGAGCCTCATTTTTCTGCTTTTCAAATTCCTGACGGCTGTTTTCAAGGGATTCGATGACTGTTTCAAAATGTGCATTTTCTTTTGAAACAAGCTGCTTTGCTCTGTCAACAATGTCCTCACTCATACCGAGTCTGAGTGAAATTGCAAAAGCGTTTGAGCGTCCCGGCGTGCCGATAAGAAGACGGTAGGTGGGTCTGAGGGATGAAACATCAAATTCACAGCTTCCGTTTTCGATACGGGGAGTCTGAAGGGCATAAGCCTTCAGCTCTGCATAGTGAGTTGTGGCGGCAATTTTTGCGCCCTTCATATGTATTTTTTCAAGAATTGAGATGGCAAGAGCCGCACCCTCAACGGGGTCTGTGCCTGCACCGAGCTCGTCGATAAGAACAAGGCTTTTTTCGTCGGCAGTTTCAATTATGTTGATGATATTGACCATGTGTGATGAGAAGGTCGACAGAGACTGCTCAATGCTCTGCTCATCACCGATGTCTGCAAGAATATTATCGAAAACGGAAATTCTGCTCTGATCTCTGACGGGTAGCATAAGTCCGCACATTGCCATCAGAGACATAAGTCCCAATGTTTTGATCGAAACAGTTTTACCGCCCGTGTTGGGGCCTGTGATTACAAGGGTATCAAATTTTTCGCCGAGGCTAATATCTGTTGCAACAACCTTTTTCGGATCAATCAGAGGATGACGGGCGCTTTTCAGCTCAATAATGCCTTCGTCATTGAGAATGGGAGCCGTTGCCTTCATCTGAAAGGCAAGATTTGCCTTTGCAAAAATCAGGTTCAGCTCAACGGCACATTCGTAGCTTGCCTTGATGCCCTCATAAAAGCCTCCCGCTTCAACGGAAAGCTCAAAAAGAATTCTTTCAATTTCATCTCTTTCCTTGCCCTGAAGCACCTTGATTTCATTGTTTGCTTCAACAACTGCGGCAGGCTCAATGAAAACCGTTGCACCGCTTGAGGAGGTGTCATGAACAAGACCGTTGATTTCACCGCGGTGCTCAATTTTGACGGGTACAACATAACGTCCGTTTCTCATTGTGACAATGGAGTCACGCAGAAACTTCTGATAATGCTGAGAACGGGTCATTTTGTCAAGCTGATCTCTGACCTTTGAGCAGGCAGCACGGATTTTTTTTCTGATTTCATAAAGAGCAGGGGAGGCGTTGTCTGACATTTCCTCCTCACTGATGATTGCTGAGGTGATTCTTTCTTCAAGGAATTTGTTGGGGGTCATGCCGTAAAAATAGCTGTCAATTCTTGTTGAGATTCCCGCATTTTTGCTTCTCCAGTCACAAAGGGAGCGGATAACTCTCAGCACTTCGGCAATGTCAAGAAGCTCTCTCATATTCAGCACACTGCCGGCATTTGCACGGCTGAGTGCGTTGTTGACATTTTTCAGTCCGCCGAATGAGGGGGCACCGAATTTTGCCATCAGCATATGGGCGTCCTCAGTCTGTCCCAGAAGAACACGGGCAAGGTCAAGATTTTTTTCGGGCTGAAGATTTTCAGCCATTTCTTTTGCATCCTGACAGCTTGTGAGATTTGCAAGGCAGGAAAGAACTTTGTCAAGCTCAAGAGCGATATAATGCTTATTCAATTTGAAATTCCTCCTGTCAGTCTGTCATTGTTTTATAAAAATCCAGGGTTTTATATTTTTTCATTGTGATGTTTTTAAGATATTTTTCTGTCAGCTGTGAAAGAGAGACGAGAGCGTCTGCGGGAAGAGAAAAGCTGAAGATTTTGCTGCTTTCGGAAAAGCAGATGTGCCTCATTGCAGTCAGAATTGTCAGGTTGATGCTTCTGAGGTTTTCTTCCTTTTTGCAGCTTTCACAGTAAAGCTCACCCGTAAAGGTGCTGAAAAACATTTTTTCACTTTCATAAACTCCGCAGCTGTTGCAGGAGATGATATTGGGCATATATCCTGCAAGAGAAAGAATACGAAGTTCGATGACACTTTTTATGAGAAGGGAATCCTTCTTTTTTTCACACAGAAGATAAAGCGAATTAAGAATAAGTGAAAGAAATTCGTCGGCGGCTTCCTCTCTCGGAGCAAGCTCGTATGTAAGCTCAGCAAAATACTGAGCCAGCGCAAGAGAAATTATGTTTTCTCTGAGCTTGAAGAAAAGCTGCTTCGACTGAGATTCCTTGACTGTATAAACGTCTTTTTTTGATTTGTCAAGGGTGAAATCCGAATAACAAAGAAGCCCCGTTGAAGAAGCATTTTTGTTTTTGGGGCTTCTTGCACCGTTGACAAAGGCTTTTACAATGCCGCTTTTTCTTGTCAGGATTGTTATAAGCTTGTCGTGTTCACCTGTGGGCTGTTCACGGATTACTATACCGTCCGTCTTTATCGTCATAATTGAAATCCTCTTTTTCGGGAGAGAGCTCACGGGAAAGCTCAATGTCTTCAACATCGGGGCTGAAGAGCGGAGCCTTGCAGTAATCAAGATAATCCGAAATCTTTCCCGTCTGCATAAATTTGTTCCATAATTCTTTCTTCGTCATAAATCACACCTCAATGCAAATTGATATATATAATCATATTCATATCATTTGCAGAAAAGGTTGAAAGTAAACGAAATTATTTTTTAAAAATTTCAGGCATTTTTGTATTAAATGCGGGAATCAGTCAAGTCCGAAATTGTGGATAAGTCCTTCGCGGTTGCGCCAGTCCTCTTTGACCTTTACCCAGCACTGAAGATTGATGCGGCAGCCGAAAAACTTTTCCATATCCTGTCTTGCGTAGGTTGAAATTCTTTTTAGGGTTGCACCCTTTTTGCCGATGATGATGCCCTTATGACTTTCTCTTTCGCAGTAAATTGTGGCTTCAACGTCCATAAGGTCGGTGTCTGTTCTTTCTCTCATCTTTTCAATTGAAACGGCAACACCGTGGGGAATTTCCTTGTCAAGAAGACGAAGCATTTTTTCACGGATGATTTCAGATGCAAGAACTCTTTCGGGCTGGTCGGTCAGAGTATCATCGGGGAAATAATGCTCTGATTCAACTGCAAGTGCCTTAAGCTCTTTGATGAGAATGTCAATGCCGTCGTTTTTAACGGCGCTGACGGGGACAATTGCCTCAAAATCATACAGAGCTGACATTTCGGCAATTTTTGTCACAAGCTCACTCTTTTCGGTGAGAGTGTCGATTTTGTTGATGGCAAGAATGCAGGGGATTTTCTGCTTCCTGATTTTTTCAATCAGCTCAGTTTCACTTTCTCTGAGCTCACCCTTGCTTTCGATAACAAGAAGGCAGGCGTCAACACCTGAAATACTGTCACCGACAGCCTTGATCATTTTTTCACCAAGCTTTGTCTTGGGCTTGTGGAAGCCGGGAGTGTCAGTGAAAACAAGCTGGGTTTCATCTTCGGTGAGAACGCCCATAATTCTTGTTCGTGTTGTCTGGGGCTTGTCGGAAACAATGGCAATTTTCTGGCCGAGCATACGGTTGAGAATAGATGATTTGCCAACATTTGGACGGCCTACAATTGCAATAAAAGCGGTTGTTGTCTCTTTCATAAGCTTTTAACCGGAGGATATCCTCCGCCTTTCTTCAGAATTAATATTCACCCTCACGGCTGTAAATAATAAAATTGTTAAAGCCGTTTTTTCTGAGGGTACGGAAATAAGAACGTGAATAATCCTCTGAGCTTGTCTGATGGATGAACAGCTTGTCTCCCGTACGGGCTGACAAGGCTGACAGGCAGGAAAGCATTGAGGTGAATTTGTCCTCCTTGGTTACGGTGTATTCACCGCTGAGAGACTGCATATCGGCAACAATTCCCGTCACGGACAGATTTTTATAGGAAACGGAGAAATCCTTTTCTTCGCCTTCAAGAAGCTTCTTTGAATCCTGAGCCAGAAGAAGAACCGAGTCCTCGGGGATAAGCTGAGACACAGAGGAGAGGAAATCGGTCATAAGCTTTTTTCTGTCTGTTGAAGCACTTTCTCCCGGATATGTGGCGGAAGAAACAAGCTCACCCTCGGGAAAGCTGAAGGAGTAAAGAAGAAAGCCCTTGATTTTAAAGCTCATAAGCTCCTTGATGATACCCTTGATATATAAACGGGCATCCTTTGAAACAGGATTCAGCCAGGCACTTGCTTCATTTTCCTGAGAGGAATCGAGCCAGTTGACATCTGTATCCATATATTTTACGGCAAGCTCACTGTTGGCGGTTGCCACTGTGTTGTCTTTGAAGCAGTGGATGCCTGCAATAACGCTGATTCCGCTGTTTTCGAAAAGGTCGAGAGCAAGTCGGACGGTGTTATTGTCAAACAGAGAGCATTTTCCCTTGATTGCATATTCCTCAAGGGATGAGTATGCAAGCTTTCCGTCTTCTGTCTTGAAGTCGATGATGACACTGTTGCCGTTTCTGTGCTTTATCTGTTCAATAAGAGTTTTGATGTATTCTGTATCTCCCAGCTTTTCACAGGGCATATAAAGGGCTCTGATTGACTGCAATGCCGCAGGGGCGGATTCATCTGAGCTCTGATCGGGCTGTGAGGTTGTCAGTGAATCGGGTGAGGCATAGGAAATCTCAAGACCCGTGTTGACAAGAAGGAATGAAAAAACAACTGCGGCGGCAAACAGTACGGCAGATAAAACAAGGGCACCGATACGCTTGCGCAGACTTGTTCTTTTTTTCTTTCCAAGCTGAATATATTTTGACGGATACTCACGGGAAAAGGTATAATAGCTTTTCCTTATGCGTACCTTGACGTCGGGCTGATAGGGAGATTTTTTGTTTTCGTTTTTTCTTTTTTGTGACATATAATTCACCTTAATAATTCAAAGCTTTTTAATTCAGGGGAATAACCTTGTATTTGTCAGACAAAAAGTGACTGACCTGAAATGCAGCTCATTGCAAGAGCGATGAGTGAAACATAAATCAGAAGAGCAGGAGTGCCTCTGAAAATTTCGGGGATACAGGGGCTTGATTTTATAAACTGCATTCCTCTGTTGATGAGAAGGGAGGCAATGATGAAGGCTGCGCCTGCACCGATGCTTGTACCCACAACCTGAGAAAAGGTATAGCCTGCCTTGAGGGTAAGCACGGGCAGAGCAATAATCAGAGTGTTGAAGGCGCACATTCCGAGGGAGTTCATAAACTTTTTGTCTGCCGAAAAAACCTTGAGACAAAAAGCTGCAACAACAAGATAAATGCAGATAAGCACAAGAACATTGATAACAAAAAGATATCTCAGCTCAAGCTCTGCAACGAAGGGGAGCTTTCTGAGAAGAAAGCAGGCTGTGCCAGAGGTGAGAGCAAAGAGGGTTATGCTGCAGAAATACATAAAAAGATGCTTAGGCCGCTTTGCAGTTCTGAGGGTCTCACTTATACCGTAGCCCGTGCTGAAAATGATGTTCTGAACAAGCATGGTATAAAGAGCGGTGATAAGCATATTGATGACAGCGGTCATACTTCATCCCCTCCTTTTTCGGGTTTTTCGTCCTCATTAAGATGTCTCGGGCGTATGTCACGCGCTGATGAGGAGGTCTTTTTCTTGCCTACGGAAAGTCCGGGATCAAGGAAAACAGGCTTTTCAGAGGCTTTTCTCATTGAGAAGGTGTCTCTGATTTCATCGGGATAAAATTTCATTACAAGCCATTTCTGACCCGCGGCAAGAAAGCCGAGGATTACAAGTGCCGCAAAGGGCAGTGCTGCTGATGAAATTCGGGGAAGAGTGTCGGCAGAGGTGAAAAGTCCGCCGTAGTTTATCAGCTCTCTGACAGCGGCTGTTATAACTGCAACAACACCGTAGCCGAAGCCTGCGGCAAGTCCGTCAAAAAGACTGTTGAGAGCACCTGTGCGGCAGGCAAATTTTTCACATCGGATAACAATAAGTCCGTTGACACAAAGAAGATAAAGATAGATACCCAGCGTTGCACCTGAATTGCCTGAGATTCGGAAAATCAAGGGCTCAAGCAGAGCAATAAGCACCGAGCTGATAAGAGTATAAAAACAGATTCTCAGCCATCTTTTTAATCTTCTGAGCAGAAGGCTTGTGAGCACCTCATTGACGCAAAGAAGCAAAATCAGCATCACAGAAAGAGCAAGAGCATCTCTGATTTTGTTTGCCGCGGCAAGAATGGGGCAGATGCCGATAAGCTGAGTGAGTACAGGGTTATGAACAAAGCTGCCTTTGAAAAGTGCTGTTGAAAGGCGGAGCTTCGGATGTTCTGATTTTCTGATCATTTTGTCTTACCTCCTTTTGCCTTGAAGAAAAGGGGAGAAAGAGCATTAAGCAGAAGAACGCTGTAAAATGAGGGGTCGGGTGTTTTGGAAAAATACCTCAGAAGCATACAGATTGTACCCCCGAGTATTCCGTAAAGAAGCTGTTTTTTTTCTTCCTTCGGTGCTGTTACGGGGTCGGGTACAAGAAGCAAAGCTGTGAAAAGAAAGCCGCCTGAGCATAATTCCATAACAAGACTTGTGAGTCTGCCTGAGCTGATGCGGGGAAAGAGAAGGGCAAAAACAGCACCTGCCGCAACAAAGCCGAGGGCGGAAAGAAGTCTTTTCTTTTCTCTGAGGGCAAGAAAGACAGCCGCGCCTATGAGTGCAAGAACACTTGTTGTGCCGATTGCACCTGCATAAGAGCCCGAAAGAAGCTTTACTGCCGAAAAAACATTAAGGCTGATTCCCGTGCCGGCTGAAAGCATATCGGAAAGTGACTGGGCTGACAAAAAGCCATCACTGCCGTAAAAAGCAAATTCTGCCGAGGTGTCGGGGAAGGTAAATACGGCACCGCTGAAAAGAGCCGCAGCAAAGCAAAGTCCCGCTGCCGAAGGATTGAAGGGCGTGTGTCTTCCGCTTCCGAAGGGAAGCTTTGCGGCAACAACGGCAAAGGCACTTGCTGACATTCCCACATAAAAGGGAGCACTGACGGGAAGCATCAGAGCTGTTATCATACCTGTCACAACGGCACTGAGATCCTTCAGAGTGTCTTTTTTGCCGATGAGTCTGAAGGAAACAGCCTCACAGATAACGGCAGAGAGAACACAAAGGACAATCTGCCACAGCGCAGCAATGCCGTTGTTGAAAATTCCCGCAACGGACAAGGCTGAGGTGACAATGAGCAGGTTAAGGTTGTGAGAAAAAAAGAGGTCGTTTTTCTTTTCTCTGACGGGATTGATGTTGGTGTTACTGTTCATAATAATCAGAAATACTTTGCCGCAGATTCACGGAGAAGTCGGATTGTTTCTGCGGGGTCCTTGCTTGCAAAAATTGCAGAGCCTGAAACAAGAATGTTTGCACCCGCCTTGGCAACAGTGTCAACGGTTTTCAGTGAGATACCGCCGTCAACCTGGATGTCCATTTCAATGCTTCTCTTTTTGCATTCTTCTCTGAGCTTGACAATCTTGGGCATCATGTCAGCCATAAAGCTCTGACCGCCGAAGCCGGGCTCAACAGTCATAACAAGCACCATTCCAAGCTTTTCAAGATAAGGGTAAACAGCTTCAATATCGGTGCCGGGTTTTACGGCAAGAGCAGCAATTTTGCCTCTTGAGCGGATGTAATCGATGGTTTCCTCAACGGGTGAGTCTGATTCAATGTGGAAGCAGATGAGGTCTGCACCCGCATCAATGAAATCGGGAATATATCTGAGGGGCTCACTGATCATAAGGTGACAGTCGAAAAGAAGGTCAGAGCATTTTCTCAGACACTTGACAAGAGGAGCACCCAGAGTGATGTTGGGAACAAAATGGCCGTCCATAACGTCAATGTGAAGCCAGTCTGCTCCGCATCGTTTCATATTTTCAAATTCCTCACCCATTTTTGAATAGTCACAGGAGAGGATAGAAGGGGAAATTTTAATCATAATTATATACCTCCGGTTAAAAGCCAATTAATTTTCATATTATTATATCAGTTATAACAATAAAAATCAAGGACAAGCTTCAGGTGCCGACGGTAATTTTTGCTCTTTTTTCTATTGACAGTTTGACTTGTTTGCTATATAATATCAAGATGATGACTTATACATTATGTGAAATTATGCCCTTGAGCCGCTGATGAAGCATAAAGCAGGGTGAATCCCGGCGGATTCACAAAAATCAAACAATAGATCGGCTGAATACGGACAAAAACAGTCCGGGCTATACTTGCCGACTTTTAAGAAAGGATGATATTTAATGGCACAGGAAATCTTACTTACATCTGAAGGCTATAAAAATCTGGAGGCTGAACTTGAGGACTTAAAGGTCAGAGGCAGACAGGAAATCAAAGAAAAGATTCAGGTTGCTCTTTCATTCGGTGACTTGTCCGAAAATGCTGAATACGACGAAGCAAGAAATGACCAGGGCAAGCTCGAAGCAAGAATCAGTGAAATCGAAGATATTCTCAAAAGAGCAAAGCTCATCAATGAGGATATCCTCAGCACAGACGTTGTTCAGAGAGGCTCAAAGGTTATCATTGAAGATATTGAATTCGGTGACATTTACAGATACCAGATTATCTCATCAACATCAGCAGGTTCAAAGGAAGACGGCATTGATTATCTGACAAGTGATGAATCACCCGTTGCAAGAGCTCTCATCGGCAACAAGGTGGGCGACGTCATTTCAGTTGAAGCTCCCGCAGGTGTAATCAAGTATAAAATCATCGAAATCAAGAAATAATTTTTTCTGAAAGGAATTTGCATATGTCAGAAGAAAAGATTGTTAATGCTCCCGAACAGGCACAGCAGGACGTTAATGAATTAAGACAGGTAAGGGTTGACAAGCTCAGCGCTTTGCAGGAAGCCGGCAAGGACCCCTTTGTTATCACAAAATATGATCAGACACATTACAGTGCCGTAATCAAAGAAAGCTTTGAAGAGCTTGAAGGCAAAACAGTCCGTGTTGCAGGCCGTATGATGTCAAAGCGTATTATGGGCAAGGCATCCTTCTGCAACATCAAGGATATGAAGGGCAACATTCAGTCCTACGTTGCACGTGACAGCCTCGGTGAAGAAGAATATAAGGCATTCAAAAAGCTTGATATCGGTGACATCATCGGTATTGAGGGCTCAGTTTTCAGAACAAAGACAGGTGAAATCTCCATTCACGCTGAAAAGATTGTTCTTCTCACAAAGTCACTTCTTCCTCTCCCTGAAAAATTCCACGGTCTGACAAACGTTGACACAAGATACCGTCAGCGTTATCTCGACCTTATTATGAACGATGAATCAAAGGATGCTCTTGTAAAGCGTTCACTTATCATCAGAGCAGTGAGAAATTATCTTGATTCCCAGGGCTTTGTTGAGGTTGAAACTCCCATGCTTGTTTCAAACGCAGGCGGTGCTGCAGCAAGACCCTTTGAAACTCATTTCAATGCTCTTGACGAGGATTTCAAGCTCAGAATTTCACTTGAGCTTTATCTTAAGAGACTCATCGTCGGCGGTATGGAAAGAGTATATGAAATCGGCAGGGTTTTCCGTAACGAAGGTCTTGACACAAGACACAACCCCGAATTCACTCTTATGGAGCTTTATCAGGCTTACACCGATTATCACGGTATGATGGATCTTACAGAAAACCTCTACCGTCACGTTGCACAGACCGTTCTCGGCACAACAAAGATTGTTTATAACGGTGTTGAAATGGACCTCGGCAAGCCCTTTGAAAGAATCACAATGATTGATGCTGTTAAAAAGTATGCAGGCATTGATTTCAGTGAAATCAAAACCGATGAAGAGGCTAAGGCTCTTGCAAAGGAAAAAGGTATTGAATTTGAGGCAAGACACAAGAGAGGTGATATCCTCAACCTGTTCTTTGAAGAATTCGTTGAGCACAACCTTATTCAGCCTACATTCCTTATGGATCATCCCGTTGAGATTTCTCCTCTTACAAAGAGAAAGCCCGAAAACCCCGACTATGTTGAACGCTTCGAGTTCTTCATGAACGGCTGGGAAATGGCAAACGCTTATTCAGAGCTCAACGATCCCATCGATCAGAGAGAACGCTTCAAGGCTCAGGAAGAGCTTCTCAGGCAGGGTGATGAAGAAGCAAACACAACCGACGAGGATTTCCTTACCGCTCTTGAATACGGTATGGCTCCCACAGGCGGTATCGGATTCGGTATCGACAGAATGGTTATGCTTCTCACAGATTCTGCCGCAATCAGAGACGTGCTTCTGTTCCCCACAATGAAGAGCATCCAAAACTGATTGTTAAAAATTCATAGGTTTTGACAGGTTTTGAGTCGATATATTTATCCAAAAATCACCCGAAAAAGTGGTTTACGACAAATTTACGACAAATCAAAATTTGTTCAGACACCAAAGTTTACGACAAATGACTGTCGTAAACAATAAAAAAGTCAAAATATTTATCCAAAAAAGAGCAGTTTTATAGACTGCTCTTTAATTTTTAAAAGCAACATAAATATGTCCTCATCGTTGAAAACAAATGTTATGTTATAATGAGTGTAAAAATTGCGCTAATAATAGCTGAAATTACTCCTGTTATAATTTCATTTTTGTATTCTTTAGAAGAATTTTCCATATTGTCTAATTTTTTTTCTAGATTTTCTACTTTAAGTTGCATTTGCTGAACATCTTTTTGGAGTTCAACAAGTTTTATACTAATATCTTGTTTCTGATTTTCGATATCCTTGAGATCGTCAATATCTTGTTTTAATCCTTTTATTTGATGCTTATATCCTTCAAGAATCAATTCAATTTTTTTCATAATCTTTCTCCTTTTTTAATAAAAAAGTCTAGAATCTATCGCATTGAAAAATTAATACGAAGATACTAGACTTTTTCAAATATATGCTTTTTTACATTATAATCATAACATAGTTTAAGATATCAAATCAAGAGCAAATAAAAATCAATATAGTGTCATTTTAGTATTAAAATCGGTTCAAGCGAATTGTTTTGCTGGAATCTATTTTATTATTAGCGAAACTTCTAATTTGGTAGGAAGGGAAGAAGAAAATTATCGTTCAGTAAAATAAAGAAATGCCTTTTTCGAAAGTAAATCGGCACATACAGCAATGATAACAAAAGGATGCTCCTTAGTGGTTACATAACATAGGGCTGTGTGAACAAAAGAAGAACCCACCGACAAGTGTGTGTGCCGGTGGGTTCCTATTACAAAGCTATAATGATCTCATTAAGGATATTTTTATAGTACTTCAAATCTGTGCAAAACCAAATTTTGTGAAGATGCCAACAAGCCTCTTTTGACTTTCGGAAGAAAGTGGCTCGAGAGTTAATTCCTTCTATTGCTTCAACGGCAAGATCGGCGTTTGAGAATTCTTGTTCAATATAGTAGCGTGTGATTATTTCATAATATATAACTCCATTTTTTGGGATTTTCTTTAAATGTGAAATTGTTAGATGGCAATGCTCTAAAATACTGGCAAGAATTTCAACATCTTGGATGTTTTGGGTCAGATTTTTGTGATCATTGAAATTCGAAAAGATTTCAAATAAATCTTGAATATTGGTACTGTTGAGACCTGCTAAAGCAGCTTCAAAATTAATACGTTTTTCTTTCTCATCATAAAGAAATTTAGATTCTGAAATAGCTGCAAGAATGGTCTTTACTATAGATATTACTTTTTGTTCTGTAGTTTCAGAATTGATATTGTAATGGTTCATATGTATTCCCCCTAGATAATGTTACAATTTTATGTTTAACAATAACGTAGAGGACCGAGTGAAAAACAGTTCTCGCTCGAGGCACCAACAGTGGGTATAAATTATTCTTTTGAAACAACGAACATATTTTCTTCTTTCATTAATAAATATAATCTCGAATCAAGAGTACGTGGAGTTTTTATATTAACATTACTCATGGAACGATTTCTTAGTTCAGCAATTAAGTGTTCAATCTGAGAATCGCTTAACTTGTTTTCTTCACGAAAAGTATTGAGAAAATATTGTTCTAGAATAGAGTAGTAGGTTTTAGGTTTAAATGCATAACCCAGTCTTTTGCAAATGCCTTCTATATCTTCCACTTTTTCTTTTTCTAGAAAAGTTTTAAGTGTTGTCATTAGTACATCCTCATGGATATTGATATACTTAGAATTTAAAAGAAGGTTAGCATTAAGAAACTTATGCCCAGTATCAGTTATCCTTTGTTCTGATATTATCGCCCTGCTCAATGTGGGCATACGTTTAGCATCTCCGCTACTTACTGATACAAGGGAAGAAACACAAAATCTAATTTTGTTTTGGTTGGTGTTAGGATCATTAAATATGAATTGAATGATTTCGCCATTAGAACCAATCATGTTAAGAAATGCTGTGCATGTTTTTTTCGATAATATCAGATGTCCATTAAAAGTCTTTGGTTTTCCATCTTCAACGGGTATTTCTAAAGTAGATAAATATCCGTTATTGTTTTTAATGGTTAGTTTGGCCTCAATGAGTTCTTCGACTTCGTTAGTCCTTGTCGGATAGAAATAAACCGAATAAGTGCCTGGGTATTGCTTATACCGTGCACTATCAAATTCATGGTCGAAGTTTTCATTGAGATAAATTGAATGTCCAGACTCATTACCTATTAAATAATCCATTGAAACGTTTAACGATTTTGACAAAAAGATTAAAAGTTTTAAACTTGGATTTCTTTGTGTAATATAGGTTCTAAGGTTGGATGCATTGATGGAGTATCCTAATTCAAGGAATCTCTTTGAGAGTGTTTCATAATCAACTTTTGCAAGTTTCATAGCTGTTTCAACTCTCGAACAAAACAAATCTCGTTCATATCCCAAAGAATTTGTTATGTCAGCTTTTGCTTCTTCAGACATTTTAATTTTCAAACCTCCTTATAAATATGTATTTAAAGCATGAGAATACAGCGTTAACGAAATTTCAACACTGATATTATTATATCACAAAAAAAGACAAAATCAACTCAAAGTTGAATTTTATTATTCAAATGTGATGACAAAATTTACATATATGA